>CACLXS010000005.1 GCA_902610905.1 uncultured SAR86 cluster bacterium
TCTACCAACAGTTTTACCATTAACAGGATCAATAATATGTATGTAACCCTCAAAATCACCGACTATAATAAAACCAGAATTGCTTATAGGGTTAGAAAGATTTCTATTTAAGTAACTGTCAGAAATCCATGACTCCTCAAGTGTTTTAGCAAAAAAAGTTTTAAAGTTTGATTTGGATTCAACAAGAACTATTAAACCTTTAATTAAGAGTGGAGAATAAAAAGATGAGGATTGTGACTGCCATACTGATCTTTTCTGTGAAATATCAAAAATATTTAGGTTACCTTGATAATTAGTTGTATAAACATACCCGCCTTCAATTAATGGCGAAGAATCAGAATCAATTATATTTTCAAGCTCCGAGGACCCGCTTACATACGATATTGCACCATCCCATAATGGAAATCCGGTATCCAAATCAAAAACACCCATCCTGCCGTTATCAAATGTTGTGTAGACCTGATTTGCATCTATAACTGGACTACTACTTCCTCTTATAGTAAGTGCAGGCAGTTTAGACCTATATGACCATGAAATAACTCCGTTATTTTTATCTAATGCGATTAATTCACCAGAATCTGTTTTTACAACTACGAATTTTGGGCTAATTGCAGCTGATGACAAAACCTGAGCTTTAACATTAGTTTTCCATAATTCTTCACCATTTTCTTGATCGAGTGAAATTACATTTCCAGAGATATCTGATACAACTAAAATATCAAAACCTGCTGATATTCCAGCAGATAATTCACCGTAATTCTTTTCCCAATTAGTTTTTCCATTTGAAGAATTCAAGGATTTAATATTTCCATTAGAGTCCGAAAAATAAACCAATTGTGAGCTAAAAGAAGGAAGAAAATTACCAAGCGTGTTCTCTCCCTCAAATGACTCATTCCATCTAATATTAATATTTTGTGAGGTTGAAACTTTATTTAGAGCTTTAGGCTCATCTATGTCTGCTTCATCGTCACCCCAAAATTTTAATGATGACAATGAAGAGCATGCCGAAAAAAATATCAGCATAGTAAAAATACTTAAAAGTTTAGTAAAAGAATGGTCTATTTTCATTTTTCTTTTATTAAATTGCTAAATTTGAAATTTTCATAGAAACAATGGATATAGATGCTTCGTTAGAATATTTTTGCTTAGCTAAATCATATTGCTCAATTGCTAAATCTTTTTTATCTTGTTTGCTTAAAATATCGCCAATAAGCTCATGTATTAAAGCGTCTGTTGATGTTGTATAAATATCAAGAACGCCTAGGGCTTTATCAAATTCTTCCTTGGCATATAAAATCCTAGCTAAGTTAATTCTAGCTATTTTATTAAATAGTTTATTTCCACCAAACCCATCGCTCATTTCTTTTAATTGATTAAATTTTTCGTAAGAATTATCTAAATTACCAACTTTGGCTTCAAGTGTAGCCTTGTTTAGTATTGCAATCATTGAATATCCTGAAGATGGAAATGAATCTGTTAGTTCCTGAAAAAATTCATTAGATGCATTTTTTCCTTCCTCAGTATCTATTTCTTGCGCAATCCACTTATTATATATTTCAGCAGCTTGTTCATTGTTTTTCTTCTCTAACTGTAAGTTGACAATATATGCTGTTATCAAGAAAGCTAATAAAATAAATATAGCTATGATTAATTTTTGATATTTAACGTAAAAATTTCGTAACTTTGTGACTGCTGTATTATTTTCAAAAACTTCGTTCATAGTATTTCCTGTAATTATAATGCTTTATAAAAACTGTATAGATCATCAATTGAGACAGCCTGCTGCTCTTTAAGTTCATCTTTTAGTGGCTTAATAACTACTGATTTATTTTTTAACTCTTCTTCACCAAGAATAATAGCAAAATCTGCATTGTTTTTATTTGCTTTTCTCATCTTAGATTTCAAACTACCTTCAGATAAACTTATATCAAGAACAACATCTTTATTTAAAGATCTTAGATGGTGCGCTATTTTATATGCTTTTGGCTCTAAATTGCTAGCCGCGATAATAAAAGAAACCAATTTTCTGTTTTGTTTTGTTGGGTTTACAATATTTGCCAACCTTTCAAGCCCAATAGCCATTCCAATTGAAGGCATGTCCTTTCCTCCCAATTGAGTGGAAAGTTGGTCATATCTACCGCCACCTAAAAATGAATCTTGTGCACCCAGCTCTGATGATATGGCTTCAAATACAAAACCAGAATAATAATCTAAACCTCTAACCAAATTGAAATCGATTTCAATTTTACATAAATCTGAGAACTCATTCTTGATTGAATTCAACATCTGAATTGAGGCCTTATCAATAAACTCTTTTATAGAAGGTGCATTCTTTAGAATTGTTTGAGTTTCAGAATTTTTTGAATCAAGTACTCTTAATGGATTTTTTTGAAGTCTTTCTATATCTTTTTCATTTAGATCTTTTTTATATGGCTCCAAAAAATCAACAAGAGCTTTGCAAAATGATGCTTTGTTTTGTCTTGTGCCTAAATGATTAATTTTTATACAACAATTCTTTAGTTTAAATTTATTAATAATCGAACATACAACTGAGACCATTTCATACTCTGGCAAGCCCTCTGGTATACCAAGTATTTCAATGCCGGCTTGAGTAAATTGTCTATATCTTCCCTTTTGTGGTCTTTCATAGCGCCACATAGGACCCATGTACCATAATTTATGGTTTTCTTGATCTAATTTTTTTTCAACTATAGATCTAATAACGCTTGCAGTTCCTTCAGGTCTCATTGCAATAGTTTTATCATTTCTATCATTGAAAGAATAAATTTCTTTATTCACAATGTCCGAAGAGTCACCAACACTTCTTTTATATAAGCTTGCATCCTCGAGAATAGGGGTGCGTATTTCTTGGAACTTATAATTTAAAAATATATCTTTAACCACTCTTTCTACTTCAAACAATCTAGAAGACGTGTTGGTCATATCGCCATCATCATATAGATCTAGCATGCCTGTTAATGATTGAATTTTATCCAATTTATCCTCTCGCAATAATATCTTTTGAGTTTCTCAATGATAGTTTTTCTCTAACTTTTTCTTCTATTTCTTTTACTAAATTTTCACTGCTAATTTTTTTATTAGGCATTCCATCAACATAAAGTAAATTTTTTGGACTTGCTCCTGTTAAACCAATTTCTGCTGCCTTGCTTTCTCCTGGGCCATTTACATAACATCCAATAATTGCAACTTCTATATCATCAGATATGTCCTCTAGTCTGTCTTCTAAGTCATTGACTACTTCAATTACATTAAAGTTTTGTCTAGAGCAGCTAGGACAAGCAATAATTTTTACTCCCCTACTTCTTATATTAAGACTTTTCAAGATATCCCAACCAACTTTAATCTCATCAACTGGATTGGAAGCTAGTGATATTCTAATAGTGTCACCTATACCTTCAGACAAAAGCATTCCAACCCCAATTGAGGATTTTACTGTACCGGCACGAAAACTACCTGCTTCAGTTATGCCCAAATGAAGAGGCTGATTAATCAAATTAGATATTTTTCTATACGCATCAACAGTCATCTCAATATTAGAAGCTTTAAGACTCATTTTGTAATTATCAAAGTTAAATCTATCTAATATGTCTACATGTCTTAGAGCTGATTCAACAAGTGCATCAGCATTGGGTTCACCATATTTTTTTTGTAGATCTTTTTCAAGCGAGCCAGCATTAACACCTACCCTTATTGGAACATCGTTATCTAATGCAGCACAAATAACTTCTTTAATTTTTGATTCTTTGCCAATATTACCAGGGTTTATTCTTAAACAATCTGCAGTATCAGCAACTTCAATAGCAATCTTATAATCAAAATGAATATCAGCAACCAAAGGAATAGTTACAATACTTTTGATTTCTTTAAATGCTTTGGCTTCATCAAAACCAGGAACAGATACTCTGACTATGTCAGCACCTGCTGCTTGTAATTCATTAATTTGATTAACAGTAGCTAGAACATCTGAAGTATTGGTGTTGGTCATAGATTGTATTGCAATTGGGTTGCCTCCACCAACCAGCACACCCCCTACATTAACAACAGAGGTTTCTTTTCTTTTAATCCAATTACTCATCATTAAACATAATAGTACTTACGTTAAGTCTATTAGCATTAGTAATAAAATCAATGTTATTGCCATTATATGAAGCTTCTATAGCTTCTGCATTGCCAACAACAATTTTAAAAGGTCTTTCGATCTCAACCTCAAAGCTATCTCCATATTTGAATAACTTATTAATTATCAACTCATCATATGAATATATTTCAATCCAACATTCATCAAAGAAGCTAAAAATGAGTTTATTTGATGAATTAATTATAGGTTTCTCCTCTATTAAATTTACAGGGGTTTCTATTGAATTATTAAAATTAAGAGCTTCGCCAATTTTATTTAATTCTTTATTTGTTAATGTTTCTTTTACTAGAGATGAATCGTTATTCTTAGTTTCTGAAGACAAACTAACTTTTATTATATAGACCGACAGAACAATCATAAAAACTATAACTCCTGCTCTAATGATTGGTATGAATGATGGATTAATTTTAGCAATAGATTTTTTGATGATTTCATCTTGTCTATTATTATTTTGATATATTGGAGGAAACTCACATTCAATTGATAAAAAATCTTGGTATTTGATAAAATATGCTTTAGCAAAGCCTTCGCTTGGGAAGATAGAATAGTCACCAGACTCTATTGCATTAATGTATCTAATATTCATAAATGCGGAGTTCGAGACTTCAACTTTACTTAAGCCAAGCTCTTTTCGTGCTACCTTAAAAACCTTACCAACTTTTGCTGAACCGGCTGACTTCAAATTTTCTGTCATGATATGAGTTTATGAGATATGAGTTTCTTACCTTTAATCGATTTATTTAATTTGCCAACAAGCTGACCACAAGCCCCATCAATTGCGTCTCCTCTTGTAACTCTTAATGTTGTTATAAAACCTTTATCCATAAGAATTTTCTTAAAATTTTCAATGGTCTTTGTTTTGGAGCGCATATAGTTTGAGCCCTCAAAAGGATTGAAAGGTATTAAATTAATTTTACACGATATATTTGATAATAGTTTTGCTAGTTTTCTTGCCAATTCTTCCGAATCATTAATGCCATCAATCAAAATATATTCTATGGTAATACTTCTTTTACCATCATAGTTTTTTAAGTAATTGTTGCATGAATTGATTAGATTACTTATTGGGTATTTTTTATTTATTGGAACTATTTCATCTCTCAATTCATTTGTTGGCGCATGAAGGGATATTGCTAAAGAGACGTCTATTTCATTACATAGTTTATCTATTTGAGGTGTTATACCCGAAGTGCTTATAGTTATTCTTTTTCTTGAAAGTCCATATGCAAGCTGTTCCTTCATTATCTTTGCTGATTCAATAACGGGTTCAAAATTTAACAGCGGTTCTCCCATACCCATAAATACTACATTAGTAATTGGAGGTTCATCATCTTGATAAAAATTAGCAAGCCATAATTGGCCAATAATTTCATCAGGGGTAAGATTTGTTTCAAATCCTTGTGCTCCTGTGGCACAAAAAGTGCATTGAAGAGCACAGCCTGCCTGTGATGATATACAGAGAGTCATTCTTTTCTTTTCTGGTATTCTTACCATTTCAATCATAGATCCTGATTCAAGTTTTACTAAATACTTAATTGTCCCCTCGGGAGATTTGTAAACCTTTTCAACCATTGGTGTTCTAAGACAAGCTATTAATTCAAGCTTCTCTCTAAGAATTTTATTGAAGTCAGTCATCTGACTAAAATCAAGGATACCTTTCTGATGAACCCATTTAATTAATTGTTTAGCCCTGAATTTAGGCTCACCAATATCATTAAAAAAAGCCTCTAGGGATTCAAGAGAATACCCTAGAAGATTTATTTTTTTATCAGACAAAATCTATTTAGATACTATTTCTTCTTCGTTGAAAAAATAATTTATTTCCCTTACAGCGCTTTTTTCAGAATCAGATCCGTGAACAGCATTAGCATCTATGCTATTTGCAAAATCTGCTCTTATTGTTCCAGGATCGGCTTCTTGTGGGTTAGTGTTGCCCATAAGTTCTCTATTTTTTTGAATTGCTCCCTCGCCTTCAAGCACCTGAACAAAAACTGGACCAGATGTCATGAACTTTTTAAGATCATTGAAGAAAGGTCTGCCTTCATGTTCAGCATAAAATCCTGATGCCATTTCATCATCGAGCTGTATAAGTTTGCCAGCAACAATATAAAGACCATTATCCTCAAATCTGGAGATTATTTTGCCAATAATATTCTTTGATACTGCATCTGGTTTGATTATAGATAATGTGCGTTCTGTTGCCATTTTGAATTCCTTATAAAAAATTTTAGGTATTATATGAAAGTTATTTAGATTCTTCTATCCATAACATCTGAATAGCTTCAAGAATTTTTTCGTTTGATTTGTTTGGATCTCCGATAAATCCATCTAGATTGCAAATTTTATTATGCAGATCAGGAAAACTTATCCATTGAGGATCAATATCTGGAAATTTTTCTGAAAGCTCGATAGCGATATCATTTGTATGCAACCAATCTAAACTATTCATTAGTGATTCTCTGAAACCATATTAATATTGTATTTAGGTATTTCAATTTCAATATCTTCATCTTTAGGTATTGCCTGACAACTAAGTCTTGATGTTTGCTCAAGTCCCCATGCTTTATCTAGAAGGTCTTCTTCAATTTCACTTGCTTCATCTAAACTATCAAAGCCTTTACGAACAATACAATGACAGGTTGTGCATGCTGCAGACATCTCACATGCATGCTCTATTTGTATACCATTTCTTAGAGCCGCCTCACATATAGTTTCATCAGGTTGATTTTCGAACAAAGCTCCTTCAGGACAAAGGTCTTCATGAGGTAAGATTTTTATCTTAGGCATTGCTATATGGTAAAGCTTTCACCACAACCACATACTGCTTTAGCATTTGGATTTACAAATTTTATTCCTTGGTTAAGGCCATCTTTTTGATAATCAACTAGACTACCTTTTAAAAAGTCTAGACTGCTGTTATCAACAAAAATTTTGCATCCATTTTTTTCGAAAATAACACCGTCATCATCAAAAGAGTCAACATAATCAAAAAAATATTCATAGCCTGAACATCCTGCTTTTTTAACTCCAATCTTAATTCCAGCACCTTTGCCACGATTTTCAAGGCTTGATAAAAAGTGGTCAATTGCAGAATCTGAAAAGTTTAAGTCTGTTGAGCTAAAAACTTTCATGGTTATTTATTGTTTTGATTCGTAATCTTCTATTGCTTGTTTTATTGAATCTTCAGCTAAAACGGAGCAATGTATTTTTATTGGAGGTAGTTCAAGGGCATCAACAATCTCTTTGTTTTTGATAGCTTTTGCTTCTTCTAAGGTTTTGCCAATAAGCATATCAACAAGTTCACTTGAAGATGCTATGGCAGAACCACATCCGTAAGTTTTAAATTTCACATCTTTTATTACATGCGTATTACCAGACGGCTCGCACTTTATTTGCAATTTCATAACATCTCCACAGGCTGGTGCTCCAACCATACCTGTTCCGACATTTTCTTCTTTTGGGTCAAATCTACCTACATTAAATGCCTTTGGATCATTTAAAGTATTTTCAAATTTGTCTACAACTTTTTTGCTATAAGCCATTTCAAGCCTCCATTATTAATGTGTATTCCAGGTTACAGTATCTAAATCAATTCCATCTAGATGCATTTCCCAAAGTGGAGAAAGTTCCCTTAATCTATCAACCACATTATTTAATATTGATAAAGTTTTATCTACATCACTTTGTTTTGTAAACCTGCCAAAAGAAAATCTTATTGAGCTGTGAGCTAATTCATCTTTTCTTCCAAGAGCTCTTAAGACATATGAAGGCTCTAGGCTTGCAGAAGTGCAAGCTGAGCCTGAGGATACCGCAATATCTTTAAGACCCATTATTAATGATTCTCCTTCAACAAAATTAAAGCTCATATTAAGTATATTTGGGACTTTATTCTTTAAGTCACCATTAATATAAACATGTTCAATTTTCATAGCTTCGTCTAAAAATTTTTCATGGTATTTTGCAATCATTTCATGATCTTTTGTCATTTCTAATTTAGCAATTCTAAATGCTTCTCCCATGCCAACAATTTGATGAGGGGCTAATGTTCCAGACCTCATGCCTCTTTCGTGGCCTCCACCATGAATTAATGCTTCGATTCTTACTCTTGGCTTTCTTCTTACAAACAAAGCACCAATGCCTTTTGGTCCATAAGTTTTATGAGCAGAAAATGACATCAAGTCTACAGGCAGTGTTGAAAGATCAATTTCTACTTTTCCAGTACTTTGAGCAGCATCAACATGGAAAAATACACCTGATTCTCTTGTAATTTCTCCAATTGATTGCAAATCGTTTAATGTTCCAAGCTCATTATTGATATGCATTAATGAAACTAATATTGTAGATTCTTTTATGGCCTCTTTTACCTGCCCAGGTTGAATAATACCGAATTCATTGGGCTCAAGATAAGTAACTTCAAAACCCTCTCGTTCTAATTGTCTACATGGATCTAAAACAGCTTTATGTTCTATTTTTGAAGTAATAATATGATTTCCCTTAGATTTATAAAATCTGGCAACACCTTTTACAGCAAGATTATCAGCCTCAGTAGCACCAGATGTCCATACAATTTCTCTTGGATCTGCGTTCACAAGGTTAGCTACATGTGATCTGGCCTCTTCAACAGCATCGTCAGCTTTCCATCCGTATCGGTGAGAACGAGAAGCTGGGTTACCAAATTCACCATCAGGTGTAAGATACTCCATCATCTTTGATGCTACACGAGGATCAACAGGAGTAGTTGATGCATAGTCTAAATATATGGTTGATTTTTCAGTCATTTATACAATCTCTCTTAACTTTATATATGGGTCATTGTTGGTTTCTACAAGTCTATTAATTGTTATATTACTTAAGTAATTGTTTACCACGTCATTAAGCTCATGCCATAAGTTATGGGTATTGCATTTTTTTCCATCATTGCAGGTACTCATGCCACTACAACTTGTTGCATCTAAGTCTTCTTCAACAGCATTCATGATATCTTTGATTGTAACTAATGCTGGATCCTTGGCATAATGATAACCACCATTACGACCTCTAGAACTAGCAACTATCCCGTAAAGCCTAAGCTTTCTGAAAATTTGCTCTAAATATGATATTTCAATATTTTGATTAGCAGAGATATCTGATAAAGAAACTGGACCTTCTGAAGCCAAAAGATGAAGTTCTACTAATGCATTAACAGCGTACTTACTTTTTGTAGTTAATTTCACGCATGAATTATAAATACTTGACTAATTTAGTCAACTATTATATTCATACCAAGTCTATCAGCAACCTGATGATATGATTCAACAACATCACCAAGACCTTGTCTAAACCTATCTTTATCCATCTTCTTTAAAGTTTCAGAATCCCATAACCTACATCCATCTGGAGTAAACTCATCAGCCAATAAAATCTTGCCGTGACTGCAAACACCAAATTCAACTTTAAAATCTACTAATATTAAATTAGAGTTAATGAATAACTCTTTTAAGACCGTATTTACTTTATAAGTAAGCTCTTTCATCTTCTCGATTTGATCTTTGTTAGCCCAACCAAAAGAAATAATGTGCTCGTCATTTATTAATGGATCACCTAAATCATCATCTTTTAAAAAGAATTCAAATAAAGGATTCTCTAATATAAGCCCATCTTCAGTGCCTAATCTTCTACATATTGATCCAGATGCTCTATTTCTTATAACACATTCAATAGGAAACATATCTAACCTATAAACAAGAGAATCATTACTGTTAAGTACTTTAATGTGATGAGTCTCAACACCATTTTTTTCAAGATGATCCATAATAAATGCATTAAATTGATTGTTAACAGCGCCTTTACCTAATAAAGCTTCTTTCTTTTTGCCATCAAATGCAGAAGTATCGTCACTAAAGTGCATCACCAGTTGATCATCGTCAGATGTGCTAAATAATGACTTTGCTTTTCCTTTTGTTATTTCTTTAATTTTTTCCATGTTTTGCCTTAACTTAGAGATTCATTAATTTTTGAGATTATACTTTCAGCATCTTCAATTTTACCATCTTTTGAATATGCTCTTACATATGTTTTATTATTTTTCTTTGTTATCTTCACTTGAAAATCTGAATCTTTGAAATTTGTTTTATCATTGTTGTTACTTCTTCTACTAAAAAAAGAAAAGAAGCCATCTTTTTCTTCTAGAGCTTGACTGACGTAAAAAATACCTTCGCTTCTATTTTTATCATTTGTAACAATATTGGCTGCTTCTATTGCTTTTGAAACAGATGACCACGCTCGTTCATAACTTAGACCAAGCTCAATAACAGTTCTACCATTTTCAACAAATATTTTTGCCTTTTTAAGGTCGTTTAAATTTTGTGCAGCTAAAGATGTTCCAGAAAATTGGCCAACTGTTTCTGCAAAATAGTTTACAAGGCTGCTAAGTTCAGATTGAATTAATTCAGGATTTGAAACTATATTGTTTGTTTCTTTGTCTAACTGCAATAAGAATATTTCAGTAGAAGCTTCCTTAATTCCATGCTCAATAGTCATTTTCAACTTAGATGAGCTATCAAGATTAATATCTACCTCTCCAGTAACAGGGTTGGTAGTTATGATTTCATAATCTGATGTTTCCCAGTAACTTTTACTAATTGGCCAGGAGGTTGATGGTAGAGTTTCTACATAGATCCACATTAATTCTCCGAGCCTTCTCAATTGAACTGAACTATTACCAGAAGAAGAAAAAATTTGTCTTGGTTTAGGTATGGCTGAATTTTCTAAAACTTCAAAATTTTTAACTACTGGATAGTGATTTTCCTTGCTTTTAAGATTTAACTCAGGTGGAAGATTTATATCTTTTGCTACCTTTTCTTCTAAAAAATTTTCTTTTGTTGATGGAAACATTCCTTCAGGTCCAGAAAAATAGGAACATGAAGTAGTAGAAATAATAATAGTTAATAAAATTAAATTTTTCATCACATTAGTTTTAAATTATATAGCTCAGACAATATTTTCTCATGATAAGTTTCATCTAATTCAACTAAAGGCAATCTAATATGATTTTGAACTAAATTCATCTTAAAAAGCATCCACTTAACCGGAATGGGATTAGACTCTACAAACAATAGATTGTATAAATTTGCATATTTATTATTTAAATCCAATGCGCTATCTTCATTACCGTTGAGTAAATCAAAACATATACTCGAAATTATCTTAGGTATTATATTTGCAGCAACTGATATAACACCATGAGCACCAATTTTAAGTGCATTAGCAAATGTTGGATCATCTCCAGAAAGAATTGAAAAATTTTCTTGTTTTTGCGATATTTTGACTAATTGCTTTATACGTTCCATATCATCTACAGCTTCTTTTACACCAGCAATATTTTTATGCTCTGAGAGTATATCAACCGTTTCAGGTTTTAGATCACATGCTGTTCTTGAGGGCACATTATATAAAATGTGTCCTATATCAACTGAGTCTGCAATTTTTTCATAATGAGCAATCAAGCCCTTTTGGTTTGGTTTATTGTAATATGGTGTTACAAGCAAAGTATAATCAGCACCTTTGGATTTAGCCTCAATAGAAAGATCAATTGCTTCCTGGGTTGAATTTGCACCTGTGCCAGCAATCACTGGTATCCTTTTATTAACATATTTTACTGTATGCTCTATTGCATCTATATGTTCATATACATTCAAGGTTGCAGATTCCCCTGTTGTTCCTACAGATACGATGCCATTAGTTCCCTCAGCAATATGCCAATCTATTAGGTTTTCAAGAACTGCATAGTCAATTTCACCATTCTTTTTAAAAGGGGTGACTATTGCAACAAAACTGCCATGTAATACTTGCATGAAATAATAATTCAGTAAAAAATAGGACTATACACTATTTTGAATAAAATTCTTACAAGGTAAAAAAATGAGTAAAAGTTTATTAGGAAAAAAATCTCCGAAATTTAAAGCCGAATGTACAAGAAACAAAATTTTATCTAATGATGATTTTATTGGAAAAAATCTTGTTATATATTTTTATCCAAAGGATAGTACTCCAGGCTGCACAACAGAGGGACAAGAGTTTAGAGATCAATACAAAATTTTTAAAAAATATAATACTGATATTATTGGTGTATCAAGAGATTCAATTAAATCTCATGAAAACTTCAAATTAAAACAATCTTTTCCTTTTGAGCTTCTTTCAGATCCAGATGAAAAAGTATGTAAAGCCTTTGATGTCATGAAATTAAAGTCAATGTATGGAAGGGAATATATTGGTGTTGATAGAAGCACCTTTATAATTAATGATAAAGGTGTGGTTGTTAGAGAATGGCGATCAGTAAAAGTTAAGGGTCACGTTGCTGAAGTACTAGAAGCAGTAAAAGAGCTAACTTGATTCATCTGGCAATGATGAAGGCCATGCATTCCATACAGCTTTAATAAAAGTTGCTATTGGAATAGAGAAAAAGACTCCCCAGAAACCAAACATGCTTCCAAAAATAAATACGGCGAGTATTATTATCACAGGATGAAGTTTAAGTGTTTCAGAAAATATAATTGGTACTAAGAGGTTTCCATCCAAAGCCTGTAGTAACAAATATAAGCTTATTAATATTGTAAATTGTGTACCCAAGCCAAATTGAAGAAGACCGACAACTACAACTGGGATTGTTACTAAAAATGCACCAACAAAAGGTATTATGACTGATAAGCCGACTAGCACTGATAATAACGCTGAATACCTCAAGCCTAATGATGAAAAAATTATTGCAGCAACAATGCCAACAATAAATATTTCAATTGTTTTACCTCTCACATAATTGCTTAGCTGGATATCCATTTCGGTCCAAATACTTGTAAGCATCTTTCTTCTACCGGGAATAACCTTTAAAAAGCCATCTATAATATTTTTTCTATCAAAAAGAAAAAAATAAACAAGAATTGGGAATAATATTATATACAAAAGAACTGTTATAGCACTTTGAATACTTGATATTGATGTTTTAACAATATTTTGTGTAAGTGCTGATACTTCCTCAGTAACTGCTTGAAAGAAAATA
Organism: uncultured SAR86 cluster bacterium; assembly: GCA_902610905.1. Lineage (GTDB taxonomy): Bacteria > Pseudomonadota > Gammaproteobacteria > Magnimaribacterales > D2472 > SCGC-AAA076-P13. Next base: position 13,194 of record CACLXS010000005.1, read on the forward strand.
GTGATTTGATCAGATGAAACTAAGTCAGGAAACTTTGATGGCAGCTCAGAAATAAAATCACGAAAGTTATTAATTAAATTTGGAGCATCTAGAACGAAAGCTTGTAATTGAGTATACAGAAGTGGAACAAGCCAAATTACTAGAGCTGCGCCAGTTACAATAAAAACAGAAAAAGTAATAACTAGAGATATTTTTTCACTAATATTGTAAGACTGTATCTTTTTTTGCATACCCACAAGCAAGTAGGCAACTATGATGCTTATGATAAATGGCGTTAAAACTGATCCAAAAAATGATATAACAATGAAAAAAATTAATAATGCAAATGAAAATATAATAGTTTCTTCATTGCTAAATATTTTTTTTAAGACTTTATTAAATTCTTCTAACATATATATATCTAATTTCTTTTTATATTTGAACTAAACTTTGTGCAAAAGTGTCAAATAATTAACAATATTGCGTCAATCATGAGATATATTAATCTAAATCGTCTATTTATGTTAGCTTTGATGTGTTTAAAGCACTTTATACAAATGAAGAAGATAAACATAGTTATTATAATTTTGATTACTTTTATTACCTTGCAGGCTCAAGAAAAATTAATTCTTCCAGAGCTGGGTGATAGAGTTTCTGGTGCAGTATCTATTGCTGAAGAAAACATTATTGGCAAAGAGTTTTTAAAGCAAATTTATTTTCAAGCTCCTTTAATATCAGACCCGCTCATACAGGAGTACACTGAGTTATTAACATATAAACTTTCAGAATATAGTGAAGTACAAAATAGAATATTTACTGTATTAATAATTGACGACAGTACTTTAAATGCTTTTGCTGCTCCTGGTGGCATAATTGGAGTTAATGGCGGATTATTTTTAAATGCAGATAATGAAGCACAATTTGCATCTGTAATGGCTCATGAGCTTGCTCATCTTAGTCAAAGGCACTTCGCTAGAAATATTCTCAATGCAAAAGATAGGAGTCTGGCTTCTACTTTAACCATGATCTCTTCGATAGCTTTAGCTGTTATAAGTAATAATCCAAATGCCATGATTGTAGGCCCAGCAATGCTTCAAACTCAAAACTTAAGATATAGTCGATTATTTGAAAAAGAAGCTGATAGAGTCGGCTTTAGCAATCTTATAAGAGCAGGATATAACCCAAAGTCGATGGGAGAAATGTTCACAAATATGAATAATTTAAGAAGACTTTCTGGAGAAGCTCCACCAGAATTTCTTCTTACACATCCCCTCTCATCATCCCGTATAAATGATGCATTTAATGCTGCAGAGGGCTTTGCAGAAGAAGGTACAAAACTTAATTCTTTAGAATACTCTTTTATCAAATCTAGGCTTGAAGTTTTTTATGAAAAAATACCCATTCAATCTGTAAGAGAATTTAAAGCAAGACTGAATGAAAATAAATCTATAGAAAATATTTATGGTCTAGCTTTAGCTCATAGTAAAAATAACAAGCATAAAGAATCTGAAAAACTAATAAACATTTTGTTAGAAGAATATCCAACGAATTTATTTTTAAATACTTCTAAAGTTGAAATTCTCACAAAATCAAAAAAATATGAAAGTGCTTTATCACTTGTTAATAAGTTCCTTGAAATTTCTCCAAGAAATTATCCGTTATCAGTTGCAAAATCAAAATTATTACTTCAAATGGAAAGATACTATGAATCTGAAGAAATAATTAGAGATCTCTTAATAATAAGAAATGAAGACCCTCAGCTTTGGTTGTTACTTTCTGAAATTGAAAGATCAAGCAAAAATATTGTTGGGTATCATCAATCAAGAGCAGAGTATTTTCTTCTTTTAGGTCAAAATGAAGAAGCATTAGCACAATTAGAGTTTGCATCAAAACTAACAAAGAATAATTTTCAAGTTTCAGAGAAGATAATGGATAGGATTATTTCTATAAAAAAAGCTATTGCAAAATCTAGGGGTTTTTAGACTGTTGCTGGAACATTTTTGAAATTTTATATCCAGTCAATGAAAAAATACCAGCGAATGGTATTGCTAGAAGTGGAACAGCAGTAATACTTATTGTTAGTACTTTACCAAGACCCACAAAGAGGCTACCGCTTAGATCCCCAAACCTAGTTACAAAAGTATCAATGAACACAGTTGATTTATATCTATCTTTTTTCTTTAATTGGCTATAAATAATTTCTCTACTAGGTTTGTTAAATCCATATTCAAAAACTCTTAATAAAGCTTGAGAAAAAACCACCACACCTACAGATGGCATAAAACCATATAAAAGAAAAACAACAATAAAAAGCAAACCATAAACAATTAGGATCATCGATGTACCAAGGTAAGATATAACTAGATATGTGAGTGTTAGCTGAGTTATTAAAGTTAAAGGCGAAACTAATTGCTCAATACGATTAAATAATACTATTCTATCTGATGATAAATCTGAATAAGATTCAATAATTGGTATTGCGCTAATCCACTGAACTGTCATCAATGCAGTGAATAACCATGAATATAAAGCAACGGACTTAACCTCTTTTACTGAAATTATATTTGAAATAGCATCAGACCAATTTCCACCTACTTTTTTAATAAGTACCTCAGAATTATTAAGATTGACTAAGTATGTAGCGACAATAATTGCAAGAAATAATAATAAAGAAGATGAAAGTGCGAATAATTCTAAACCATAATTTGTATATGATTCTGAGAGTCTTACTGATATCTCAGAACCAACAATTGCTCCCAATGATCCGCCTGCCATGATAAATCCATATAGTTTTCTTGACTGAGAATCTCTAAATATGTTGATTACTAGTACCCAAAAAATTGAAACAACAAAAAAAGAATATATATTACACCAAACATAAAATACTCTCCCCAACCAAATCTCTTGAGTTACATCACCTTCACCTAGTGAACGAGAGTAAAGAATAAAAACAAATAGGTTCATTATCAAAAATGAGTAACAATATGTAATTATTTTTTTAAAGTTTTTTCTAGAAGCAATCCATGAATATATTGGATTGATTATTAGCATGGTCAGTGCCGTAAAGGACAAAAGTATTAATAAAAAATCTTGGCCATAATTTTCTACAGCCATTTCATTTCTGATACCTCTGATGACATACCAAGATGCTAAAACTAAAAAGAACAAAAAACTTGTCAGAAAGGTATTTTTAACTTTCATTTAAACATTATGCCTGATGAATGGTGGGTCGCACAGGATTCGAACCTGTGACCAATTGGTTAAAAGCCAACTGCTCTACCAGCTGAGCTAGCGACCCATGGTAATGCATAATAAAAAAAGGTGATTATTCCATATTTTTCAATAACTGCAAGGCCAAAGATGAGGCTGCATCATTTGGATATTCTCTAATCACAAAATTATATTTATCTTTTGCCTTATCAATTTCATTTTTTTTAAGAAAAATATCTCCAATTTTCTTGTGAGCAAGAGGAGTTCTATAGTGAGAGGGATATAGATTAACTAATTGTAAGAAATATTCTTGTGATGATTGTAAATTGTTTTGAATCAATGCTATCTCTCCTAACCAAAAAATTGAAAGAGGTAATTTTTCTTCATCTTTAAAATTATCAACAAAAAATTTGAATAAAGAGCTAGCCTTTTCAAAGTCTTGATCTTGAAGAGACTGTATTGCAGTTTTATACACCTCTTCTTTACTTCTTGTATCATCAATTCCTGCAAACCTTACAGTATTATCTGAGGCAATGTTGCTATAATCTTCACTAGATTCTGAATCATCTGCAGATTCTTGTATTAGTTTTTGAATTAAATAATCTTGAGATTCTAAAATATTTCTCAGTTCAGCAATTTCTGACTCTAATTCTTGTATTTTTAAAAATAATAAATCAACTTCTACGTTATCATCTTCAGAAATTAAAAAAGATGAATGTATAAAAAATAATGAAAATATTATTCTTTGTTTAAGCATTTATTTAGTTAATTTCAGCTCTTCTATTTTTAGAATAACTAACTTCATCAGACCCATAGGATGCTGGTCTTTCTTCCCCATAACTTTTTACACTAATTCTATTTTTGTCTATACCGCTCAAAACAAAATAATCTTTTACAGCATCAGCTCTTCTTTGTCCTAAAGCTAAATTGTATTCCCTAGTTCCTCTTTCATCGGCATGTCCAGCAATTGTGATGCGAATAGATTTATTATCTTTCATAGCTGAAACGGCACTTTTTAGAGTTTGGAGAGATTTGCTATTTAAATTGAACTTATCAAAATCAAAATAAACTGTTGCATTTGTAAAGACTGCCTTTGTTTCATAGTCTAATTTAGTGTCTTTTTTCATAGACGCTTCAACAGTTCTAATACCTCCATCATATACAACTTCCTCAGTTACGTTCATGCTTGAACAAGATGAAACTATGAAAACTAAAATAAATAAGTTATATAAATTTATAATTTTAATTTTTTTAATACTAAGCATTTGTTTTCTCCATAAATTATCTTAAAAAACCAGACCATGACGGCTCTCTAACCTGTCCAGATCTTATTGGGAGCCTAAATCGAGCACCGCTTAAAGTTAATCCAGCAAGCAATCCCATTCCATCTTCTGATATTGCATAGATTATCACATTCCCGTTAGGAGAAATACTAGGCGATTCATCTAATCTAGAATTAGTAAGAGCTCGAATAAAATTCTCATTAAAATATTTTAAAGCTATTTGAAAACTATTATCTTTGCGATGAACAAAGATAATACCTTCTCCATTTGGTAAATAAGATCCTTTTGCGTTGTAATTACCCTCAAAAGTTAGTCTTTTTGGCCTTGCATTAAATTTTTTTAAATTAATTTCATATAACTGAGGTGAGCCAGACCTACCAGAGGTAAACATAATTTTTGATCCACTGGGCGACCATGAAGATTCTGTATCAATTGAATAATGATTGGTGAGCCTGGTTAAATTTTTATTTTTAAGATTTAGTATATAAATTTCAGCATTACCATCCTGATAAAGAGTCAGTGATAAGAACTTGCCATTTGGAGACCATGAGGGAGAGCTTATTTGAGAATTGTTTTCTAGAACTAGCTCTCTTGATCCAGATGCAATATTTTGTATATATACTTTTGCCATACCAGTCTCAAAGGAGACATATGCAACTTCTTTAGAGTTTGGAGACCATGAAGGGGAAATAATTGGTTCCCTGCTTCTTAGAAGAACTTGTTCGTTCTCACCATCAGCATCGGCCACAACTAATTTAAACAACGAATTACCATCTATTATTTGCTCAGTTACATATAACAATCTTGTAGATGCAACTCCTTTAATTCCTGTTACCTCTTCGTATATTCCATCACTAATGTAGTGTGATAATTGTCTTAATCTGTTTGGAATGCCGTATACCGTTGAAGTTCTTATCTTAGATTTCTTATTAACACTATAAATTTCATATGTAACCGATATATTACTTTTATCTTCCAGAGAGGTTGAACCTATTACAAAAAAATCAACATTCAATAACTTAAAATCATCATAATTAATTTCGTCTTGATTTGCTGGTGATGAAAGTAGTTGCTTATCTTGAAGAATATTAAACTCTCCAGTTCTAATTAGATCATTTCTGACTATTGAAATAATTTCATTACTAATTTTTTTAGAGCCATCAAAATTTATTATGGCTATTGAATATGGATCATCTGATCCTTTTGTAATTTCTAAAACTAATTCAGAAAAAGTAGGCTGTGAGAATATAAAAAATATTAATAATGCTTTTTTCATGAGGGATTAAATGTAATAACTATATTTTTAAAATTATTTTGGTACAAATTAAATGGAATTTTATTAAAGAAAGAGAAGGTTTCAACCCTTGAGATAGCTTTTATTGCAGAATTATCAAATCTTATGTTGCCACTGCTCTTTATCAAATCAATTCTAGTTACTCGGCCATTTTTGTTTATTGTCATTCTTAGATCGCATACTAACCCATCTTGAATATTTTGTGGCTTGATCCAGGCTGATTGAATAGATTTAATTATTAAATTGCTGTACTCATTTATTAATATATTGTCAGATTTTTCCTGCGCTAATTCATCTTCTTTGATTAAATTATTAATATCTGTCTCCGGAATAACTGGAATTAATTCAATCTTATTCTCAACTTGATTAACTTGGGCTTTTTCAATAGTTTTTTTTTGAATGTTTTTTATTGGTAAAGATTTTTTAGGTACTTTTTTCTCAAATAAAAGCTCAACATTTATAGGCTTGCTTAAAACAGGTCTGGTGTTTTTTTCAAAATAAAAAAAATCTGTTAAATATAAAATTATTGTTGCATGAATTACAAATGATATAAAAGAAGCTACAAAATAATCAGATTTAATTTGCATAGCCTGTTGTGACAATTCCTATTTTTGAAATACCAACACTTTGAACAGCAGCCATAGCCTTAGCTACACTATCAAAAATTACATCTTTATCGCTTTGGAATACTATTTCTATCTCAGGATTTGCTTCAAAGATTACAATAGATTTTCTTTTTAGTTCCTCTAGATCAATAGGCAAAGACTCATCACCAACATTAATAAAATATTCACCTTGTTTATTGATAGAAATCACTAAAGGCTCATTTTGTACAGACATTTTTGTTGTATCTGTATTTGGTAAGTTAACCTCTATTCCTTGAATTAATAGCGGAGACAAAACCATAAAAATAATTAACAAAACCAACATTACGTCTATGTATGGCACAACATTTATCTCTGCCTTTAATGTCTTTTTTTTTGCTAATCTGTATATCATTTATTTTATAGATTGCTTATAAAAAATACTTGCAAGCTCTTCTGAGAAAATAAGAGTTGATTGACTCATTGTCTCAAGTTCAGAAGTATATTTATTAAAAGCAATAACTGCAGGTATGGCAGCAAATAGCCCCATTGCAGTTGCGACTAGTGCTTCTGATATCCCCGGAGCAACAGCATTAATGGTAGCTTGAGTTGCATCGGACAAACCTTGGAATGAAGTCATAATTCCCCAAACAGTTCCCAATAAGCCAATGTATGGACTTACTGATCCTACGTTTGCTAAAAAAGGAAGGTGTTTATTCATCTCCTCTTCATCTGAAGCTATTGCAACACGCATACATCTATTAACGCCCTCTAAATCTTGCTCAGTAATCTCTTTATTTTTACTAATCTGAAGAAACTCTTTGAATGCACTTTTGAATACACCCAATGAACCAAATAACGGGCCTTCATGATTTTCTAACTCACTATAAAGAGTATTAAGATCCTCTCCACTCCAAAACCTATCTAGAAAACTATCATTGATTAATTTAATTTTTTTATAAAAATTATATCTCTCTACGATTACTATCCAGGTTAATAAAGATGCTATTAACAATATAATCATTACGGTCTTTACAACCATACCGGCATCTAAAAAAAGGTTTAAAACTGAAATATCATCCATGCGCTTCACCGTTATCAAAAATTAATAATAAATCATTAGGAAAAGGTTTTGGTTTTTTTGTCTCAATATCTACCATACAAACTTCAACACTTCCCTCACATATTTTATTTTTGCTGTCATTGCTTATGATTTTTTGGTTAAAAAGCATCCTAGCTTTAGATTTCTTTTCAACCTCGGTCTGAACTATTAATTTTTCACCAAGTTTAGCTGGATATAAAAAATTTATATCGATTCTTTTGATTACAAAACCTAGATTTGATTGTCTTAGATCATTCTGTGAAATGCCATTTATAGTTAAAAAGATAGATCTAGCTCTTTCAAAATATTTTATGTAATTAGCATGATATACAAAACCTTGAAAATCAGTATCTTCAACAAAGATAGTTAATTCGAAATCTTTATGCTTGAAAATTTTGCTCATGAAGTTCTATATCTTCTTGAAAAAGTTCTAGAATAATTTGAATAAAGTCAGGCCAAAGCAAATCCACAGTTATTAAATTGTTTTTAATTTTATTATTTATTGATGAGGCTAGGACTCTTACTTTTACTGGTCTGTTATTAAATTTATAAACTAAAGCTGGTTTCAAATTTGTGCCTTGTGAGGAAGCTAGTACTTGATCCCACCAATCTGTTCTAGGTTCAGCTCCTGTGCCATAGGCTTTACATTCTATGCACCAATTTCCCAGCATTAAATCTGGTAATTCCTTCGTTCTTGTTTGTTCTAATATTCTTTTAACTGGATTTGTTAGATTAAGGTCTTCAATTAGAGCATTTGCAATTTGTCTTTCAAAAGCTGCACCTTTATTTCTTGAATTTATAGACAATTTTTACTCTTTAACCTCAAAGTTTTCTGGAAATTCAGCATTTGTATGAACCTCTTGGACATCATCTAATTCATCCATAAAGTCCATAATTTTTAGCACTTTTTCTGACATCTCTTGATCTAAAGAAACAGATGTTTCTGCCCTAAGAGTTAATTCAGCATTTGTATGCTCAATGTTTTTAGTTTTAAGAGCCTCTAGTACATTACTCAAATCAGTGCTTGAAGTTATTACCTCAAAGTAATCGCCTTCATCAACTAAATCCTCAGCTCCAGCATCTAGAACAACCTCTAATAAATCTTCTTCTGAAAAGTCTTTAGATATATGAATGATTCCCAGTTTATTAAATAAATATGATACAGATCCATCTGTACCTAAATTGCCTCCAAACTTAGAAAATACATGCCTTACATCAGAAACTGTTCTGTTTCTATTATCCGACATAGCTTCAACTAAAATAGCTACGCCACCAGGCCCATATCCTTCCAATACAATTTCTTCAAGCGCTCCTGTTTCACCAGTACCAGAGCCTTTTTCAATTGCTCTTTTAATATTATCTTTAGGCATATTTGCTGCATTTGCTTTATCTAAAGCAAGCCTTAACCTTGGGTTGTCATCAGGATCGGGGCCTCCTTTTGCAGCAACTGTTATCTCTCTAATAACTTTGGTCCAAATTTTTCCTCTAGACGCATCTTGTCTAGCCTTTCTATGCTTAATGTTTGCCCATTTGGAATGTCCAGCCATATACCTATTCTTCCTTGTGAGTGCTGATAATTTTTAGTTCATCTAGTTGTTTTTGATCAACCTTGCTAGGTGCATCGGTTAATAAACAGGTTGCGCTTTGTGTTTTTGGGAATGCGATGACATCTCTAATATTATTTGTATCTGTAATAAGCATTACTAACCTATCAAGTCCAAATGCAATTCCACCATGAGGCGGACAACCAGATGATAATGCTTTAATTAAAAAACCAAATTTACTGTTAGCTTCTTCTTTGCTTATTTGAAGAATATCAAAGATAGCGCTTTGCATTTCTGCATCAAAAACCCTTAATGAACCTCCGCCTATTTCATAGCCATTTAGAACTATGTCGTATGCATATGCAATAGCTTCTTCTGGCGCATTTATTAATTCATCTATAGAACAATTAGGTAACGTGAATGGGTGATGGAGAGAGGTTAAATTACCTTCACTGTTTTTTTCAAACATAGGAAAATTAACAACCCAGCATGGAGCCCATTTTTCAGTATACAAGGATAAGTCTTCGCCTATCTTCTTGATTAAGCTGCTCATACTTAGATTAACAACGTTTTGTTTGCCAGCTCCAAAAAATAACAGATCATCATTTTCTATATCCAAATCTTTTACTAAAGATGTAACTGTTTCTGATTTTAAGAATTTCAATATAGGCGACTGGAGTCCATTCTCGATATCACTTTTGTCGTTAACTTTAATATAAGCAAGACCCTTAGCCCCTAATTTTGAAACAAAACTGGTATAATCATCTATCTGCCCTCTAGATAATGAGTTTCCGCCTGGAATTTTTAAAGCTACAACCCTTGAGTTTTTATCTTTTGCAGGCTCTGCAAAAACCTTAAACTCTTCGTCTTTTACCATGTCAGAAATTTCAACGAGCTTTAAAGGAATTCTTAGATCAGGCTTATCGCAACCATAATCCATCATTGCATCATGCCAATCTAAAATTTCAAAATCTTTTAGCTTATCATTGCAAAATTCTTCAATAAGGCCCTTAACCATGCCTTCACCAGTTTGCATAATATAACCTTGATCAATAAATGATGCCTCAATATCTATTTGCGTAAACTCAGGTTGGCGATCTGCTCTAAGATCCTCATCTCTAAAACATCTAGCAATTTGATAGTATTTATCTAATCCTCCCATCATTAGCAATTGCTTAAAAAGTTGAGGTGATTGAGGTAAAGCGAAGAAATTTCCTGACTGCACCCTGCTTGGCAATATATAGTCTCTAGCTCCTTCAGGAGTGGCTCTTGTTAATATAGGTGTTTCTATTTCATTAAAATCATTATCATCCAGATAATTACGAATCATTGAGGTAATTTTTGATCTAGTAACAATCCTATGATTCATCTCAGGTCTTCTTAAGTCAAGAACTCTATTTTTTAAGCGAACATCCTCATTGACCTCTTGATAGTCATCTAATGGAAATACAGGGGTTTCAGCTTTGCTTAGAATTTTAATATCTTTGCTTTCAAGCTCTACTTCGCCTGTTGTCATATTCTTGTTAATTGTTCCCTCTAATCTTGCTTTTACTATTCCATTTATTTGAACAACATACTCATTTCTTAGGCTTTCAGCTATTGCAAAAGATTCTGCGTTATCCGGATTAATAACAGCCAGACATATGCCCTTTATATCTCTTACATCAAGAAAGATAACCCCACCATGATCACGTCTTTTGTGTATCCAGCCACAAATAGTTATCTCTTCATTAAGATTTTTAGAAGTTATTTCTCCACAATAGTGAGATCTCATAATTTTTCCCTATAGTTATTTACTAATCTTATCTTGTTTAGTCACTTTCTTGGAGTCAGATAACAAATTTTGTGAAGATTTGTTAGCTGATTCTTTATCGTTTGATACCAAATTCTTTTTTTTACCATTTTTAAAATCGGTTTCGTACCATCCCCCGCCTTTTAATCTAAAAGAAGGCGCTGATACAAGCTTGCTAAGAGTATCTTTTTCGCAATTTGGACATTTAGTTTTAGGTTTATCACTAAACTTCTGTATTAGTTCAAATTCTTGCCCACAATTTGAACATTTATAGTCATAAATCGGCATAAGTACTCAAAAAAAAGATAAAATTATAAACTATTAAGATTTATACATATAACTAATTTATAAAATGTTATTCTCAAAAATATTGCTTCCAACCCTTAAAGATGCACCTCAAGAAGCTGAAGTCATTAGTCACAAACTAATGCTTAGAGCAGGAATGGTTAGAAAGGTTGCATCAGGAATCTATACATGGCTTCCACTTGGTCTAAAAGTCCTTAGAAAAATTGAAAATATTGTTAGAGAAGAAATGGATGCTTCAGGTGCTCAAGAAGTTTTGATGCCAATGGTTCAACCAAAAGAATTGTGGGATGAAACGAATAGATGGGAAAAAATGGGGCCAGAGCTTCTAAGAATACAAGATAGGCATGATAGAGATTTTTGTTTAGGCCCAACTCATGAAGAAGTTATTACCGATCTTATTAGAAATAATGTGAAGAGTTATAAAGAATTACCGCTCAATATTTATCAAATCCAAACAAAATTTAGAGATGAGGTAAGACCAAGATATGGAGTTATGAGAGGGAGAGAGTTTTTAATGAAAGATTCTTACAGCTTTAATATTGATGAGGCCTGTCTTGAAGAAACTTATTTAACAATGCGAAATACTTACAAAAAAGTCCTAGAGAGAATGGGTCTTGAGTATAAGATAGTATCAGCTGACTCTGGTGCAATAGGTGGTGACGCTTCAGAAGAATTTCATGTTCTCGCTGAAACTGGAGAAGATACCATCGCAGTAAGTGATAGCTCTGAATATGCTATCAATACTGAACTGCTTCTAAAAGAAGGTGAAGATATTGAATCTCTTGAGGGAAAACCGTCACCTGATGGCGAAGGAACTATTGAAATTAAAAAAGGTATTGAAGTTGGTCATATATTTCAATTAGGAAAGGTTTATGCCGAAGATATGAAAGCAAATGTACTAAATAACGAAGGCAAAGCATCAACTCTATATATGGGCTGTTATGGGATTGGGGTTTCTAGACTTGTAGCTGCAGCTATTGAACAAAACAATGATGATAAAGGCATTATTTGGCCTCATAGCATAGCTCCATTTGATATAAATATTATTGCAATTGGCTATGAGAAAGATGAAAAAATAGCTGAAGCATCTAACAATCTATACAAAGAGCTTACGGAAATGGGCTACGATGTTTTATTAGATGATCGTAAAGATGGTTATGGGATTAAAATCAAAGATTCTGAGCTAATAGGAGTTCCACTTAATATTATTATTGGAAAAAATTATATTGAAAATGAAGAAGTTGAACTATTAGCAAGAAATGGCCAAAGTTCTACAAATCCAATTAATGACATCAAAACAATTTTAGATTTTTTTAAGAGTCAGTAAGAAAAAATCTCTGGCTGATCTCTTTATCTAACATGATTAAACCTAGTTGAAAATTATCTAATTGCTTTAGTATTTTTTTATCATTTTTATATATATTCTGTTTTGAGAATCCATCAAGTAATTTCTTTGTTGTTTTTTTAATCTGAACAGACTTAGGTAAATACTTTTGAACTTCATCAAGTTTATCAACACAATATTTTATAGATCTTGGAAATAAACTTTCCATGATCATGAAATTTAAAACAATTTCTTGATTGAGGTTTTGTTTATTAAGTGTTTTAAAAGATTCATATCCATTGATAGATTTCAATACACTGCTCCATTGAAGATTTTGATAATATTTATTTACATAAGTCTCTTTTCTTAATATTTGATCTTCGATTATTCTTGAAAGCATATCTGCTCTTTCAATAAATCTTCCAAGTTTTATAAAATTAAACACATCATTTCTTTGCATTCCGTCAGAAATAATTGCAAAAAATCTTTGAGAATTTCTTATGATTTGATAAAGGTCTTCACTATTTTTTTTGTCATTATTATTAAAATCTGAATACAGATTATTAAATTGCTCCCAAGCTGATTTTGGCAACATTGTTAATAAATATCTAGAATTCATTTTTGCCATTTCTATTGAATATTTAATTGAAGATGGATTATTCTCATCCTCAATTAAAAAAGTGAAAACATTTTCTTTGGTATTTTTTTTCTTAAAATCTTTTATGTGACCTGTTATTTTAATTAAATGTTTTAAGTCATTTGATTCATCATGAGGAATATCAAGAAGCAGATCTGAATTAACATTAATTAATCTAGATGTATTTTCTATTCGTTCTATATATCTAGAAAGCCAATATATTTTTTCAGCAATACTAGATAACATTTTAACTTACTACCCATGTGTCTTTACTTCCACCGCCTTGAGACGAATTTACAATAATTGAGCCCTTTTTAAGGGCTACCCTTGTAAGTCCTCCATTTGTAACGAATGTTTTATTACCAGATAATATAAATGGACGTAAATCAATGTGTCTTGGTTGTATACTAGTGTTTATAAGAGTTGGAGTTGTAGACAACTTTATTAGTGGCTGTGCAACAAAATTTCTTGGGTTTGAAATTATTTTCAATTTATATTCTTTTAACTCTTTTTTTGTTGCTTGAGGTCCAATGAGAATTCCATATCCACCTGATTCATTAACTGGTTTTAAAACTAACTTATGAATGTTTTCAAGGACATATTTCATATCTTTTTCAAAAGCACAGAGATAAGTTTTAACTTGTTTTAATTTAGGTTTTTCTCCTAAATAATATTCAATCATTTTTGGTACAAAAGCATATACAGCTTTATCATCTGCAACTCCTGAACCAGGTGCATTTACGATTGCTACCTTTTTCTCTTTCCATGATTTTATTATTCCAGAAACTCCTAGTGAAGAATCCTTAATCCATACTTTTGGATCTAGATAGTTATCATTCACCCTTCTATAAATTACATCTACTTTCTTTTTTCCATTAATTGTTTTCATATATACAAAATTATCTTTTGATAAAAATAAATCTGCTGCTTCAACAAGGTCTATACCCATTTGTTGTGCCAAATATGCATGTTCAAAATAAGCTGAATTAAATATTCCAGGACTTAAAATAACGATATTTTTATTACCATTTATGTAACTAGCATTTGAAAGACACGTATAAAGCTGAGAAGTATAATCATCAATTGGCGATACTTTATATTTATTAAAAAGATCAGTTACAACTTTTTTCATAACATTTCTATTTTCCAACATATATGCCACACCTGATGGAACTCTTAAATTGTCTTCCAAAACATAAAACTTTCCCCTGTGATCTTTTATTAAGTCTGTTCCAGAGATATTGGCCCATATTTTATTTTTTGGAACTACACCTGAACATTCTTTTAAATAATTTGGTGACTCTAAAATCAATGATTTCAAAATAGGATTTTGATTAAGGAATTTTTGTTTATGATATACGTCATGAATAAAAAGATTAATAGCTTTTATTCTTTGCTCTAATCCACTTTTGACTTCTATCCACTCTTTTTCTTTTAATATCCTAGGTATTAAATCTAATGGCCATTCTCTATCAATAAGCTTATTGTTATCGTAAACCCTAAAAGTTACCCCCATTGTTTTAATAACTGAGTCCCTTACTTTTGCTAATAATTTTTTTTTGGATGGACTTTGTTTGAAAAAATAATTGTAGGCGCTCAAAAATAATCTTCGTGGTTTATTTTTATCATTGAGATATTCATCATAAAAATTATTTTTTTGAGTATTCTGATTTTTCATTATTACACTATCTATGTCTAATAATAAAAGTGGTTTTAGATGAAAAAATTGCGTTCCTTCGGTTCTAACCTACTTCCGTCTTTTATTAAAAGATGAACGATATTAGATACTGTAACAAAGAGAAAGCATAAAGATAATCATTATTATGTATTTTTTTGTTATATAAATATAGAATACCTAATCACAAAAATTAATTGCTAATATGACTTATTGCGTAGGGATGAAGATGGATGATGGTATTGTTATGGTATCAGATTCAAGAACTAATGCTGGCCTGGATAATGTTTCTACATATAAAAAAATGTTTACTCATGCTGTTGGTGATAGATGTATTGTAATTGTCACATCTGGAAATTTATCTACTTCTCAACATGTTTTTAAAACCCTCAAAAATGATATTAATTCTAATAATCCAATTAATAGTTTAAATACATGTAAGAATTTCGATGAAATCGCAGATTATGTTGGACAAATTTCATGGAATCATTCGAAAACTGATGGGATTTCATTTAATACGCATCTTGGTTCTAATTTTATAATTGGAGGACAAATACAGGGACAGGACTCAGATTTAATGATGGTTTACCCAGTAGGTAATTATATAAGAGCTTCTGAAATAAAACCCTTTTTCCAGCTTGGTGAGACCAAATATGGTAAACCTATACTTGATAGATTAATCAGGAATGAAACTGAATTAGGAGACGCAGCAAGATGTGCGCTTGTTTCTTTTGATTCAACAATGAAAAGTGACCTAACGGTCGGTCCACCTATAGATTTAATAGTATACAAAAAAGATTCATTACAAATTTCACAGGAAGAGCATCTTCAATTTAAAACACCCTTTTTCTCTGATTTATCAAGTAAATGGTCAGAGGGATTAAGAAACCTATTTAAGGAGCTACCAAAGTTTGATTGGGAAAAAGATAAGTAATTCAATCATCTAAAAAATTATCTATAATCTTTTTATGATTGTGGCATTAGCAGTTCCACCACCCTCACAGATAGCCTGAAGGCCATAAGTAGATTCTCTTCTTTCCATTTCATGTAAAAGCGTAGTCATCAGCTTTGCACCAGTTGCTCCAAGTGGATGTCCAAGAGCCATTGCACCACCATTAACATTTAATTTTGATTTATCTGCTTTAAGTTCCTCAGCCCATGCAAGAGGAACAGGCGCAAAAGCCTCATTTACTTCATATAAATCAATATCATCAATTGATAAATTTGCAGTTTTCAAAGCTTTAATTGAGGCAGGAATTGGACCAGTTAGCATGAATACAGGATCATCTCCAACAACTGAAATTGAAACTATTTCAGCTCTTGGATTTGATTGTATTTTCTTTAAGCCTGCATCATTACAAACGAGAACAGCTGCAGCTCCATCTGTGATCTGACTTGCATTTCCTGCAGTAATTACTCCGCCTTCTGTAACTGGATTCAATCCAGCTAACTTATCTAAACTTGCGTCAAATCTAATACCCTCATCAGCAATAACCATATCATTAATTCCTTCCGCATTCTTTGCTTCAACTGGTAAGATTTCTCTATCAAAATATTTTGTTTCAGAAGCATGTGCAGCTTTTTGATGACTTTCAAATGCAAATTCATCAAGATCTTGGCGAGATAACTTCCACTTATCAGCTACAAGCTCTGCTCCTGTAAATTGAGAGAAAAAAACATCGGGATATCTTACTTTCATTCCATTTGAATCGAATGGAAAACCATGACCTGCTTTCATTCCATCAGTTACAGATGCGCCAATTGGCACTAAAGACATAATTTCAACTCCACCACCAATAACAATATCTTGAGTACCAGACATTACTGCCTGTATTGCAAAATGTATTGCTTGTTGTGAAGAACCACATTGTCTATCTACGGAAGTACCAGGAACAGATTCGGGAAAGGATGAGGATAACACTGCGTTTCTTGCAACATTGCCTGACTGAGCTCCAACCTGGTCAACACATCCAAAAATAACATCATCTACAAGCGCAGGATCCATATCAAGCCTTGAAGTTATCTCATCTAATACTCTTGCACCAAGGTCAGCAGGATGCCAAAGACTTAACTTACCATCTCTTTTTCCACCTGCAGTTCTTACTGCCTCAACAATATAAGCCTTCTCTGCCATAAAAAAATCCCCACTAAAAAAATTCTAATGGGGACAATTGTATCAACAAAAAACTATTTTGTAGATTTTGCCTTACTAGTTATATAAGCTTTTCTGATTTCCTTTAACAGGCTATTACGGATTTTTGCATTCTCTTTTAAGAATAAACTAGCTTTTACTTTACCTTGTCCTATAGTTTCGCCATCCATTTTGTAAAAAGCGCCAGACTTTTCAACAAGACCAAGTTTATGGGCATAATCCAATATTTCACCTTCAGAATTAATGCCCTGACCATACATAATCTGAAACTCAGCTTGTTTAAATGGAGGTGAAACTTTATTTTTTACAACTTTGACTCTCGTCTCATTGCCCATAATTTCATCACCCTCTTTAACAGCACCTATTCTTCTTATGTCTAATCTTACTGAAGAATAGAACTTAAGAGCATTACCACCAGTTGTTGTTTCAGGGCTACCAAACATCACACCAATCTTCATTCGTATTTGGTTAATAAATACAACTGTTGCTCCAGACCTTTGTATATTACCTGTAATCTTTCTGAGAGCTTGGGACATTAATCTGGCTTGAAGGCCTACGTGATGATCACCCATCTCACCTTCTATTTCAGCTCTTGGAACTAATGCTGCCACTGAATCAATAATTACTAAATCTACACTATTTGATCTAACCAACATGTCAGCTACTTCTAGAGCTTGTTCACCAGTATCGGGTTGTGATAATAGTAATTCGTCGACATTTACACCTAACTTTTCTGCATATTGAGGATCTAGTGCATGCTCTGCATCAATAAACGCACATGTTCCACCCTCTTTTTGACATTCAGCAATAATTTGAAGAGTTAGAGTGGTTTTACCAGAAGATTCTGGTCCATATATCTCAGTAACTCTACCTTTTGGTATGCCTCCTATACCTAATGCTATATCTAAGCCTACTGAACCTGTTGAAATCGAAGGAATATCAAGATTTTCTCTATCCCCCATTCTCATAACGGTACCTTTACCGAAATGACTATCTATATCTGCAAGCGTATCTTTTAATGATTTTGAACCTGTATCTTTTGATTTAGCCATAATAACTCCTTACTGTATATTTATACAGTATAATAGTAATTAAGAAATTTACAACATAAAAGTATATTTTTTCTTTATTTTATCTTACAGTCACACTTTTATAATAAAGTATCAACATTAAATTATGGCATTTGTAGTAACTGAAACTTGTATAAAATGTAAATACACTGATTGTGTTGAAGTTTGTCCTGTAGATTGCTTTTATGAAGGCCCTGATTTTTTAGTTATTCACCCAGACGAATGCATTGATTGTGCTTTATGTGAACCAGAATGTCCGATTGACGCTATTCTCTCTGAAGATGAACTTCCAGATGATCAAATAGACTTTATCGAAATCAATGCGCGTCTTTCAGAAGTTTATGAAAATATAACTGAAGCAAAAGATCCTCTTCCTGAGGCTGAAAAATATGAAACTGTTAAAAATAAAAGAGACTTAATAGGCCTATAAAAAAATCAGTTTGGAAAAATAAGAACTCCGCTTACAAAAATCAATGCAGCAAAGAAAATCATTATATTTAATTTATATTTAGATAGCAGATAATTAATTATTTTTGGCATTAATAACAATGAAATCAAACAACCAATTGCAAAAGGCATAAATATCTCTAGCTGTATATTTGCTATGGAACCGATAATGATTTCATAGACTCCAATTGATAATAAAATTGCGCTTCCAGAAATCCCTGGTAGTAAAAAAAAAGAAAATGCTACAAATCCAACTAATACAAATCCAATAAATGATGGATTATTTGATACTAGACTAATGCTATTAAGCAATGCTGCAAAAATTGCCCCTGCAAGAAAATAAATTATCCAATTCATATTCAACTTAAATTCGTTTTTTAATCGAAAGGCTATTAAAAAAGATATTGAACACATCAAAATTGATAAGAATATTAAAAAACCATTCGTATACTCAGAATATAAAAATAAAATAAATTTTGAGGCGAATATTACGCTAATCGCCATAGCAATAAAGAAAGGAATTATTAAATCAAGAAAAAAGACCTGATTTAATTTCTTAAAATTAAATGAAAAATTACTAATTTTTAAATTAGATAAAAATAAAATAAATTTTTCATATACTTTAAAAGCTATAGCAACAGAAGACCCAGATATGCCTGGAAGAAGTTCA
Organism: uncultured SAR86 cluster bacterium; assembly: GCA_902610905.1. Taxonomy (GTDB): domain Bacteria; phylum Pseudomonadota; class Gammaproteobacteria; order Magnimaribacterales; family D2472; genus SCGC-AAA076-P13. The sequence continues at coordinate 32,263 of CACLXS010000005.1, forward strand.
GCAAGACCAACAAAAAAACCTGCTATAACAAATCTCAACCTTTCAGTCATGAATCATTCCCATCAACAGATGTTCCTGAGAGCATTGGCACAAAAGCAACCTCTTCAAATACGTCTTCTTTAATATCGTCTCCCACTAACTTGGTTATGACATGTAATTGTTGAGATTTAGAATTTCCAACGGGTATTACAATATTAGAATTTATATTTAAGCAATCAATCAAATCTTGTGGGTATTGACGAGGTGCTGCAGCACATAAAACACCATCATATTTGAGTTTTTTGTCCCAATCTGTAAAACCATCACCATATTTAAACAAAACATTTTTGATTTTTAATTCACTTAAGTTTTCTCTTGCTTTTGTTACTAAGGGTTTAATTCTTTCTATTGCATGTACCTCATCGCAAAAATGTGACAATACAGCTGACTGATACCCACATCCAGACCCAAGCTCTAATACTTTTTCAAAAATTTTTCCTCTAGATTTTGTATGTGAAATAAGGTGCTCTGTCATTTTGGCAACTATATAAGGTTGAGAAATGGTTTGCTTATAGCCAATTGTTAAGGATCTATTCTCATAAGCCCGAGATTGAAGAGCATTATCAACAAAAATATGACGAGGCACTTGTGACATTGCATCTAGAACTCTGAAATCTTTAATGCCCATGTCTAAAAGAGTTTCTATCATCTCTTCTCTAACTCTTCTAAATGTAAAGCCTGAACTATTCATTGAAGTGTGATTTTAGATTTTCTCTTAGTATCTCCTGATCAAGATCATAATCTAATACAGAAATTGAAATATATCCATCATGAACGGCATTTGCATCAGTTAATGTTGATTCATTTACAGGTTCTCCAGAGAGGTTGTATCTATATCTTTTTGTATCTCCATCTGAGCTTATCTCAATTGGTCGTGATGGAACTCCTCTTTTTGCCAAAGATGTTACCCGTATTCCTTTGCATTCATCCTCTGATATATCTGGAAAATTTACATTAAAAACTTTGCCATGAAAATCTTCAGGTAAGTTTTTGACAGTTTTAATAATCTCTAAAGTTCTATTAACTATAAAATCCATATTAACTGTTTCATAAGAAGCAACAGATAATGCTATTGGAGGATATTTAAGTTTTCTGCCACCTACTGCTGCACCTACAGTACCAGAATAAATAACATCGGTTCCAATATTTGCTCCATGATTGATGCCAGAAACAACCATATCAAATTCAAAATCAACAATTCCCAGCAAACCAAAATAAGTACAATCAGCTGGTGTACCATCTACAGCATATACTCTCTCTTCTACTTTTCTAATTACGGTTTCTTTTAAAAAAGAAATAGCTGCACTCATTCCACTGCAATTATTTTCAGGAGCTATAATCCATACCTCATGTTCTTCTGATAATTTCTTAAAAAGATTTTGAATATTAGGGGCCTGATAACCGTCATCATTTGTTAATAAGATTTTCATAAGATTTCTTTGAGGTTTACTAGTGATTGAACTGCTATAGCTTTGTGCTCACCTATAATACCAATCTTTTCAGAAGTTGTAGCCTTTAAACCAATATTAGATTTTGAGATTTTTAGAATCTCAGACAAACTATCAATAATATTGTTTCTATGAGGACTTATTTTAGGTAATTCACAAATTATAGTTGCATCAATATTGTAAATCTCAAGATTCATTTCATGAATTTTTTCTAAACAAAAATTAATTATTTCCTTGCTATCAAGCCCTTTATTGGAAGGATCTTTGTCTGAGAAGAATATTCCTATATCTCCAAGGGCTGCAGCACCTAGGATAGAGTCTGTAATTGAATGAAGGAGAACATCACCATCGGAGTGTGCTTCAATTGCATAATCGCATTGAAGCATATAGCCCCCTATAGCAAAACCTGTTCCAGGTTTATAGGTATGTAAATCAAAGCCACTACCAACTCTTGAGTTTAATTTTCTTAGAAGATTTAAATCATGATTATAGGTAATTTTAATATTTGAGGCTTTGCCTTCTATTTTTGATACATGATAACCTTGGGATTCCATTACAAACGACTCATCTGGAACGTCAATCTTTTGATTAATAAGATAAGCCAATGAAGATTTTAATTTATTAAATTTTGATATTTGGGGAGTTTGTACTAAGTAATAGTCTTGTTTATTTATAGTTTTATTAGATTTACTCTCCTTAATAGAATCGACAACTGGTTTGTAGAAAAAAGAACAGTCTGATTCAGAGCCTATTATCTTTTCATATATTGTGACTAAGTCTTTAGCAGTTATGTTCGGTCTAGCTGCGTCATGTGTAATAACATAATCATAGTTTTCATTAGTTTCATTTAAAGCATTTAATACTGATATGGCTCTAGTCTCACCGCCCTCAACTATTTTTACTTTCTCATTGTCAAAAAAATTTTGTTCTTTAATAAAATTATCTGATTTTGAAACTACAATTAGTATTTTTGATATAAATTCAGATTCTATAAAGGGTTTTATTGTTTTCTCTATAACGGATTGGCCATCTAGATACTCATATTGTTTTGGAATATCGCTCTGAAATCTTTCACCAATTCCTGCTGCTGGAATTATTGCTAATACTTTATCTGTCATCTTTAGATTCGTCTTCGTCCTTAAAAGATATAAACTCTTCATCAGGATATACTAAGTTCAATTTTTCTCTAGCAAAATTTTCTACATGTTCGTTTGATTTTTGTGCATTCTCAATCTCAAATTCCAAAATATCATTTTGTTTTTTTAGTTCATTGTTTTGTTCTTGTTGAAGATTGTTTTCGTCAAGTATTTGAGTTTTCTTTTTATAAGAGTTTTCCCCAAAGAAAATACTATTTAACAACATAATTATTAAAATAAGTAGGACTAAAGCTAAAGAATAAAATAGTCGATTCATTGACTTAGATTGATACTAGGAAACTCCTCTTCTATCCATAGCAATCGATTGTATTTTGCAACTCTATCAGATCTACACGGAGCTCCAGTTTTAATTTGACCTGCTCCAAGACCAACGGCTAAATCAGATATAGTCGTATCCTCAGTCTCTCCTGATCTATGAGAAATAATGGATTTATAGTTATTTTGATTAGCAATATTAATTGTTTCTATTGTTTCGGTAATAGAACCTATTTGATTAAATTTAATTAAGATTGAGTTTGCTAAATTATTTTCTATGCCTTCTTGGAAAATAGTCTTATTTGTTACAAACAAATCGTCTCCAACTAATTGACACTTGGAGCCAATTCTTTCGGTAAGAATTTTCCAGCCTTCTGAGTCATTTTCATCCATACCATCTTCGATAGAAATAATTGGGTATTTATCCACTAAACTTTCTAAATAATCAGAAAAAGATTCAGAGTCTAAGGATTTGCCTTCACCAGCTAAATTATAATTTTTACCGTCATAAAATTCACTTGCAGCACAATCCAGTGCAATAAAGACATCATCTCCTGGTATGAGACCAGAGATTTTTATTGCTTCAATAATTAATTTAATTGCCTCTTCATTAGATTGTAAATTTGGGGCAAAACCACCTTCATCTCCCACTCCAGTCGATAATTTTTTTTGTTGCAATATTGATTTAAGATTCCAATATATTTCAGAAGACCATCTCATAACTTCTTTAAAAGTCTTTGCGCCTTTTGGGATAATCATAAATTCTTGAATATCAATATTATTATCAGCATGCTCTCCGCCATTAAGAATATTTAACATAGGCATAGGAAGGTTAGTTTCAACATCTTTTCCAGTGATATTTTTATATATCTCGGTAAAATGTTCATGCAATGAAATATTTTTATCTTTTGCTGCTGCATGAGAAACTGCTAATGAAACAGCTAGAATTGCATTAGCTCCAATATTTGACTTGTCACTAGTTCCATCTAACTCAATTAATTTCTGATCAATTAATTGTTGATCGTTTGGATCTAATTTTTCAAGAAGTGGGTTTATTAACTCATTAATATTACTTACAGCTTTTTGAACTCCTTTACCCATGTACAAATTACCGCCATCTCTTAACTCTAATGCTTCCTTGGTTCCTGTTGATGCTCCGCTTGGCACTATTGCACTTGCTTTGATGCCATTATCAAGAATTACATTACAAGAAACTGTTGGAAGACCTCTTGAGTCTAAAACCTGAATAGCTTTTACTGATTGAATTGAAGCCATGCTTACTAAAAAATATCTAAATTTTCTTGGTTTTTTACAAAAACATCTAGATCTTTAATTTGCTGCAAAAAAGGTTCCAACATATCAAGACGAAGAGCACAAGGGCCATCACATTTAGCTTTATCAGGATCTGGATGTGCTTCTAAAAATAGACCTGCTATTCCCTGAGAAATACCAGCTTTAGCCAAACTTAATAGATATTCCCTTCTTCCCCCAGCAGCATTACCAAGACCTCCAGGAAGTTGAAGTGAATGCGTAACATCAAAAATTGCTGGCTTACCAAGATTCTTAAGAATTTGAAAATTAAGAGTATCTACAACTAAATTGTTATATCCAAAAGAGTTACCCCTCTCACACAGTGTAATTTTACTGTTACCAGCTGATTCACATTTTTCTATAATGTTTTTCATCTCGGGTGCAGATAAAAACTGTGGTTTTTTAAACTGCAAAATAGCATTTGTTTTTGCTGCAGCAACCACTAAGTCAGTTTGCCTTGCTAAAAAAGCTGGTATTTGAACAACTTCACATACTTCACTTACTGGCTTAGCTTGATCTGGTTCATGAATATCAGTAACTACAGGAACATTAAATTCTGTTGAAACTTCTTGAAGTAATTTAAGACCCTCATCCATACCTGGACCTCTGAAAGAGGAAACAGAGCTTCTATTAGCCTTATCAAATGAACCTTTAAAAATATAATTAATCTCAAGCTTATCTGATATTAATTTAAATTTTTCTGCAACTTGCAATACTAAGTCTCGAGATTCAAGTACATTCATTCCTCCCATTAAAATTAATGGCTGTGAATTTCCAATAATAAAGTTTCTAAGTTTCAGATCATTCATAATTACTTATCTATTGTACTCTTAATGTAGCTATTAAAAATAGGATGTCCATCTCTTGGATTAGATGTGAACTCAGGATGAAATTGACATGCTAAGAACCACTTGTGATCTGAGATTTCAATCATTTCAATTAACTTACCATCAACTGAAGTTCCAACTAAATTTAACCCAGAATTAGAAAATTGATCTACATATTTTGGATTAACTTCATATCTATGTCTGTGTCTCTCAACAATTTCATGCTTTTTGTACATTTTAAATGCTTTTGAAGATTTCTTGAGTTTACATACCTGGCCACCTAGCCTCATAGTGCCGCCTAGATCAGAATTTTTATCTCTTTGCTCTTTTTTACCAGAGATATCATTCCATTCTGTTATTAGTGCAATGATTGGATGCTTTGTTTTTGAATCAAATTCTGTGCTGTTGGCACCTTTTAATTTAAGAACATTTCTTGCATATTCAATCATTGCTACTTGCATTCCTAAGCAAATGCCTAAATATGGAATCTGATTCTCTCTTGCATATTTACATGCCAAAATCATACCCTCGATGCCTCTATCACCGAAACCACCAGGGACTAACACTGCATCAGTTTTTGATAAGACTTTTTTTACATTTTTTGGTGAAAGGGTTTCGGCAAGAACGAAATTAATATTTACTTTGGTCTTATGTTTTATACCAGCATGCTCTAAAGCTTCATTTATAGATTTATATGAATCTTGCAACTCAGTATATTTGCCAACAAAAGCTATATTAACTTCTTTTTGTGGATTAAGACTTGCATTAACAACCCTTCTCCAATCAGATAATTTAGGATCTTTAGATTTAATGTTAAGTTTTTTGAGTATGATTTGATCTACTTTTTGTTTATTTAAAAGAAGCGGTATTGAATAAACTGTATCTACGTCATGCATTGAAATAACATTGTCTTGAGCAACAGAACAAAATAAGGCAATTTTCTTTTTCTCATCCTTCGGAAGTTCTTGTTCCGATCTGCAAATTAAACATTCAGGACTAATGCCTAGTGAACGTAACTCTTTAACAGAATGTTGAGTTGGTTTAGTTTTAAGTTCTCCAGAAGCCTTTATAAATGGAACTAAAGTTAAGTGAACAAATGCCCAAGATGACGCTGGAAGCTCTAAGGCCATTTGTCTAATAGCTTCAACAAATGGTTGGCTTTCAATATCACCAACTGTTCCACCTATTTCAACAATAGCTATATCTTTACCTTGTCCGCCCTCTTTTATCCTTTTTTTAATTTCATTTGTTATATGAGGTATGACTTGAACAGTCCCGCCTAAATAATTACCCTTTCTTTCGTTTCTGATGACTGTTTCATAAACCTTTCCAGCAGTAAAATTATTTTTCTTAGATGCCTCAAATCTTACAAATCTTTCATAATGACCTAAGTCTAAATCAGTTTCAGTACCATCGTTTGTTACAAATACCTCCCCATGCTGAAATGGACTCATTGTTCCAGGATCTACATTAATATATGGATCAACCTTAATAAGTGATACCGATAGTCCTCTTGACTCAAGCAAAGCTCCTATAGAGGCTGCAGCAATACCTTTTCCGAGTGAAGAAACAACTCCTCCAGTTATGAAAATGTACTTAGTATTGGCCATCATTTAATTGAATCATGATGGGATAACAGAATAACAGAATAAGCCTAAGAGTGAAATAAGCTTTATTAATATAATTAAAAAATTAGCTTATTTTCTTATAAACTCTTTCAACTCTAGATTTTATTCTAATCATTATGTCATATGAGATTAAACCATTAGCTGAGGCAAGATTATTAATTGAATGATTAGGTGAAAAAAACTCACACCAATCTCCCACATTACATTCTTTAATATCAGAGACATCTATAGTTGTTACATCCATGCTAACCTTTCCAAAAACAGTAGCATCTTGATTATTAACTTTTACAGCTGTTCCGTCTTTAATGTGTTGAGGCAAACCATCTGCATATCCAAGATAGACTGTCGCTACTTTCATTCTTTTTTCTGCAGTGGCCCTTCCGTCATATCCAACTCTTCCACCAATATTAAGCTCCTTAATATTTATTATTGGAGATTTAAGTGTAATAGCTGTTTTGAGTTCGTCATTTCCAATATATCCACCAAATATTCCAATTCCTACTCTTACCCAATCAAAACATTTGTCTGGAAAGTTTAAAACACACCCAGTGTTAGCAATACTTTTAGTTACTTCGGAATGTAAATTTTTAGAAAGTCTCTCAAACCTCTCGAATTGCTCTGAATTAGAGGGGTCATCTTTATTATTGGACGCAGCTAAATGAGTCATGAGTGTAAAATTTATATCCTCAAGATAATCTTTATAAATCTCTAAAAATTTATCTATTTCAAAACCCAGTCTGTTCATACCGGTATTAACCTTTACCCATAAATTTTCAAAATTATTGTTTTTAATAATGATATTTAATTGGAATTCGTTATGAACCACCAAATCTAAATCATTCTTTTTGGCTAAAAGGTAATCTTCCTGTGAATATACTCCCTGCATTAGCACAATCTTTTTTCGTGAGACTTTTCTTAAATCAATTGCCTCATCAAGCCTTACAACTCCATATCCATCAACCAAATCATCAATATCAGAAACTATATTATTAAGTATATGACCATAAGCATCAGATTTGATGACCGCTAAAAAATTCGAAGTATTTGAAATTTTATTTTTTAGTTTTTGAATATTGCTTCTTATAATAGATGGGTCTATTTCAAGAATGCTTTTTAATGTCGTCATTCAAAAGAGTCGTAATACCCATCGCTAGAAAAATTTTCAAAGCGTGTATATTCTTTTAGGAATGTTAGATTAATAGTTCCAATTGGTCCGTTTCTTTGCTTTCCAATAATAATTTCAGCTTTATTACCTTGATCTGAATCTTCGTTATAAACCTCATCCCTGTATATGAAAAGAATAACATCAGCATCCTGCTCAATAGCACCTGAATCACGAAGATCAGCCATAATTGGTCTTTTGTTAGGTCTTTGTTCTACTGCCCTATTAAGCTGAGATAAAGCTATAACTGGAACATTAAGCTCTTTTGCAAGAGATTTTAATGATCTAGATATTTCTGATATTTGATTCACCCTATTTTCTGTAGAAGTTGGCAGTTGCATTAACTGAAGATAGTCAACTACGATTAATGATAATCCATTCTCCTCTTGCCTTGCTAACCTTCTTGCTTTTGCACGAAGTTCCATTGGAGTTAGTAGAGAACTATCATCAATCCACAATGGTAAATTCTTGAGTTTTTCGCCTTCTGAAAGTAACAATTTTAGCTCGTTGTCTTTTAACATCCCTGAGCGAACATTTTGCTGATTTAATTTACTCATTCCTGAGAGCATTCTAGTTGTCAAAGCTTCACCCGGCATTTCTAAACTGAATATTAAAACAGCGCCATCATTATCTTTTTCAAGCAAAACATTTTCAGCTATATTCATAGCTAGCGATGTCTTACCCATGCTTGGTCTTCCAGCAACCACTATAAGGTCACCATCTTGTATGCCCTGAAGTTTATTATCAAGATCCTTAAACCCTGTAGAAGAACCAATTAACCCTCCAGCTTTATTAGACATCTCATGAAGTCTATCCATTGTTGATGGAATTAGTTCTTTCATTGATTGAAGGCTTTGATCATTTTGACTAGACTCGTCATTTAAAGCAAAAATCATACTTTCAGCTTTGTCTAATAATGCGTTGCCGTCTTGCCCTTGAGGATTATTAATTAAATCTGAAATCTCAGAATTAGCTTTCATTAATTTTCTTGTAATAGATCTCTGTCTGATTATTTCAGCATATGCTTCAAGGTTAGCGGCAGATGGAGTTGAAGTGGCAAGTTCAATTAAATAGTCTTTTCCACCAATCTTGTTTAGAGAATTTTTATTATCTAATTTTTCTGAAACTGTTAGAGGATCTAAGGGTTTGTTTTCTTCAATCAATTCAGACATTGATTGAAAGATAATTTGATGGTCTTTGCCATCAAAATCATTTTCTTTAATAACCTGTATTACTGTATCAAAACGATGTGTTTCGAGCATTAAACCGCCAAGAACTGCTCTTTCAGCTTCTCTTGCTTGCTCGTTTTTATTTATAGATAAGTCAGACATTGGAATATGATTTTTACATCATATTTTAAAATATACAACTACTCAGCTAATACTTTTACAGTCACTTCTGCAGAAACCTCAGGATGAACAGCAATAGTTATTAAATGATCACCAATTTCTTTAATTGGTCCATCTGGCAGTTGCACCTCACTTTTATCTATTTCGATATCGATATTTGTAAATGCCTCGGAAATCTCTCTTGTACCAACTGAACCATATAATGCTCCCTCTTCAGTTACAGGTACTGCAATTTCACAAGTCTTATTATTAATAGTCTCAGCTCTTGCTTCAGCTTTAGTAAGCATGTCAGCAGATGCTGCTGCTAGCTCATCTTTTCTTGCCTCTACCTCAGCAATATTTTTATCACTAGCAAATGCTGCTTTCTTCTGAGGAATTAAAAAGTTTCTTGCATAACCAGAATTGACTTCAACTATGTCACCAATTTCGCCTAATCTTTGTATTTTATCTAATAATATAATCTTCATAATCTTATTGATGCATATCCGTGTATGGTAAAAGAGCTAAAAATCTAGCTATTTTAATCGATTTTGTAACTTTTCTTTGATTTGATGCTGATACGCCTGTAACTCTTGCAGGTATTATCTTTCCTGTTTCAGTAATAAATTGTTTCAAGATATCAATATCTTTGTAATCAAATTTCTTAGGCAATTCATATTTACTCATTATCTTCACCTTCATCTTGTTTAGCTTCTGATTTATCTTCGACATCCTCTTTTACTGGCTCAGGATCTTTCTTAACGTCTTCTTTATCTTTCTCAACTTCAGACGCTTCAGGTTTTTTGTTCTTTGATTCAACAAAGAGGCTTGAATCTTCTCCGTTGTGTTCTTTTACAACTAAAAATAAATGCCTAATGATGGATTCGTTATATTTAATTTTTGTTTCTATTTCTAATAACTTAGAAGGGTCACCTTCAAGGTTAAATAAAATATAGTGACCTTTATTATGATTAGCTATTGAATATGCTAATTGTCTTCTTCCAATATCTTCTGATTTAACAATATTAAAAGAATTATCTTTTAATAATTTCTCAAAATCTTTTTTAAAGTTATCAACCTTAGAAGAAAGATTGGGGTTGAGAACTATTACTGCTTCGTACTTTTTCATTTGCTACCTTATGGTTAAAGATTTGCCTCTTAATTGATGCAAACCAAGGAATGCGCATTCTAATGGAATTGATATGTAGAATCAATACTCGCTTTTAACTATCTTTAAAAGCTTGGAAAGCCAACTTTGATTTTGCTCAGCTATTAAATCATCATTTTTCTGCTTAAAACCATGATCAACCAATCCGATTGATGTTGCATAGATTGGATTTTGCAAAATACTTTCCATTCCAGAGAATTTATTTGGAATACCTAGTCTTACAGATGTCTGAAAAATAGATTCTGCTAATTCAACTACACCTTCCATTTTCGATGTCCCGCCTGTAAAAACAATTCCAGCAGAAATTTTATCCTCAAATCCGTTTCTCGTAATTTCTGCCTTAACAAGTTCAAATAGCTCTGTATACCTAGGTTGAATAATGTCAGCTAAAGAACTTCTTGAGAGTTCTCTTGTTGGTCTTCCTCCTACACCAGGAACTTCAATACTTTCATCATCTTTGGTGAACTCAGCAACTGCACAACCATGTTTTTGTTTTATATCCTCGGCCTGAGGTGTTGGAGTTCTCAACGCTTGCGCTATATCGCTAGTTACCTGGTCGCCAGCAATAGGTATTACTCCAGTAAAAACTATTGAGCCAGAATTAAATATTGCTATGTCGGTAGTACCTCCACCAATGTCAACTAAACATACTCCTAAATCTTTTTCATCTTCAGAGAGAATAGAATGAGAACTAGCTAATTGCTCTAAAACAAAACCATCAACAGATAGACCACAATTTCTTATGCATTTTTCTATATTTTTTACTGCACTGTTAGCACATGTAACCAAATGAACCTTTGCTTCAAGCCTCACCCCAGCCATTCCAAGCGGGTCCAAGCTAACTTCTTGACCATCAATCACGTACTCTTGAGGAAGGACATGCAAAACATTTTGATCAGATGGAATTGATACTGCCTGAGCAGAATCAATAACTCTGTCAATATCATAAGATGTAACTTCTTTATCTTTGATACCTACAGCGCCTTGAGAATTAAGACTTTTAATGTGACTACCAGCAATGCCTACATATACAGATCGGATCTTATCCTCAATCATGGTTTGAGCTTGCTCTACCGCCTTTTTAATTGCATCAGTTGTGGCATCAATATTTACAACCACTCCTTTTTTTAAGCCGCTTGATGGGTATGCACCAAGTGAGATTATTTCTAGTTTTTGAGCTTCATTATATTTACCTACAATGCAAACTACTTTAGAAGTACCTATATCTAAACCAACAACTATATTAGAATTTTTACCATTATTTGCCATAATCTAAAGCAACTCCATCCTTATACCTTAGATCTATCATACTAGGAATTTTTCTATTTTCGTACAAGTAATTTAAGGTATCTCTTAATGAATTAAATTTATTATTAGAAATTTTATTGCCAATCATTATGACATGTAAATTCGTTTGAATCTGCCATCCTGAAATATGTGAGTAGGTAATTTTTTCTATATTGGTATTAACAAAATTATTCACTTTAAAAAAATTAATAATATTAAGCGGCTCTTTCAAATCTTCTATGGGTCCATTTACAGAAATCAAATTAAGAAAAGTTTTATCAAATTTAAACTTTTTTAAATTGGTATCTACAAAAAATTCATTATTTAATATAAATATCGGGGTTCTTGTTTTTATATTTAATTTTGCAAAATTACTAAATGGTTTAACATTTAGATAGTACTCATCTATCCAGTCCTGCTCCTCAAGTAAATCTTTAATATCGTTCTTTGTCTTTAATTCACCTAATTTTTCAATGAATATTTGTTGAGACTTTAAATATATTTCTGAATCTAACGAAATATCAATATTTAAACCTTTTGAAAAAACTGATCCAGTAAAACAGAATACCGTTAAAGCATAAAAAGTATTTTTAAAGTTTTGCATTAATAATATTTTGAACTACTTCCTCGTATTCCAATCCAAGAAAGCTTCCTGATTTTGGAACACAACTGTGTGATGTCATTCCTGGAACGGTATTAATTTCAAGAACATGAAATTGGCCTGTGATGTCTTGAAGAATATCAATCCTTGCCCATCCTCTGCAGTTAAGAGCTTTATATGCATTAGAAGCAACCACGTTTATAGATGAGTGTTCCTCAGAAGTAAGATAAGCTTCAATAAGCCCTGTATTATTTGAGATATATTTTGCATCATAATCATAAAACTCATTCTCAGTTACTATTTCTATTACCGGCATACATTCATCATTGATAATTGTCACAGTAAACTCTTTTCCATCTATACAGTTTTCCATTAAAAATGGTCTATCTATATTGTTTGCATTATTAAGAGCAGCCATAAAATCTTTATCGTCTTTTATCTTAAAAATATCAACGCTTGAACCTTCTTGACTTGGTTTTAAAAAATAATTTTTATTTTGAAAATCTTTGAAAGGTTCATTTAAAAATGGTTTTAAAGTCTCATAATATTTCCATGATGGAGTTATAACATTATGAGATTTTAAAATTGTTTTACATGTATTTTTATCCCATGTATTTCTACAAGCCTCTGGCCCTGATCCAGTATAAGGTATAGATAAATCATCAAATTTTTCTTGAAGATTACCTCCTTCACCCTCAAATCCATGCAATGCTATAAAAATAAGATCATATGTTTTAAAAATATTAAGATCACTAATAGTTTTAAAATCTACAATAGTTGTTTCGTATCCTAATTTTTTCAGGGCATCATAGACTCCCTTACCACTTTGCAAAGATATCTCTCTTTCTGATGACGAACCGCCACATATAACAATAATTTTTTTTATTTCTTCCATGTTTCTTTTATTAATTCGCATACGCTTGAAACACTGCCTGCTCCTTGGGTAATAAGAACATCGAAACTATTTTCTTTTGATTGAATAAGTTTAATTACATCATTATGTTTTTTGATATACGAAACATCTTTATGTCCGTTTTGTTTAAGTGTTTCAACAATGGTTCTTGAATCAATGCCTTTGATAGGATTTTCACTTGCAGCATAAATATCCAGCATTATCAATGAATCAACTTTTTTAAGAACTTGAATAAAATCATCGAATAATTGTGCTGTTCTTGAAAATCGATGAGGTTGAAATATCATACATATCTTTTTTCTAGGAAATTCCTCTTTGCATGCTTTTATATTAGAGAGAATTTCTATTGGATGATGACCATAATCATCTATTAGAATTTTATTATTCGAATTAATTTCAATGTCTGCCTTCTCATACCTTCTGCCAACTCCTGTAAATTCTTTAATGCCTTTTTTTATTGCATTTATAGTTAGACCTTCTTCTATACATACAGCTATAGAAGCTGTAGCGTTATAAATATTATGAAAACCAGGCTGCCTAATGCAAAAGGCATATTTTTTACTTCTTTGATTATCCATAATCTCAAAGGTCTGAAATCCGTTTTTATAACCAGAATTTAAAATTTGAAAATCTACATTTTTTGATTTTCCAAAAGTAATCTGTTTTCTTGAAATTCTTTTTGTAATTTTTTTTATATTTTTATCATCTCCATTAACTATCAGATATCCATAAAAAGGCACATTCTCTGAAAATTGAATAAATGAATCTAAAAGGTTTTCAAAATTATTGTCATAGTGAATCAAATGATCATCATCTATATTAGTTAATATTGCTGCATCTGGGATTAAATGAGTAAAAGATCCATCACTTTCATCTGCTTCTGCTATTAAATAATTTCCCATACCTAAATCAGAGTTTTCATCGGTGCTTAAAACTTTTCCTCCAACTACATATGTTGGGCTTAATTCAGCAGTATTAAAAATTTTTGCAATCATGCTTGTGGTAGTTGTTTTACCGTGACTTCCAGCGATGGCTATGCTCTCATAACCTCTCATAATGCTGCCAAGCATTTCAGCACGAGGAATTATTGTTATACCATTCTTTATGCCTTCAAGAATTTCTGGATTTTTATTATCAATAGCAGTTGAGACTACTATTAAGTTCGCTCTTTTGATGTTTGTTTTGTTATGACCTATAAAGACTTTTGCGCCCTCTTTCTTAATTTTTTTTAGCTCATATGTATCATTAATGTCAGATCCAGATACTTTGTAGCCCTTTTTGAGAAGCAATCTTGCTATACCTATCATTCCGGCACCGCCTATGCCTACAAAATGTATATGTTTTATTTTTTTAAAAAAATTCATTTCATTTGCTCAAGGTATTCAATAACTTTGCCTGCGATAATAGAAGCTGATTCAAGATGGTTTTTATTTCTGTGTATTTTCCATTTATTGTATGTTTTTTGATTAACAATTGTTGATATCTTTTTTTTAAGGGCATCTAAACCATCTTTTTCTTCATGTATAAGCCCCATATTTAAGTCCTCAATATGTTTTGCATTGTAAAATTGATGATTATCAATAGCAGACGGTAACGGTATCATAAGTAAGCCTTTGGATAATGAGGTAACCTCAGAAACAGATAAGGCTCCTGCTCTAGAAATAACAAAATCAGACCAGCTTATTAATGATTCAGGGTTTTCATAGAAATCTTTGACTTCAGCCTCAATATTAAATTTTTTATACACGTCCTTTAAGTCTTTATCCTTTCCTTTACCACATTGATGCTTAACTAATACTTTTTTACTTAGACCTTCGAATGCCATTGGGATATTAGTATTTATATACTCTGAACCCTGGCTGCCACCAGTTATGTATATCTTTGTAATCTCAGAATAATCTTCCTTTGGAATGTCTGTACGAAATTCTTCTCTAATGGGGTTGCCGGTAATGCATGTATTTTTGAAAGTTTCTTTTAATTTAAAAGCGCTAAAAATAATCTTTGAAAACTTTCCAAGCAGCTTATTGGCTGAGCCCAAGACAGCATTTTGTTCATGAATAAATAATGGTTTTCTAGATATATAAAATGCAATACCAACTGGAACTGTAATAAAGCCGCCAAATCCAATCATAGCATCGATTTTTTCATTTCTAATAATTTTTAAAATTTTAAAAATGCTTATTGGTATAAGTAGCAAAGATTTAATTTTTCCTAAAAAATTTTTACCCCGGAATCCCTCCATCGATATGTGATAGTAACTAAAACTTGTTTTTTTTAATGCATTGATCTCAATTGGAGAGCCTGAACCAATAAAAACAATATCATGACCATTATTTTTTAATTCATTGCCAACAGCTATTGCAGGAAAAATATGTCCGCCTGTTTTTGCTGCAGATACCAGAATTTTCATACGATTATATTAATTTGTTTTCATTATTTATTCTTATAACTATTGCTATAAGGGACATCATAATAATAATACTAGTTCCGCCGTAACTAATAAATGGAAGCGTAAGTCCTTTTGTTGGAAGCAAACCAATATTCACTGCCATGTTAAACAGAGCTTGAACTGCTATCAAAACCATAATTCCAAAAGAAACATACCCTTGAAATAGCCTGTCTTTAATAAAAGAATCAAGGGCTACTCTAAGAATACCAATAAACATAACAACAAACAGTGCAATCAAAACCAATCCACCAACTATTCCAAGCTCTTCAACAAGAATTGCAAAAATAAAATCTGTATGAGCTTCTGGTAAAAAAAAGTTCTTTTGAAAACTATTACCAATGCCTAAGCCAAACCACCCTCCTTGACCAATGCTTATTAATGAATTTGAAAGTTGCCAACCAGCATTCCTAACAACATCCTCTGCAAAAGGATCAGTGAAAGCAAGAACTCTAGCCAGTCTCATGGGTGAGCTTGAAATCGCTAAATATCCCAATAATGATATTAAAATTGATAATAAACTGAACTGAAAAAAAGATATTCCTGCATAAAATAATATTGAAACAACAAGCAAGCATATTATTGCTGTAGATCCAAGATCAGGCTGACCCATTATTAATAATGAAATAATAAAAAGAAGGAACAAAGGTTTCAGAAAACTTCTTAGAGTATTAATTTCAGACATTCTTCTAACCGAATAACCAGATATATATAAAATTAAGCTAAATTTACAAACTTCTGACGGCTGAATGTTTATTGGTCCTAATCTTATCCATCTAATGCTCCCATTTACTGAAGTACCTATATCTGGAATAAATAAAGCAATTAACAAAAGAATACTTATAAGCATAAACACCCAATCAGATTTAAATAAAAAATCAGAGGGCAGTAGCAAAAAAATGCTCATTGCAAGTAATCCAACTGAAATGAATATTAGCTGTCTACTAGCAAAATAAAATGGGTCTCCTGTCATCTCATCAGCAACATAAATACTAGATGAAGCAACCATAATAAACCCAAGGCTCATTATGCTTATAAATGAAAATAAAATTAAAAAATTGTTTGTTCTATTCATCTTGGTTTAAACAAGAATTGAAATGCTCTCCCCTAATCTCAAAATTCTTATAATCCTTACCACTTGGATATCCAGGTGAAAATAAAATATTCTTTTTATTTGAATCTTTTAGATATGAAATAATATCTTCAAGTGTGTTAAATAATTTTTTGTTATTGTTATCTAAACATGCGTCAATTTCTTTTTTGTGCTCCCCATAAACTAAAATTTCTTCAGGTCCATTAATCTTAAGAGATTTATGATTTTCCTTTACTGGATCACCACAAACAATTAATACAAAATCTCTCAAACCAAAAAACTTTATAGCATTTTCAAGAGCAAAGAAGAGCGAGTTAGAGTTGGTTGATTTTGAGTCATTAATGACCGATGGAGTAATTTTTTCAAACCTATAAGGAAGGTTTTTTAGATCTAATTTTTTTGATTCTTTACCTGTTATCCACTTGAAGAGTTTGTATGGATTATTTTCATTGGAGAAATTTTTTGAACATTTAATTTTTTCTTTAGCACTTTTGTAATCTTCAAAAGACCCATGATAATCTAAATGATCTGGTGCTATATTTAAAAGGATTCCATAATCTAAATCATTAAAATTCATCTTATCTAATTGAAAACTGGATAACTCTATAATTGAATATGTTTTATTATTATTAATAACATCTAGCATTGGATTACCGATATTACCAACAAGATTAACTGTATCTATTTCTTTAATAAGTTGTTCTAAATGAAAGCAAGTTGTGCTTTTTCTGTTTGTTCCAGTGATACCTATTTTTATTGAGTTATCTTCTTTAAAAAAAATATCGAGATCTGTAACAACCTCAGCGTGTTGTCTAAGTGATTCATATAAATCTTTTGGAATTCCAGGACTGCAAAATATAGTTTTATAATCAGAGAGATTATTCTTTTTATTATGCTGATCTATATTTTCATCAAAAATATCAAAAGGGATATTTCTATTAGTTAAATATCTTTCGAAAGATTTTCCGGTAACCCCATAGCCATATATCAAAGATTTCATTCCTTAAATTTATCGAAGTTTTAATGTAGCTAATGCTATTAAAATTAGAACTAATGTAACTATCCAAAACCTAACGATGATTTTAGGTTCTGGCCAACCTTTTAATTCATAGTGGTGATGGATAGGCGCCATTAAAAATACTCTTTTTCCTCGAGTCTTATAGGAAATAACCTGAATTGCAACACTTAAGGTTTCTATTACAAATACGCCTGCCATGATTGCAAAAACTAGCTCATGTCTTAAAATCACCGCCAGTATTCCTAATATTGCTCCTAAAGTTAGCGATCCAATATCTCCCATAAAAATTTGAGCAGGATACGTGTTATACCAAAGAAAACCAATACCAGAACCAATAAGTGCTCCGCAAAAGACTATTAACTCTCCTGATAATTTTAGGTGAGGTAAATACAGATAATCAGCAATAATTTGGTTACCCATACTATAGGCAATAAGTCCAAGAGCTCCTGCAATAAGAACAGATGGCAATATAGCAAGACCATCAAGACCATCTGTCAAATTTACAGCATTAGATGATCCAATTAAAACAAACATTCCAGTTGATATGAATACAAAGGCACTCATAGGAATTATTAGATCTTTAAAGAAAGGAACAATAAATGAAGTTTCAGCAATCAATTCAGCAGAATGGTATAAGTAATACATAGCTATAAATGAAGCAATAATTTGTAAGAATATTTTCTGCTTAGAATTAAGTCCATCTGAACTTTTATTTTTTATTTTTAAGTAGTCATCAGAGAATCCAATTAAAGCAAAGGCGATAGTTGTGAAAAGAACAACCCAAATATATCTGTTGCCTAAGTCGGCCCATAGTAATGTCGAAATCACTAACGACGATAATATTAAAAGCCCACCCATAGTTGGTGTTCCTGATTTTTTATAATGAGATTCTGGTCCATCAACTCTAACATGCTGCTCAAACTGCATAGACTTGAGAGACTTTATTAATATTGGGCCTAATAAAATAGATATTAATAGTCCAGTTACTGTACCGCCCAAGGTTCTTACAGTTAAATAGCGTAAAACATCAAAACCTGGATCTATGTCTACAAGAATAGTGCCTAAATATTCAAACATTTATAAATCTCTCCATTTTCATTCCCCTAGAGCCTTTAATCAGAACTATGTCTCCACCTTTAATGTTTTCTTTTATAAATTTTTTAATATCATTTTCATTATTAAAAAATAATCCATTTTTACCATATCCAGATACAGCATATTTTGTTAATTCTCCAAAACCAAGAAAAACATCTACTTTTTTTCTTCTTGCATACTGTCCAACATCAGCATGCATCTTTTTTCTATATCTTCCCAATTCAAGCATGTCACCCATAATGAACACTTTCCGCTTGTTTGAATTTGATATGAAATCAATAGCTTTTTTTACAGATTCTGGATTCGCATTATAAGTATCATCAATGAGTAAGGATCCTTTTATCCATTTCTTTTGCTTTTGTCTTACTTGAGCACCCTTTTCTAATCTTTGATTAAATAATTTTGGTGAGTTTTCAATTAAATATGACACGGCAAATGCTGCAAGAATATTTTTAATGTTATGAACTCCAGACAATGAAGTTTTGATTTTATGATCTATATTATATTTATCTGAAATAATATTAAATTCTTGTTTTTTGATTGAGGATTTTATATTTATTGCATAAAAATCAGCATTTTGTTCAATACCAAATGTGATCAATTCTTTTCCTCTAATTATTTTTTTCCAGAATTTTAGGTGTTCCTCGTTTTCATTTGGAACTACTAAGTAACCATCTTTTTTTATGTTTGAGACTAACTCAGATTTAACTTTTAAGACTCCTTTTATATTTTTGAGTTTTTCTAAATGAGAGTTACCAATATTTGTAATTACTCCAATATTTGGTTTTAAAATTGAACTCAAATATTTTATGTCTCCAGGTTTTGCTGCACCCATCTCAATTACTAAATTCTTTGAGTTTTGTTTTGCGTTAAAAATACTTAAAGGCATTCCAATTTCATTATTATAATTTTTTAAAGTTGATGAGCTTTTTGATAAAACATTTGCAATAATTTTAGTTGTTGTTGTTTTCCCATTGCTTCCTGTTATGCCTACAACATTTCCGTCAAAAGATTTAAGAATATTGCTTGCAATGTTTTTAAGAG
This sequence comes from uncultured SAR86 cluster bacterium, assembly GCA_902610905.1. Taxonomy (GTDB): domain Bacteria; phylum Pseudomonadota; class Gammaproteobacteria; order Magnimaribacterales; family D2472; genus SCGC-AAA076-P13. The sequence continues at coordinate 52,083 of CACLXS010000005.1, forward strand.
CAGAAATGGAATTATTGACATAGATTATGTTTTTATTCTTGCAAGTTTTATATTTCTCACTGTCAGTTATTACAAGACATGCTCCTTTATGAATTGCTTCATCAACATAATCACTACCATTAAAATTTTCTCCATTTATACCAATAAATAGCGAGTGTTTTTTGATAGTTCTAGAATCAATAGAAATATCTTTTATCTGTATATTCTTTTTAATGGGAGTATCTAAATATGTAGATAAGTCATTTGAGTTAGTTATAAATTTCATTCACTACCTCATGATCGCTAAAAAATAGTATCTGACCATCTTTTTCTTGTGTCTCTTCATGCCCTTTACCCAAAATAACCAAACAATCCTCTTTTTCAATTAAATTTGTTCCATGAATAATAGCTGCTTTTCTATCTTCAATTACATCAATTTTGCTTTTACTGTTATTGTTTGCAATGGTGTCAGACAAAATTTCACTAAATTCTTCATTTCTAGAATTGTCAGATGTAAATATTACCTTGTCAGCATATTTCAAAGCAGCATTAAGCATTAATGGTCTTTTTGTTCTATCTCTATTACCTCCACAACCAAAAACGACAACCAAATTATCAAAAAAATCTTGCAATGATGATAGGAATAAAAGAAACCCTTCTGGATTATGCGCATAATCAATAATTATATTTGCAGGAATATCTTTTATAAAATCGCTCCTGCCTTTAGGAAGTTTTAGAAAGTCCAATTTATTGATCTTATTTTTTTCAAAGTATGATAAACCAGCAGAACAAATGGCAAAAATTAAATTAACTATATTAAACTTTGGAAAAATAGATGTCTCAAATTCATATATTGAAGAACCTTTTTCATTCTTATGAATTATTTTGAATAATGATTTTTTGAAAGAGCATTCAAGAATTTCATAATATATATCAGTAGAAGGGTTATTGGAAACTCTTATTAGTGAGTTATCTTCAATGAATATATCAGGGTTCTCATTTAAAATTTTTTGGTTGATAAATTTACTTTCAGATTCAGTACTAAAAATTTTTAATTTACTTTGAGCATAGTTTTCAATGTTTTTATGGTAATCAAGATGATCAGATCCAATATTTAATATAGATGAAGATTTAAAATACTTGATATTCTCTAACCTATTTTGATCCAACGCATGTGAGGATATTTCAATACAAACTGCGATATTATTTTTTATTTTATAAAAATTAAATATTTCAAATAATTCAAAAATATCAGGCGTTGTTTTATTTGTTATAGATTGATCTAATGGATTGGTATTATATTGAGTTCCGATAGTACCTATATATATCGAACTTAAACCTTTTTTTGTAAGTAATTGATGGCATAGGTATGCTGACGTTGTTTTGCCATTTGTTCCTGTAAATGCAAAGTAGTTATGACTATTGAAATTGCTAATTTTATAGAAAGCTTCTAGAGCTTTAAAAATCTTCTTACTACCAATAGATTGAAGATCTTTTACATAAATAATATTTTCATTTGATGAACAAAAATTTTTATCGTTGTGGATAGCTAATTTTGCTCCTTTTTCAAAAGCTTCCTCTATATATTTGCTTCCATGATTTTGTGTTCCTTTTAAAGCAAAAAAGAGAGAGCCCTCTTTTACTTTATCAGTTGTGTTTGTAATACTCGAAATTTCTATTTCATTAGAAAATTGAATGCCAAGTATTTGTGCTAATTTATTCATCCTCTAAATAACCTAAATAATTTAAAGAGCTTTCAGCAATTTCTGCAAATAGAGGTGCGGCAATCATTCCACCTGAGTATGCGTTTAATCCAGGATCCTCAATTGATACAAATATTGTCAATGATTTCTCTGATATAGGAGTAATACCAACAAAAGAAGCACGATATAAATCTTCAGCGTAACCTGATCCTGATCTAATCCTATGCACAGTTCCAGTTTTTCCACCCTGAGTAAATCCATCTATATTTGCTTTTTTACCAGTACCAAACTCTACAACTTTTTTTAGTGCGTCTAATGTATGATCCGCAGACTCTTTTGAGATAACTCTCTTATATGTTACCTCGTCATTCATAAGTAGTTTGAAATCTTTGCGAATTCCCTTATTTGCAAAAGTTGAGTAAGCAGATGTAATTTGATATGGGCTAACTGTGAAGCCATACCCATAGCCCATGCTGGCGAGCTCTCTATTTGAAACCTCTTCTTTACTATTAATTAAACCAAAAGCTGCTGATGGGAAGTTGATTGATATTGGTTTACTAAAACCAAAATTATAATAATTGGTCTTCAAGGCATCGTATCCCAATCCTAATGCAATTTTGGATGCCCCAACTTGGCTTGAATGAGCAATAATTTCTTTAGGAGTTAACTGAACATAATTTTTTGTGTCAGAAATAATCTTCTTACCTAATCGCAAACGTCTTGGCAGCTCCATTAATTCATCAGGATTTATAACACCCTCATCTACAGCTTTCGAAAAAACTATGGGTTTTATAACAGACCCTAGCTCATATGCATCAACAAGAGCCCTATTCTTTTGAATTGATCTGTTTGAGTTGTTAGGGTTATATGAGGGATAACTCGCTATTGCAAGTATTTCTCCACTTAAATTATCAAATACTAAAACTGTTCCAGCTTTAGCTTTATTTTTTACTATGGCCTCAACTAAATATTTATATGAATAAAACTGAATAGTTGAATCAATAGTTAAGACTATGTCCTGACCTTTAATTGATTTTTCAATGTCGATAGGTTTTGAAATAATTTCCTGTTTTGCATTTTTATAGAACTTTTGCTTTCCAGTCTTTCCTGAAAGTATCGAATCATAACTTTTTTCTAGTCCCTCTTGTGCTCTATCCTTTCCATAAAAACCAACAAGTGGCGCAATCTGTTCACCTAAAGGATAATGTCTGCTGTGACGTATTTCTATCTCTAGTTCATTAAAATTAAGATCTTCAATAATTGACTGATCTTCAGCGGTTAAACCTTTTTTAAGAAGAGTTTTCCTTTTAAAGGGCTTAATAATAGAAATATCTTCATCTATCTCCATCAGATCTTTAAGCTTAAGAAATTTATCAATATTTAAACCCTTTAAAGCATATAAATCATAATTAATAATAGAAACTGCCAGCGGAAACTTATTTCTGTCATATATCGCTCCTCTTACAGGATTAATTTCTCTATATTTTATATATCTTTTTTTTCCTTCATTTTGCAGAAAAAGGCTGTCCTCGACTTGAACTAATATAATCTTAAAAACAACAGCAAAGATTGCTCCAACAAGACAAAAGCATGTAACGAACAGTCTCCAATTTATAAAATTAATTTTTTTCATTAGTGATACTTTTAATTATGGTCTTAGGCTTCCGTTTAAACATGCCAAGATCTTCCTTAGCAATGCGCTCAATGTAAGCTGGTGAATTATTGGTATATGACTGTGTAATAAGTTTTATATTTTTATCTTTGAATGATTCATGCTCTTTGAATAGGTTTTCTTGATTGTTATTTAATCTATTTATTTCAAATGAAAGCTTAATTTTTTCAAGACTAAGAAAGATGATAGAAATTAACATTAAAATTAATATTGAGTTTTGTTTATTAGTCATAATTTTTTAAACACTCTCATGATTGCACTTCTTGATCTTTTGTTTAGTTCAATCTCTTTAGCAGATGGCCTTACCTTTTTTGCTATACATTCAAACTCTTTAAATTCTTCATTATTTATTGGTATATCTTTAGGATAATTTTTTATTTCAGCTTTAAAAAAATTTTTAACAATATTATCTTCCAACGAATGAAAAGAAATAACCACAACGATTCCATTTTTTTTAAGTAAACTCTTTGCATGAATTAAAGAGTTTGATAGCTCTGTCAATTCATCATTTAAATGAATTCTGAATGCTTGGAATGATTTTGTAGCTGGATGAATTTTATTTTTTTTATCTGGATAAATATCTTGAATGAGGTTTGCTAGCTGCAATGTTGAATCAAGAGTATTGTGATTTCGATATTCAACAATACTAAGTGAAATCAGCTTTGCATGCTTTTCATCTCCATATTTATATAAAACTTCTTTAATATCATTTTCAGTTGCTTTGTTGATCCAATCGGCTAATGGTTTTCCTTTTTTTGTATCAAATCTCATATCAAGAGGCCCATTATGTCTAAAACTGAACCCCCTAGAAGCATCATCAAAATGAGTTGAGCAAGTACCCAAATCATATAGAATTCCATCTACTGAATCTTTACTAAAATATTTATTAATATTACTAAATGAATCTTGAATGATCTTAAAGTTAGTATTTTGAATATGGTTTGCATGCTCAATAGCATCACTATCTTTATCAAAAGATGTTAATTGAGAATTAGAAGAAATTGTTTCTAAAATTTTTTGTGTATGACCGCCGCGGCCATATGTGCAATCTATATAAGTACCTTCTTTTTTATTAACTAGAAAATCTACTGACTCTTCCAGCAAGACTGGAAAATGCGGCATCTTAATCTACTTGCTTTCTCATAAAAGTTGGCACATCAAGGAAATCAATTTCCGCTGCAGACGATGTGCCAACTTTTTGACTGGTTTGTTCTTTATTCAATCCAACAGGATTTAATTGCATTGATGGCTGATTATCGATAACTAATTTTGGAGCTCTTTGATCAACACCAGTAGCCACAATAGTTACCTGTAAATCATCTTTTACTGTGTCATCATATACAAGTCCATAAATTATATTTGCGTCCTCATGAACAATTTCTTCAACAATATCAGCAACTTCCGCCTGGTCACCCAATGTTGGTTTTGCTGCAGTAATATTAACTAAGACACCTCTTGCATTTTTTAGATTTATATCTTCAAGCAATTCGCTTCTTACAGCTTGAGTGGCTGCAGCTTCAGCTCTATTTTTGCCACTTGCTCTTCCTGTACCCATCATTGCAATGCCTTTTTCAGACATGACAGTTTTTACATCAGCAAAATCAACATTGATATGTCCTTTTTTTAAGATGATATCTGATATACCTTGAACAGCTCCTTTTAATACATCATCTGCTTTAGCAAATGCATCCTGCATAGCTGTATCTTCTCCTAAAATCTCATATAACTTTTGATTGGGGATAGTTACAAGACTGTCAACCTCTTCAACAAGAGCAGCTAACCCTTTTTCAGCTGCAGTCATTCTTTTTTTACCTTCAAATTTAAACGGTTTTGTAACAACAGCAACTGTAAGTGCTCCCAAATCTTTAGCAATAGATGCAACTACTGGAGCTGCACCAGTTCCGGTTCCACCACCCATACCGGCAGTTATAAAAATCATATCAGCTCCAACTAATAATTCTTCTATTGCAGCTCTATCGCTTTCAGCAGCTTTTCTTCCAACGTCGGGATTTGCTCCGGCCCCAAGTCCTTTTGTCAAACCATTACCTAGTTTTAATGTGATTGCTCCATCAGCCATTGAAAGAGCCTGG
>CACLXS010000006.1 GCA_902610905.1 uncultured SAR86 cluster bacterium
TTTTACATCAATCTGAAAATAAGTATCTGGAAATGTTTTAAGAGCTTCATCAAGTCTTGGTATTTTATGAGATTTAAATATTCTTAATCTATCTATCTCATTTGAATCTAAACTACTGAATTTTTTACTTATACCAGTTAGTCTTTTCAAGGTTTCATCATGAAATATATAAGGAATGCCGTCAGATGATACTTGTACATCAGTTTCAATAAACTTGCATCCAAGTGAAATCGAGTAATGAAATGATTCAATAGTATTTTCCAAAGACTCGATAGAGCCACCCCTGTGAGCTAAAACCGCCAGACCTGAATAATTAAGATAAGATTTCATGTAAAATATTGTATACATTAATAATGTAAAATATAAGGGAACTATTTTGAGTACTTTATAGCAGTGAGTAAATTTGATTCCATACGTCCCTACGAAGATCATGAGGTTGAAAAAGTTTTATTAGAGCTAACTAAAGACAAAGACGTTATAAAAACCATATTAACGGTCAATAAAAATAAATGGCTCCAGAATATTCCGATGATCGAGAAATTAGTAGCATTTTTCTTAAGACGAAGAACAAAAAATATTAAAACAATAAAAGATTATCAAAAATTCTTTGAATCAATAGTAGTAGATGTTGTTAATAAAACTGTCGATAATTTTTCAATTGAAGGAATTGAGAACATCAAGATTGGGAAGGGTTATCTATTTTTGTCTAACCATAGAGATATTACTTTAGATTCAGCCTTGTTAAATTTAAAACTCCATCAGAGTGGAATTAATACTACAAATAATGCAGTCGGTAATAACTTGATGAATGAAAAATGGGCTTCAGATTTAATGAGACTCAATAAAAGTTTCATAATTGATAGATCTGGTAAATCAAAAAAAGATATATATAAAAGTTTACATCTAGCTTCTGAATATATTATTAATTCCATTTTAAACAATAGTCAGTCAGTATGGATTGCGCAAAAGCAGGGCAGGTCTAAAGATGGTATTGATTATACTGATTCAGCTGTATTAAAAATGATTCATTTAAATGCAAGAAAAAATACTTCAGTGAGTGAATTTTTTAATAATATTTCTTTAATTCCTGTAGCAATATCTTATGAAAAAGATCCAAACGACCTTTTGAAAGCACAGGAACTATATTTAACCTCGATAAATAGTGTTTATGAAAAAGAGCCTAGAGAAGATCTTGTAAGTATTTCAGATGGTATTACTGGAAACAAAGGCAATGTTCATTTGTATATTGGTGAGTCAATGAAATTTGAATCAGATAATTATGATGATATAGCTGAGTTAATAACCAATAAAATTAAAACCTCATATAAAAACCATTCAACAAATATAGCTGCATGTATTATGCAGGGCATTAATATACCCAATCATGAATTCACTGAAAATGAGATAGATGAAGCCATGGAGTATTTAAATCAAAGGATGCATTTAATTCCAGAAGAAATGCATCCTTTTCTTTTAAAACAATATAGTAATTCTGTTTTATAAACTATAACCCTGTTCGTTATGTTCACTCATATCTAAACCAACATTCTCATCTTCATCTGATGCTCTAACATCAGTTACTAAACTAACTAATTTTAGAATTACGTATGTAACTATGGCTGTATAGGCTGAGATAACTATAACTCCCTGAAGTTGAATCATTAACTGTGCAATTGCACCATCTTCAGAAATACCAGCAGCTCCAGATCCAAAAAAACCATCAGGATTACCAACAAAGGCAATCATAATAATTCCAAGAATACCGCCGACACCATGAACAGGGAATACATCTAGTGAATCATCTATTTTGAAGTAAGATTTGACTGCCTGTGTGGCATAAAAACATACTAATCCTGCTAAGAATCCAATTAATAATGCACCAGCCGGACCAACAGATCCAGAGGCTGGTGTGATAGTAGCTAAACCGGCTACCATACCTGTAGCTATACCAATCATTGTAGCTTTACCTGATTTAATCCATTCAATGGCCATCCATGTTAATGCACCTGTTGCAGCACTAATATGAGTTACCAACATAGCCATACCTGCTGAACTGTCTGCAGCAACAGCACTACCAGCATTAAAACCAAACCATCCAACCCAAAGCATTGATGCACCAATCATGACCATTGTTCTGTTATGCGGTGGCATTGGTGATTTCATGAATCCATTTCTTTGGCCTAAGTAGATTGCTGCTACTAGTGCTCCAATTCCACATGTGGCATGTACAACAAGACCGCCTGCAAAATCAATAACACCTATACTGCCTAGATACCCACCTCCCCAAACCATATGACATGCAGGTAGATATACAAAAGTAAACCATGCAACTGAAAAAATACACATAGCAGTAAATTTCATTCTTTCTGCAAATGCACCAACTACAAGAGCCGGAGTTATAATTGCAAAAGTCATTTGGAAAGTTATGAATACTGATTCAGGTAGTGTTCCTGAAATAGAGTCTCTTTCTACGCCATTTAAAAATAGTGCACTGAGATCACCAATAAATAAACCATCACCCTTAAAGGCTAAGCTGTAACCATATACAACCCAGCAAACTGACATTAAACAAGCAATTGTAAAACATTGCATCAATACGGAAAGAACATTTTTTGATCGAACTAATCCACCATAAAACAATGCTAATCCAGGTAATGTCATCAAAAGAACCAATGCAGTAGATGTTAAAATCCAGGCAGTATCACCAGAATTAATTTCATCTCCCTGAACAAATTGAGTAGCCAAAAGGCTACCAAAGATTAAATATATCTTATTCATCATATCTCCCTAAAAATATATATATTTATTACATTTAATTTATACATGCAATTTATATGCCACGTATATTTAATAAAAATGATTAAAATGAGTGCAAAAAAAAAGAGCCGTTAAAAGGGGGGATAACGGCTCTTTTCGTGTTTTTATAAGTTAGGTATAAAAGGGGGAGATATGACCTAACTCATAAACTTAAAATTCTGGATAAGCTTCAACTCCTATCTCAGAACTATCTAGACCAGCATACTGTTCGTCATCACTTGCTCTAATTGGCAATACAGCATTAATCGCATAGATTGTTAACAAACTAGCAATAAACGTAAATCCTGCAATTGCAATTACACCAATGAATTGTGCGATGAATGAAGCATCAGATGTAAATGGAACAACCATAACACCTAGGATACCGACAGTACCATGAGCTGAAATAGCACCAACTGGATCATCAAGTTTTAGTACGTTATCAAAGAATAAGATTGAAAAATATACTAATACACCACCTAATGCTCCAATTAAGATTGCAGCACCGCCAGATGGAGCACTTGGACCAGCTGTAATTGCTACTAGACCAGCAATAGCACCATTCATAGCCATTGTTACATCCATTTTACCTGTTCTAATTAAGCTCATTAAGATTGCAGCAACAACACCACCACATGCAGCCATGTTTGTATTCATAAATACCTGACTAACTGCAATAGCAGACGCTTCGTTACTAACAATTAACTCAGATCCACCATTGAATCCGAACCAACCTAACCAAAGAATCCATACACCTAATGCAGCCATTGGTATATTAGATCCAGGCATAGGCAAAGATGTTCCGTCAGGAGCATACTTACCATTTCTTGGCCCTAGAACTGTTACAACTGCTAAAGCTGCAGCTGCACCACATAAATGCACCGTTCCTGATCCTGCATAGTCAGAATAACCAAGAGTTCCACTTAAGAAACCACCGCCCCAGTTCCATGCACCCTGAATAGGGTATATTAAACCTGTTAATACGATAGCAAATAAGTAGAAAGGTATAAGTTTCATTCTTCCAGCTACAGCTCCTGATACTATCGACATTGCCGTAGCAACAAAAACTACTTGGAAAAAGAAGTCAGCTTGTTGTGAATAATCCATACCATATGGCATACCTATATCTTCATTCGGTAATGAAGTAGATAATCCAAAAGAACTTGTCCCAAGAATTGATGGTAAAACACCTTCAATAATATATGAACCAGGGTACATGATTACAAAGCCACAAGCTAAGTACATAATACAAGCTATTGAGTATAAGCCTATATTTTTCGTTACAATTTCTGATACATCTTTCTTTTGCACAAGTCCTGCTTCAAGCATGGTAAAACCAGCTGCCATAAACATAACAAGAGCTCCTGCCATTACTGCGTAAAATGTATCTAAAGCAAATGCAATTTCTTCCATCTTTTACTCCTTATATAGCTTCAGAACCAGTTTCACCAGTTCTGATTCTGACGACTTCGTCGACAGATGTTATAAATAATTTTCCATCACCAATTTTTCCAGTCTGAGCTGTTGTAACTATAGTCTCTTTCACTAAATCAACTTGTGAATCATCAACTAAAATTTCTAGTTTAATTTTTGGTAATGTATCTACAGAATATTCAGAACCTCTGTACATTTCTGTATGTCCTTTTTGTCTTCCATAACCTTTTACCTCAGTTATAGTTAGACCTTCGATTCCAGCGCTCACTAAAGCCTCTCTCACTTCTTGAAGTTTGAAAGGCTTAATGATTGAAGTAATTAATTTCATTTGAATAAGTGGGCTTGAAATTAAAGACTTGCAGAGACTGAAAATACAAGAGCGTCTTCATCAACACCGCTGTATCCTTTGTCAGAAAAATCTGAATATGCTAAACCACAGTCATATGAACCGCATGTGAAACCATATGAAATAGCAAAGTTATCACCGTAATCATCATATTCACCATATGAAACTCCTACTGGACCAAGTGCATATGAGATTTCTGTATAGTCAGGAGCTCCGTCTTGACCCATTGCAAAAGTTAAACCAAGATCGCCCATGCTTAAACCTAATACAATTTCTTCAAAATCTAGTCCATCTTCATTTCCAGGATAATCAAATGCTACATAACCAAGATCAACACCTACTTCGCCTATTTCAAAGCCATAGCCAAAATAATAGTCAAATTCAGCACCATTTCCACTACCAGTACTGTCATTGAAATTTACATTTGAACCCCAGATGCCGGCATAAAAACCACTATCTGCTGCATAATCAAAACCGCCTGAAACAGCAATTCCATCAGTCTGAGTCATTCCTCTCCAAATATAGTCAGAGGCAATACTTACATTAGCACTTACAGATGCAAGTGATGGTAAGGATACTAATACTCCAACCATTAATAATAATTTTTTCATTTTTACTCCTTAATTATGAAAAATAATTTATATTCAATATTAGTAATGCAATTTTTGTGCCAATAATAGTTTTTTTATATTTTTTCTATTAAAGGTATAATTTTTATTATCTATAGAAAGGAGTATTCACATGGAACTTAAAAATAATATTGCATTAGTTACAGGTGGTGCCTCAGGTTTAGGTAGAGGAACTGTTGAGCATTTTGTTTCCAGAGGGTGTAAAGTTGCAATACTAGATATTAATGATGAAAAGGCAAATGAGGTTATTTATCAGTTAGGCGAAGATAATGTTATTTATTTTAATACCGATGTTATGAAAGAAGATTCTGTAAAGACTGCTATAGATGGTATAAAAGAAAATTTTGGAAAGCTTAATTTTATAGTTAATTGTGCCGGCACAGGTTATGGCGCAAGAATACTTGGTAAAAATGGACCTCATCCTCTAGATATATTTAAATTTATTATAGATTTAAACTTAGTTGGCACTTTTAATGTAATGAGGCTTGGAGCTGAGTTAATTGATGCAAATGATCCAGACCATAAAGGTGAGAAAGGCGTAGTAATAAATACTGCATCAATTGCTGGTTATGAAGGACAAATTGGGCAATCAGCATATGCTGCATCAAAAGCTGGTGTAATTGGGATGACTTTAACTTCGGCTAGAGATCTTGCTAGACATAGCATCAGAGTATGCACTATAGCACCCGGTATATTTGATACACCTTTAATGGCACTTGCTAAAGATGAAAATAAAGAAGCTCTTTTAAAATCTACTCAATTTCCACATAGATTTGGAGATGTTAAAGAGTATGCTCAGCTAACTGAACATATTATTAATAATACTTATCTTAACGGTGAAACAATCAGACTAGACTCAGCAATGAGAATGGAAGCCAAATAGTATTATTGACTTGCAACCCAGTAGGTCATTGCTATTACAGATACTATAACAAGAAATAAAATTACGTTAGCATCTGACTTACTATCATCATTAGCTTCTTTTGATTCGTAAAATTTTTCAAAATCATCATTATTCATATTTAATCTCCATGTTTTATAACCACTCTCCCAACTTGTTTGCCATCTAAAATTTTTGTAATCTCATTTCCTACATCTTCAAGCGCTATTACTCTACTATATTCGTCTAAGTCAAGTGACCATTCATTTGAAAAAAGACCCCAAATTTCTTTTTTGAAGTTTATATCTGATTCAGCTGAATCAATTCCGATTAATGATATACCTCTTAAAATAAATGGAAATACTGAAGATGTGAATTTCATACCAGCTACATTTCCACAACATGCAACACTTCCATGACTTTCGATCATTGAGAGCATTTTTGAGAGAATATCACCACCAACAGTATCAACGGCTGCTGAATAAATAGCCTTATCAAGAGCCTTAACAGGTTCAGCTATAAACTCATTCCTATCAATAACTTTTAATGCACCCATTTTTTTTAAAATACTTTCTTCATTTGATTTCCCGGTAATTGCGTGAACTTCAAAATTTAAATTAGATAATAAATTAACAGCCACCGAACCAACACCCCCTGTAGCACCTGAAACTAAAACTGGATTTTTGAATGATGGATTATTATTTAAAATTTTCTTAACACAAGCCCCAGCAGTTAAACCAGCTGTACCAAGCGACATGGCACTGAGAAGTGAAAAACCTAATGGAAGTGGTACTACCCATTTTTGAGGTATTTGAACTAATTCACCAAAACCTCCAAAAACTGACATACCAAGCTTATAGCCAGTTGCTATTACTTTATCACCGATTTTAAAGTTATCTGATGCAGATTCTAAAATCTCTCCAGCAACGTCTATTCCTGGTACGAAAGGGTAGGAGGATGCAACTCCTTTTACACCTGAAGCAGCTAAAGCATCTTTATAATTTAATGAAGAATAATGAACTTTAATGATTACATTTTCTGGTTCTATGTCATGCATTTGAAGTTCTTTTATAGACCCTGAATATAATCCGTCTAATTCTTCAACTAAATATGCTTTATAGTTCATAAGATTTTATTCAGATAAAAACTTTTCAGCATCTAAGGCAGCCATACATCCAAACCCAGCAGAAGTTATAGCCTGTCTGTATACTTGGTCTGAAACATCGCCTGCAGCAAAGACACCATCAACAGATGTAGAAGTTACCATTCCAGATGTTCCAGATTTAATTTTTATGTAGCCATTGTCCATATCAAGTTGACCTTCAAAAATGTCAGTATTTGGTTTATGACCTATTGCTATGAATACTCCCATGACTGAAAGTTTTTTTTCTTCACCATTAGAATCCAAAAGAACTCCATTAACACCCATTTGATCCCCAAGAACTTCTTTCAGTTGTGTATTCCAAAGAATTTCAATTTTTCCATTGAATTCTTCTTTAAATACCCTTTCTTGTAATATTTTTTCAGCTCTAAATTCATCTCGTCTATGAACTATGTATACTTTTGAGCATATTCTTGAAAGATATAATGCTTCTTCAACAGCAGTATTTCCACCTCCAACAACCACCACTTCTTGATCTTTATAAAAGAAACCATCACAAGTTGCACATGCTGAAACACCTCTTCCTAAATATTCTTTTTCTGATGGAAGACCTAAATACATTGCACTTGCACCAGTAGATATAATTAAAGAGTCGCACGTATAAGAGTTAGTCCCTTTTAATAAAAATGGTTTGGATGACAGGTTAACTTCATTTATATGGTCGTTAATAATTTCGACTCCAAATTGTTGTGAGTGTTTTTTCATTCTATCCATTAATTCAGGACCTTGAAGTCCATCACTATCACCAGGCCAATTCTCTACATCAGTTGTTGTTGTAAGCTGACCTCCTTCTTGAGAGCCGGCTATGATTATTGGATTTAAACTAGCTCTTGCTGCATAAATACTAGCCGAGTATCCAGCTGGACCAGAACCTAATATAATTAATTTGTTATGATTGTAGGACATGATGATGATTATAATTGAATATAAACATTTTTGATTGATTAAACATATAATTTATACATAACTATTAAAAACAATACTTAAAAACAATACTGTGTTATCAAATTACGTAAAAAATACTTTATTAAATTTCTTTAGCTTTTTTTTAATAGCATTTTCTTTATATATTCTAATTGCATTAATTTCTCATGATTCATCTGATTCTGGTTTTTTCTATAAAACTTCATCGCAAACTATAAATAATTTAGGAGGCCCTTTAGGTGCTAATATTTCAGATTTTTTGTTTACTATTTTTGGATTTGGATCATATCTAATCTTAGCTGTGGGCGTTGTTTGGGCTTTACAATCAATTTTTATAAAAGACCCATATAATTCAAAAATTAAAATTGCAGTCAGAACAGTAAGCTCAATTATCTTATTAATAAGTTTTTGTTCAATTCTAGAATATTATTTTCAAAATAATAGCGGAGGATATTTAGGTAAAATCTTTTTTGTAAATCTTTCCTCCAATCTTGGCTATATTGGCAGTCTAATTTTTTTAGTAATTTTTATAATACCTGCATCGTCTCTAGCATTTAATTTTTCTTGGTTGAAAAATATTGATTGTATTGGAATGATTATTTTTAGCATTTTCAACATTTCTAAAAATTTTATTACTAAATTATTCAGCGTTATCTCTACAAACCTAAACAGTATTTTAAAAAGATTTAAGGATATAAGAGATATTCAAAAAATTGAGAAAGAAGAAGCTAAGATCTTAAAATCAAAAATTGTATCAGCAAAGGATAAAGATAATTTAATCAATAAATCCAATACTCCTAATGTTCCACAACAACCAGACTTACCAAATACTTCTGAACCAACAATTAAAGAAGTTCAATCTAAAGAGCCTATTGCTGAAACTACTCCAGAAAAAACAGTTATGCCTAGTACTCAATTACTTGATAGAGCTTTAGATGATGGCTCATCTCTTACAGAAGAAGAATTAAGTCAGATAGCGTCACTACTAGAAACTAAACTTGAAGAATTTGGAATTGAGGCTACTGTTGAATCTGTATTACCAGGTCCAGTTGTTACTAGGTTTGAGATACAACCCGCACCAGGCACAAAAGCAAGCAAAATTACAAATATTGCACAAGATATTGCTCGCTCATTATCAGTTAGTAGCGTCAGGGTTGTTGAGGTTATAGAGGGGAAATCTTATGTTGGTATTGAGATACCAAATACTAATAGAAAGATGGTTCGTCTGACTGAAATTTTATCTTCACAAGCCTTTAAAAAATCACCATCCAGTTTAACACTTGCTTTAGGGCATGATATTTCAGGTAACCCTGTTGTTGTTGATTTAGCTAAAATGCCACACCTTTTGGTTGCTGGCACCACTGGATCTGGTAAATCTGTTGGTGTAAATGCTATGTTGTTAAGTTTATTATTTAAATCGGATCCTAAAGATGTAAGGTTAATTTTAATTGACCCAAAAATGTTAGAACTATCTGTATATGATGGCATTCCTCATTTATTGACACCAGTAATCACTGATATGACAGATGCATCTAATGGATTGAGGTGGTGTGTGGTTGAAATGGATAGAAGATATAAGCTCATGTCATTAATGGGGGTTAGAAACCTAGCTAGTTACAATAAAAAAGTTGAAGAAGCTGCTGCAAATGGCAAACAACTTATCAATCCATTGCATCCTGAAGATGAAGAGTATTTAGAAGTACTTCCATCAATTGTTGTGGTCGTAGATGAATTTGCTGACATGATGATGTTGGTTGGAAAAAAAGTTGAACATTTAATTGCGAGAATTGCGCAAAAAGCTAGAGCGGCTGGCATTCATTTAATATTGGCTACACAGCGACCATCTGTTGATGTAATAACGGGTCTTATAAAAGCAAACATACCAACTAGAATTGGTTTTCAAGTTTCAACAAAGATTGATTCAAGAACTATTTTAGATCAGGGCGGAGCTGAACAGTTATTGGGTTATGGAGATATGCTTTATTTACCACCGGGTGTTGGAGTTCCTATAAGAGTTCATGGAGCTTTTGTTGGAGATGATGAAGTTCATAGAGTTGTAAACGACTGGAAATCAAGAGGTGAGCCAGAATATATTGATGACATTGTGTCTTCAGCACAGGAAACTGGTCCAATACCAGGTTGGTTAGGCTCTGAATCATCATCTTCTGAAGACTCAGACGATCTTTATGATGAGGCTGTCAGTTTTGTTTTAGAATCTAGAAGGGCATCTATATCTGCAGTTCAAAGAAAACTCAGAATTGGCTATAACAGAGCTGCCAGATTAATTGAATCAATGGAAGAAGCTGGTTTGATTTCAGAGATGAGTAGCAATGGCTCAAGAGAAGTTCTCGTTCCGAAAAGAGACTAAGTTGAAAATAAAGTTTCTAATTTTATTTATTTTTTCATTTAACATTCAATCAAGTAACCTTGTTTTAGATTTCAATAATTTAATAGTTAATAATTTTGAGTTTACTCAAAAAACAGAAACAAATTCATCAACTACTGAGTCTAAAGGCAAGATATTTAGAATGGAGAATGAAATTAAAATTGAAATCACAGAACCCTCTAAAGAACTTTACAGGATAATAGAAAACAAAATTGAAATTTATGATTATGATTTTAATCAAACAAGTATTTATCAGATTGATGAAAACAATGGTCACATTCTAGATTTTATTATTAACGGAGTTAAAAAAGCTGATGTAAAAGATTTAACCAATTCATCATTTAGCATAAAAAATGATGATAATGATATTTTAATTGAGCTCAATGAAGATAACGGTTTTAGTTTAATTTATATAGATAATATGCAATTCAAAAATATTATTAATTTTCATGTGATTAAATGATTTATTTATGAATATCTTAGGAATAGGTTTTGGTGGGGCATTGGGAGCAATTGCCAGATATTTAATAAATGAAATTTTAACAAAATACCTACCACCTTCATTCCCAATTGGAATATTTTTAGTCAATATAATTGGATGTTTTTTAGTTGGTTATTTTATAAATAATTTGATAATGACCAAAGACCATAATTATTATTTTTTTATCGTTGGGTTTTTAGGCTCTTTTACAACAATGTCTGCTTTTACATATCAAAGTATTGAGTTGTTTAATACTAATCCTTTAACAGGAAGTTCATATATAATTTCAACTATAATTTTTTGCATCATTGCAACATATATAGGTTTAACCTTTTCAAGGTAGAAAAATGTTAGATATTAAAGAGTTAAGAGAAAATATTGATCAAGTACAAAGCTCTCTCCTTGAAAGAGGCTATTCTTTGGATGTTAGGAAATTTAAAGAACTAGATGCAGAAAGGAAGGTTTTACAAGTAAATGTTGAAAATCTTCAATCATCTAGAAAAAAACTATCCGAAGACTTCGGAAAGCTGAAAGCAACTGGTGAAAAAGTTGATGACTTAAAAGATAAAATTGATCACTTAAACAAAGAGCTTAAAAAAGAAAGTATTGAACTAGATAAAATTTTAGAGTCATTAAATGCTTTGTTGCTTGACATGCCAAATGTGCCGCATTTTTCTAGTCCAGTTGGTGCCAGTGAATCTGATAATGTTGTTATCAAAAAGTATGGAACAGTAGATGCATCAAAAAAAGTTGATCATTTATCAATAACAAAACAAATAGATACTGAAATGGCAACAAAGATTGCAGGACCAAGATTTGCTCTGTTAAAAGGAAATATGGCAAAACTACAACGATCATTAATTACTTTAATGTTAGAAACAGCAATAAAAAATGGCTATGAAGAATATTATGTACCATATATGGCAAATAGAGATTCATTAATTGGTGTTGGTCAACTACCTAAATTTGAAGAAGATTTATTTAAGACAACAGAGGGCCTATATTTAATTCCTACTGCCGAGGTTCCTCTTACTAATATTTTTAGAAATACTGTTGTAGACGAAGATGATTTACCAATTAAGGTTACAGCTCACACACCATGTTTTCGATCTGAGGCTGGCAGTTATGGAAGGGATACTAAAGGTCTAATAAGACAGCATCAATTTGAAAAAATTGAATTAATGCAGGTAACTCATCCAAGTCACTCCTTGGATGATTTAGATGGCTTGCTTAATAATGCTAAAGAAATACTTGATTTATTAGAATTACCATATCAAGTAGTTGAACTATGCACAGGTGATCTTGGTTTTTCATCATGTAAAACATTTGATATTGAGGTTTGGATGCCAGGGCAAAGTAAATACAGGGAAATATCTTCATGCTCAAACTTTTCAGATTTTCAAGCAAGAAGATCTAATATCAAGTTTAAAGACAAAAATAATAACAAATCTTTTGCACACACAATAAATGGGTCAGGCCTTGCTCTTGGAAGAACATTAATTGCTTTGATTGAAAATAATTACGATGAAAATACTAAACAAATAGCTATCCCAAAGGCATTACAGAAATATTTTGATAAAAATTTAATAAATATTGATTAATTGTTTCAATAACGCCATAAATTAGATTCAAATCAATTAATATAATTAACATAGTTAATTAAAAAAACTATTTAAACAGTTTTAATTTACATTAAACAACTGTATTATTTAATGAATTAAAATTGTATTTTTCTAATATAAGAGGATATATCTATGAATAATTTCAAAAAGCTTACATTGTCTGTATTTTTTATTTTCACGTCATCTGTATTCGCTAATTCAACTACATCTAATATTAAAGGTTCTGTTGAAGATGCTTCTGGCACTGGAATATCAGGTGCTCAAGTCACAGTTACCAACGAAGTAAATAATATTTCAAAAACGGTAGCGGCTGATGCAAATGGTAATTTCTACTTTTTAAACCTAAAACCAGGCGGTCCTTACACAGTATCATCAGATAGATCAAAAGTTTCTGATGTATTTTTAAGTATCGGTAAAACTACAAATGTTTCTTTAGTTATCGAATCTGGTGGAACTATCGAAGATCTTGTTGTCACCGCATCTAGATTAAATACAGTTGAGACAACCTCTGGTCCAAGTTATGTCTTCACAAGTTTAGATCTAGCCAATACTGCAGCGTATGATAGAGATATTAAAGAAGTTCTTGCGCAGCATCCTTCAATATACATCAATCCTGACGACAATAAAGCAATGCAATGTGCTGGTAATAATCCAAGATTTAATGGTTTAACAGTTGACGGTATTGCACTTAATGATACATTTGGTCTTAATTCAAATGGTTATCCAGCAGAAAGAATGCCTTTCTCTTATGACGCGATCGACCAGGTAGCAGTTGAGTTTGCCCCTTATGATGTTCAGTATGGTGGATTCTCAGCTTGTGTAGTTAATGCTGTCACTAAGTCTGGAACTAGTGAAATCACAGGTAGTTTCTTTTACGAAATAACCAATGACAGTTTAACCGGTGATGAGGCAGACGGAAGACCAATCACAATCCCTGCATATGATGAAGCAAAATATGGCTTTACAGTTGGCGGACCTATACTTAAAGATTCATTAATTAATGGAGAAATGTTCTTTTTTGTTGCATATGAGCAATATGATGATCAAGATTTGGGTGAATACGGTTATGTAGGATCTGGAATGCCTACTGAGCTAAGTTGGCTTTCTCAAGCAGATTATAATCGTATTGTTTCTATAGCTAACGATGTATATGGTTTTGATCCAGGCGGTCTACCTTCAGCACTTGATTCAGAAAGCGAAAAGCTATTAGCTAAGATTGATTATTATTTAAGTGATAACACTAGAGCTGTATTAACGTTTAATTCAAGCGAAGGTTTTACCAACCAACCTTCAGATGCATCTCCAACTGAATTTGAGTTTGCAAATCACTTCTACAAAAGAGGTAACGATCTTGAATCATATATGCTGCAAGTTTTTTCATCTATTGGAAAAGTAAATACTCAATTTAAATACGGGACTACAGAATTAAAAAATACTCAATTTGGCCTTGGTGGCTCATTTGGTGATTTTCAAATTGGTGGTGTTAATGGAGGAAAAGTTTATTTTGGTGGAACCGATGATTCGAGACAAAATAACAAACTTAATTACGAAACTACTAACATGGCTTTAATTGGTGATTATCAGATGAATAATAACTTATTAACTTTTGGTTATGAGTACCAAGATAATACAATATTTAACATGTTTATGCAGGAATCCATAGGAGGAGAGTGGGATTTTAACAGTATTGATGATTTAGAAGCGGGAAATGTTGCTTTAGATTTTCAAAACACTGTCACTCTTGTCCCAGAAGATGCTTCAAAAGAATGGACGTATGATGTAACCACATTATTTATACAAAATGAAGTTGCTGTTTCAGATAATTTAGATTTAACTTACGGTGTAAGATATGAAAAATATGGAGTTGACGAAGGACCGTTAGAAAATCCTGATTTTGTTAGCACTTATGGCTTTTCAAATGCCGCAACATTTGACGGAGCTGAAGCTATTATGCCTAGAATTTCATTTAGCTACAGAGTTAATGATACTGAATTTTATGGTGGTTTCGGTGTGTTCTCAGGAGGTAATCCTGCTGTATGGTTCTCCAATAATTATTCTAATAACGGTATAACCATTCAAGATGGTGATGGTCGTTATAGTTTATTCGATGGAACTGTTACATATTGTGACGTAACTAATGGTGGTCCTGCGGCCGATCCTCGTCCAGGATACGCAATTCCATGTGCTGCAATTGCTCAAGTACAAGAAGGCGGGGCTTCTGGTGATACAAACTCATTTGATCCTGATTTAAATATGCCGACTCATAAAAAGCTCTCAGTTGGTATGAAAAAACAAATAGGTGAATATGATGTATCACTTGATTTTATGAGATCTAGAAATAATGATCCTTTCTATGTTTACAATTTAGCAAATACAGTTAGTGGTTATACTAATACTGGACATGCAGTTATGGCATCAAATGGTTGTTGTACTGGTGACTATAACTTAGCAAACTCTGAATATTCACCAATGACAACTGTAATTTCTGCAATAGCTTCAAGATCTTTTGATAATGATGTTGACGTTACCTTTGGATACTCATATACAAATGCTAATGATGTTAGTCCAATGGGATCTAGTGTAGCCTACTCAAATGCTAATGAAAATTTAGTTACAACTAATCCAAATGATCCGCAACCAGCTAGATCAGATTGGGAAATTGAGCATAGGTTTACAACTACTGTAAATTTTGCTGCATCTGAAAAAACTGATATATCTCTATTTTTTCAATATGAGAGTGGTAACCCTTATTCATTATCTGCCTATGGTAATTGGACAGAGTTAGGTATCCAGCCTGGTTGGAGAACTGAAGACTTTCCATCAATACCTCTATATATAGGTGAGAATGCAACCTATGATGAAACTTCGATAGCACTAGCTAACATGAAACCAGGTTTATATGAGAGAAATGCCTTTGAATCGGATTCTTCGACAAGATTAGATATGAAGTTAACTCATTCTCTGATGGACAATTTAGATTTGTATATGGTTGTTAGAAACCTCGGTAACTTAATTAGCGGTAATAATGGAGCTTACAAGAGAAGCTCATTTGCTAACGGTATAGTTACGGCTGACTTTGATTCTGACGGTAATGTTTCATATTCTGATTACAATGCTCCAGCAGTTAATGCTGTAATTGGTTCAGCTTCAATATGGAATGTTAAATTAGGATTTAAATACTCATATTAATTCTAAAACATAAATCAAAAGGGCAGTTTCTACTGCCCTTTTTTTTGATATGATAAATGCTATGCTTAATATACCAAGAATCTCACTTAAAAATCTTGAAGCAAAGGATTTGGATACAATTAAAGAATTAAAAGATGCTCTCGAACATCATGGTTTTTTTACCTTATATCACCATAGTATTGATCTTAAAATTATTGAACAGTGTTATCAAAAATCAAAAGAATTTTTTGATTTAGAAACTGAAATTAAAAATAAATATGCTAATCCAAGTATAGGGGGAGCTAGGGGTTATACGCCTTTTGGTAAAGAAACAGCATTAGGAGAATCTGTACCAGATTTAAAAGAGTTTTGGCATCACGGACCACAAATTAATAAGACATTTGATAAAAGAATTCATAAAAATATTACAATTGATGAAGTTAGTGATTTTAATTTAGTATTTGATGACTTATTTGTTCAGCTTAATGATTTAGCTACAAATATTTTATCTTGTATAAGCTTAACTATTGGTCTGACTAAAGATTATTTTTCACCATGGGTTGTTAAAGGAAATTCATTACTAAGAATGATTCATTACCCACCATCAGATAATGATAATATTTACAGAGCTAGAGAACATGCTGACATCAATTTAATAACTCTGCTTATTGGAGCAGAAGAAAGAGGTCTTGAAGTTAAAAATAAAGATAATTCATGGATACAAATTTCTGCAAATAAAAACGATATAGTTTGCAATATTGGAGATATGTTGCAACTTGTCACTGAAGGAAAACTAAAGAGCACTCCGCATAGAGTTGTAAAATATAAAAACGAAGAACCTAAGTCTAGATATAGCATACCTTTCTTCTTACATCCATCGCCTGATATTATGCTTAAATCTGTATTTAATTCTGAGGACAAAGGCGTTCTAGCACACGATTTTCTCGATGAAAGATTGAGAGCTATTAAGTTATACTGAAAATTATGGAATTACAAAATTACCTTCAAATATTTATTGGCTTTATAGGTTTAGTTGTTCTTGCTATACCTTTTTCAGAAAATTACCGGAATATAAATTATAAATATATTATCTATGGAATTGTGTCTCAGCTAATTATTGCAGCTATTCTTTTAAAAGTTCCTTTTATAATAAATTTCTTTGAAGTTTTAGGTAATGGTGTAACTATTCTTCAAAATGCTACAGTTGAAGGAGCTAGCTTTGTATTTGGATATCCGCCATCTGATAGTGATTATGTATATCGATCGTTATTAGAAACTTTTGCATTTGGAGTTTTACCATACATCATAGTCATGTCATGTATTTCAGCAATTTTATGGTACTGGGGTGTATTACCATTTATCGTTAATATTATTTCAAAGGGCTGTCAAAAATTATTTAATATTGGTGGGCCTGTTGGTTTGGGAGCTGCTGCAAATGTTTTTATTGGTCAAGTTGAAGCACCTTTACTAATTAAACCTTATATTAATAAACTCTCGCGAAAAGAATTACTTATTTTAATGACTGCAGGTATGGCTACTGTAGCCGGTTCTGTAATGGTTGCATTAATAACAATACTTGAAGTTCAATTTATTAATGAAAATTTAATTCAGCACTTTTTAACCGCTTCTATTTTGTCTGTATTTGCAGCAATTATGTATGCAAATATTATGATACCTTCAAACGATATTACAAATTCTGATGTTAAAAAAACCTCAAAAGTTTATAAAAGTACGATGGACGCAATTACTACAGGCACTGCACAGGGTTCAAATATTGCTGTAAGTGTAGGAACAATATTAATTGCTGTAATTGCACTAGTTTTTATTGCCAATTCATTTCTAGCATTTATTGGTTCATTTATAGGCATTGATTTATCTATAGAACAAATACTTGGTTATATTTTTGCTCCAATAACATGGCTAATGGGCATACCATGGGATGAAGCATTGATCGCTGGAGAATTATTAGGCATCAAAACAACTTTAAATGAATTTATAGCTTATCCAGCTTTAGCTGCTTTAGAGGATGGAGTTTTATCAGATAAATCAAAGTTGATTATTTTTTATGGTTTATGTGGCTTTGCAAATTTATCCTCTGTAGGTATTTTAATTTCTGGTATAGGCTCAATGGCACCTGAAAGAAAAGATGATTTAATTAATGTTTCATTTAAGGCACTTATAGCTGCAACGCTCGCATCTTGCATGACAGGTCTTGTAGTAGGATGTTTTATTTAATTAATTATTAATAACGATAAATAAATTTAAATAAGAAGCAAACAAAAGCCAAATTATATATGGCACATATAAGAATGCTGATAACTTATCAACTTTAAACATACTTAAAAGTATTTTCATATTTAAAAAAATAAGCAACCAAATGTTTAATAATGCAAATAATGGCAGTTGAAATGCAAAAAACAACCATGACCAAAGAGCATTAAATATCAGCTGAAGGTAGAAGAGATTTTTTGAAATTTTAAATGTACGAAAAGCTGATATTGACATTAATAAATACAAAATAGGCCATACAACAGCAAAAACATATCCCGGTGGGTTTAGGTTGGATTTATTTAATTCAATGTACCAAATATTATTTGCGGTATCAGCAGATGATAATCCACCCAGAACTAGAGCTAATAAAACAAAGGGAAAAACGAGATACTTATTGGATAAAGACAAGACTATCTTTATCTGAAAAATCTAGAGATATTATTAAATATATCTTTAAAAAGTGAGGAACCTTTAGGTCTTGCTTCAATAAAAATATAAAAACCAACAAAAATTGTACTTATTATAAAAACCCAAACTGCGTCGTATTCACCCATATCTTATTATAATGTTTTTATGCTTTTATATCTTTTTTATTTATAGTTTTTCAACAATTATTGAGCAGACAGAATAGCCAGCCCCAAAAGAACAGATTACACCTTTTTGACCTGGTTCTAAATCATTATCTAAATTAAAAGCAAATAGAGAACCAACAGAAGCAAGGTTACCAAAATTTATAATGGGCATTGGTGTTATTGATTCATCAAAGTCATCAGTGCCTAGAATTTTTGAGGTAATCAGTCTTATCATTTTTCCATTGGCTTGATGTAGCCAAAATTTTGCTACCTCATGAGGTAATATATTATTTTTTTCTAATTGATTACTAATCAGAGAGGCAACTAAAGGACAGACATCCTTAAATACACCTCTACCATTTTGATGAAACAATAATTCCTCATTTGTTTTTACATCTATGGCAGCTCTATTTAAATAGCCAAAGTTACTTCTGATATTATTTGAAAATTGTGTATGTAGTTTTCTATCGATAATCTTATAGGCATTATTTGAATTACTATTTTTTTGAACAACGCAGGCTGCACAACCATCACCAAAAATAAAATGCTTATCCCTTTGAGTAAAATTTACATGAGGGGTGTTTATTTCTGGATTAATAACCAGAATAGTTTCAGCTAAACCTGAGGCTATATCACTGTAAGCATTATTAATAGCAAATGTAGTAGAGGAACATCCAACAAGCATATCGTATGCATAACCTTTAATACCCATTTCATTTTGAATTTCGATGGCCAAAGCTGGATAGTTTCTTGGTGCGTGAGAAGTACCAACAATCACAGCATCTATTTGACTTGGAGAAACATTGGCTTGTTTCATGGCTTTTTTGGCTGCCTTAATGCCAACTTTTGCGTGCATTGATAATCGATCTGGATGTTCATTATTCACTCTAGGCTTCATTCTATTTATATCTAAAGATCCTTCTTTATCTATAAAATATCTAGATTTTATATTAGATGCTTTTTCTATAAATTCAGCAGATGAAAATTCCATTGCTTCAACAGATCCATCTTCAATAGATTCTCTATTATTATTGTTAAAATTTTCGACATATTGGTTGTATGAATTAACAAGCTCTTCGTTAGAGACTCTAGCTTCAGGATACCAAATTCCTGAACCAGCTATAAATATATTATTATGCATAATGATTTAATTTTACCTGATACAATTTTATTATAAATTATGAATTTAAACACCTTCGCAGATAAAAAATACATCTACCGCTATTTATCAAAGAATAATCACATCAATGGAATTTTTCACATAAGTCATGGCATGGCAGAACATATTGGAAGATATAACTGGCTAATTAATAAACTGAATGAAGATGGATATCACGTTATAGCAATTGATCACAGAGGTCATGGAAACAGAGTAGAGGATAACTTAAAGGGTTATTTTGCTGATAAAGATGGTTGGGATTATGTCGTAAGTGACTTAGTTGATATAATCGAGGATTCGTCAAGTGAATTTCCAAACCTCAAACAATATCTTATCGGTCATAGTATGGGTTCATGGATTGCTCTTGGAGCAATGCAAAAGGGGATTGATATTGATTGTTGTATTTTATCTGGATCCTCAAAGATATCCAAAAATTTAATTACTTTACAAAGAATTATTGTTACATTTCTTATCACTTTTTTTGGCAAGAAAAGTATAGGTTATTTACTTGATCGAGTAATTTTAGGAGAATATAACAAATCATTTTCTCCTAACAGAACACCAAAAGACTGGATTTCTTCAGATAAACAGAGTGTAGACGAATATATTAATGATCCTTTATGTGGTTATCCAGTTACTAATGGTTTGTGGAATGATTTGTTATCAGGTTTTTTAAGAGTTTTTGATAAAAGAAATTATAAAATAAGTAAAAACATTCCTATATTGATCATTTCAGGATCTCATGATCCAGTAGGTGACAATACCAAAGGTACTAAAAAATTGTATAAATTTCTGAGTACTATATTTGACAACATCGAGATTGAATTAATAAATAACGCCAGACATGAGGTATTTAATGAGATTAACAAAGAAAATAATTATAATAAACTATTAAATTTTATTGAAAAAACATGAAGAAAATATTTTTAATCCTAATATCAATAAATATCTCGTTAATACATGCTGATATGGAGAGAGTAAATATGCTTTTTGATAATGAAGAAAGACATTACCTTGTATATGTCCCTGATAAACAGCGAGACCAAATTGATAAAATTGTTATTGGTCTTCATGGATATACTGGATCTGCAACAGGTTTTGAAATGGAGACAACAGGAGGTTTTAATACGAGCGCAGATAAATATAATTTCATTGCTATATATCCTCAAGGCTCATTTTTTTATGAGCAGAAATTGGAAAAAGGAAAAATTACCTCTGAATATGTTTCTTCTTGGAATGATCTAACTGGCTCAAAAACAAAAACACCTTTTGGTGAGACATGTGCTGAAGATGCAGTTATCTATCCAAAATATCCAAATTGTATTGGAACAGATGCAGGAAGATGTGCTTGGACAAGCTGTGGTAATGATATGGGCTTTATAAAAAAAATAATTGATGATGTAAAAATAAGATTTAATTTAAAAAAAATATATGTAGTTGGTATGAGTAATGGAGGCAAAATGGCTCATGCTATTGCTTGTGAATTCTCGAAAGATATTGTTGGTGTTATTAATGTTGTAGGATCTCCTCAAAATGGTCTTGCATGTGAACCAAAAACTCCAATCAATTACATAATTTATGCTGGCGCTAATGATCAAGTCGTTCCGCCGTTTAATGTTGTGTCATTTGATAGGTATTTTTATACACCCGTTACAACCTTAATAAACAAATGGACAAATTCATTTAATTGTAAAAAGAAAGAGTTTATAACTAATATCGAGTTTGATAGCATAAATGAACAAATTTATTCTGGTTGTGATGGTGGTGTTCGCATTGTAAGCTTGCTAAATACAGAACAAGGACATTCATGGCCTGGAACTAAAGAATATGCTGGTTTTTGTAGAACAAAATACCAAAGTGAAATTGATTTAGACCCTTGTTTAAATAGCGTCAATGAATGGGGGAATGATTTTTTGCTACAAAGGTTATTTAATTTATAATAAAAACACACTTTGCTTGTGACATATTCTTGAAATACTTCTCTATATAGGTAATATTAGATAAGAGTATTTTTAATCAGGGGGTAAATTTATATGTCAAAAATACAATTAAAACCACTTTTTGAAAAAAAAGTCGATCCATTATCTTATTTATTAAGAGATATTTTTAAAGATAATAACTTTGCAATCTCATGGCTTGGAGCCTTGTCAATTGGTATTGGAGTAACAAATACAAATAATATTAATGCACAAGATAGCGTAGAAGAAGTTATTGTTACTGCCTCTAAAAAAGAACAACGTATACAAGATGTTGCTATGAGTGTGCAAGCTATTTCTGCAGCTGATCTTGAAAGAAAGAATGTAAAAAGTCTTGAGGATATCGCCAATTTATCACCAGCTGTTACTTTTGAAAATGTTGGACCAGGCAAATCTAATTTTTATATAAGAGGAGTTTCTGATGGCTCAGCCATGAACAGTTATGCTGGTACTGAAGCAACTGCAGCACTGTATTTAGATGAACAGCCATTGACCGCTGCAAGTCTGACGCCTGATTTGCATGTATATGATGTTGAAAGGGTAGAAGTATTAATGGGTCCTCAAGGTACACTTTATGGCTCAAGCTCTACCTCAGGCAATATTAAAATTATTACTAAGAAACCAGATCCTTCATCAATTGATTATGGGTTCGATGCTGAATATGGATCAATAACTGATGGTGGAAATGATCAATCTCTTGAAGCATTTGTAAATATCCCGTTAGGCTCAAATTTTGCAGCAAGATTAAGTACATATGATGTACAAGATGGTGGGTGGATAGATAATCAAAGAGCGACATATACCTATCAAAACTATGGCATTAATTACACAATTGATAATTATACTGCGCCATACAATGTTGCAAAGGATGATTATAACGAGTATGACAAAAAAGGAAGCAGATTAAGATTATCAACTAATTTTGATAATATTAATTTAGATCTTTCTTTTTTAAATCAAGATTCTACATATTCAGGATCATATGAAGCTGATGTTCTTACAGATGACCAAAGCAAGGCAATGCCTGCAAGAACCAATACAAGGTTTACTCCAGAAACTTATGAAGATGAGTTTGACCAAATCTCTGCAACTCTAAGTGGAAATATAAATGACGATATAGATTTTGTGCTTACCTCGTCTATCTTCGAGAGAGATACAGCATATACTTATGACTATTCAAGTTATGTAGAGTATTACTATTATGCTGCATATCCATCATATGTATGTGACTATTACGATTATTATTATTATGGAAATATTTCTAATTGTAGAGATCCAAGAATGTCTTATGCACAAACTAATGATATTCAAAGAACAGCTACAGAGTTCAGAATACAGTCTAGTAGTGATTCAGGCTTTAGTTGGGTCCTTGGTGCTTTTAAGGAATCTAGTGATAAGGTAACTGATGTAGATTATATACAGCCAGGTAGTGTTAATGGTTTATGGTGGGAGGCTGATTTAGATAGAGAAACTAAAACTGAAGCAATATTTGGTGAAGCTTATTTTGACTTAAGTGAAAAAACATCTCTTACTCTTGGTTTCAGAGATTATGAACATACCACAGATCTGGTATCCAGTGACGGTTATTATGGAAGCTATTCATATACGTCTGGTGGAATTGATGGAAAATTCTCCTCGTCAGAGTCAGGAATTGTTCCAAAAATAAATCTTAAGCATTACATAAAGGATGACGTTATGGTTTATGGAAATTATACTGAAGGATTCAGACCAGCAGGTGTAAATCGTGTTAGAGCAGACAGGAGAGGTCTAGTTCCTGTTAATTATGATGCTGATTATCTTGAAAGTTTAGAATTCGGTGTCAAATCGACTTTAAATGATGGAAAGCTTATTTTAAATGCTGCTTATTATCAAATGGATTGGTCAGATTTTCAAACGACTACTTATAATCCTGATTTAGAGTCTGTAGCATTTGTTGATAATGTTGGTGACGCAGAAATTAATGGTTTTGAATTAGACATAACCTATCTTATTAATGACGTTACTTCTGTTACTGCATACTTTAATTCAAACGATCCTACATTATCTGAAGATTATTATGGAGATGAGGGCGTTTTAACTGCCAATGCAGGTAACAGATTATCAAATATGCCAAAGTCTTCATATTATTTATCATTAGACAGAGACATTGTTCTTATGGGTCTGCCAGGATTTTTGAATATAGATTATTCATTTGTTGGTGATAGATTTAGTACTTTTGAAAATGTTTCATCAGGTTCAGATATAAGAGAGGTTTTACCTTCATATGGACTAGCTAATATGCGCTTAGGTGTAGAGATGGATAATTCTATAATTGAAGCTTATATCTCAAATATTGCAGATGAAGACGGTTATCTATCAAGATACGATGACTTTGCACAAGCCGGAGATCCTGCTACTTCAGGTTATCCTGGATTTGGTATTAGAAGGACAGGCACTAAGCCAAGAGTCATCGGAATAAGATATAGATATAGATTCTAATTAATTATTTCTTCTAAATTTAATGCCAGTTTATCTGGCATTTCAAAATATGGGAAATGCCCACATCCTTCAATAATTTTTACATTTTTAGAAATATCAATTTTTTGAATTAATTCAGATTCATCGTTGAATCTGGCTAATTTGTCTTTTTCACCAAAAATAAATTTAAACTTTTCTATATTGTTTATTTCATCAATATTAACTTTATAAGTTGAACAAGCTTTGAGGTCTTTAGAAAGAATTTCTTTATGGGTTTGATTAAAAATTTTCTTTAATGGGTAAAGCTTTATTTCTCTTTCAGGATCTGATTCAACCACTTTAGTTCCATATGGAGATTTTATGACACCCTTTGATCTTCCATAAAAACCTGAGCCTTGAACACCAAATCCGGCAGATTTAATTTCAACATCTGGTAGCTCACGAACACCATACTTCGTTAGAAATTCAGCAGCTTGATCAAGATTACCTTTTGCATATTCCAATAAAATCTCTCCAACTAAAAGAGGATAACTAGTATTCATTAAGATCGGATTAGTATTTTTATTAATTTTTGATAAATCTAGTGCAACAAGTCCACCCATACTATGTCCAACAATGAAAGGATTATCAATCTTTAATTCTTCTAGTGCCTCATTGCAAAATAATGAATATTCACAAATATTAGCCTCAACTGGTCCAGATGTGTAACCATGTCCTGGAAGATCAATTGATAATATATTGTATTTGTTAATTAGATTTGAAAAGTTAAATAACTTACCCATTCTATGATCCATTCCTGCACCAGGAATAAGAATAATTGATTGTTTAGAATCATCAAATTCATTGTGATTAAAGATATGAGCTTTATGATTCTTTAATTCGATAAACATTTTTTAAAATTGAATATATCAATAAACAGTTAATAAATAATAATGGAACTGAGAATATTACCATTATCCACTTAAAAGAATCGACCCCATTTAGATACATTAATAGGGTTGGTTGAACGACTAACAACAATGCAAATATTAATCTCAATGATTTAGATCCTGTCATACTTGATTTTTTCATTGAAGCAGACGCAAGTACATAAGATGCTGAGTCATATGTAGTGCATAAAAAAATAATTATAATAAATGCAAAAATAACCAATAAAGGAAAACCAAAATTTAGACTTAATATTGTATTTACTACCAGGTCAGCTCGAGAAAATATTTTATTTTCAATAATATTAGGCGCATTAATTATCTCTTGTTCAAAAAGTGATATTGATACATTTGATAATATAGTCATGCTTAAAATACAACCTAAGCTCCCAATCAATAACGCTCCAAATATTATCTCTCTAAGTGTTTTATTATTGGAAATATTGACAAGAAAAGTTCCAACCATTGGTGCCAATGCATACCACCATGCCCAGTAAAAAACTGACCAATCAAGGCTTATTTCAGTGCCAGTAGCTAAGCTCATCTGTATGTAATTATTAGCTAAAAAACCTAGTGTCTCAGATGAATTTTTTAAAATGTAATTAGTTGGACCTAAAAAAAGAACAATAAATAAAAACATTATTACTAAAGCCATATTAAGATTGCTTAATCTCTTAATACCATTTTGAACTCCCACATAAGCACTAGTTGCAAAAATGATGGAACAAAAAATGATTGTAAAAATATCTAATGTAAAAGTCCTTTCTATCATTAATATTTTTGAAATAACTGATGATATAAGTGGAAATGATAATCCCAAGCCAACTCCAGAACCACAAATGATTGCACCAATAAACAAAACATCTAGAACAAATCTAAATATTTTATTTTCAATTCCCAATATTCCTGAGAAAGTCAGACTGGAATCAGGTTTTACTGTTAATGCAAGTCCAAATGCAACAACAGGAAGACAATATATTGCCCATGCAGTAAAAGTCCAATGAAATATTGGATATGATCTTGAGTAAAGTAGGACTTCCTTGGAAGTTAAATTTGTATCATTTTTTAAAA
This sequence comes from uncultured SAR86 cluster bacterium, assembly GCA_902610905.1. Taxonomy (GTDB): domain Bacteria; phylum Pseudomonadota; class Gammaproteobacteria; order Magnimaribacterales; family D2472; genus SCGC-AAA076-P13. Next base: position 26,261 of record CACLXS010000006.1, read on the forward strand.
TATTGTAATAATCAATCCATTCAACAGTTGACCAATACAAAAGAGTAGCACCAATACCCGCAGCAAAAAGCATTGAACTCCAAGAGATCATTGAATAGGTAGGTTTATTTTTAATATTTAATTTTATTGACCCAAATTTTGATAAACCAAGAATTATTAAAAAGATTAGTAACAAGAAACTTCCATACATGAAAAATTCTTCAAACGTTATTGATAATAATTTATATGTTTCAGATAAAACTGAAGAACTAAACTCAGGATTTGCTAAAACAAAAATTGATAGCAATATTGATAATAAAATAGTTATACTAATTAAAGATTTATTCCAATTTGGATCAATTATTTTTAACATGTCAGAACTTAGTAGCACTCAATTTGCTTTTGATAATGCAGTAAATCTATTCAAGGATAATAATCTAAAAGAGTCCATAGAACAACTTGAAGAAATTCTAAAAGTATATCCAAATAACTTTGAGTCTCTAGACTTGCTATCGACTGTATTTATTAAAGGTAATAATCCAAAAGAAGCTATTAAATATGTTAATAAATGTCTGCAATTGGACAAAAGCAATAAAAAACATCTTGAATTAAGGTATAAGATTTTGACATACCTAGGAGATCATACAAGTGCATTAAAGTCTCTAGAGAATTTACATAAACTGCATCCTGCTTTAAATACAGCTAGAATTTTATCTAATCATTATTTATCTCTAGATAATGAAGACAAATCAGATCAAATTATTCAAGATTTTCTTGAATCGGATAAAAATTATGCCGAACTTTATAAAGGTATTCGACACGTAAAGGCGGGTCGCTTTAAGCTTGCTGAAAAATCATACAAAAATGTACTTCTTAAAGATAAAAATAATATTGATGCTCTCCGATTGTTTGGTTTACTAGCATTTAAAAATAAAAATTATGTGATCGCAGAAAAATTATTTATAAAAGCGATAAAAATAGATCCATACTTTCATCTTGTTTGGGACAACCTAGCAAAGGTCTATAGGATTCAAAATAAATTGGAAAAAGCAAAGAAGTCATTTAAAAACCTAATTAAATTAGATCCTAACAACATGGAGGCACTTGTTGCACTTGGAACAATTCATATTAAATTAGCTCAATATCAAGAAGGTATTGATGTTTATCAAAAAGCACTTGATTCTAATAATAAGAATCCTAGAGTTTATTTAAGTATGGGGCATGCTCTTAAAACTTTAGGTAAAAGAAAGGATTGTGAAGACGCTTATAAAAAAGCTATTAATTTATTTCCATTATCTGGTGAAGGTTATTGGAGCCTAGCAAATCTTAAGACCTATAAATTTTCATCTAAAGAAATATCGTTAATGGAAAAATCATTAAATAAAGATATTCAGGACCAAGAAAAAATTCAAATGTTATTTGCATTAGCAAAGGCATATGAAACGAAGAAAGATTATAAAAAATCATTTAGTTACTACAAGGACGGTAATTGGATGCAAAGAAAAATAGTTGAATATAATGCAAATGAAAATGCAGATTCTGTTGATTTGATAATAAATTTTTTCAATTCACATAAAGATACAATAGACTTTTATTCTGGGCATAAAAATAATCATCCTATATTTATACTAGGTCTACCACGAGCAGGCTCAACACTTTTGGAGCAAATATTATCTTCACATAGTCAAATAGAAGGAACTCAAGAACTTCATAATATTATGACTATTGGTAGAAAAATTAAAACTTTAAATGATTCTGAAAATTACCTTGATAACCTGCTTAAGCTTAGTAACAAGGAAATTAATTCTTATGGAAAAAACTATATTGATGAAACTTTATGGGCAAGAAACGAAAGGACTTTTTTTATAGACAAAATGCCAAATAACTTTCCTCACATCGGTTTAATTAAAATGATTTTGCCAAATGCTAAGATTATTGACGCTAGAAGAAATCCAATAGATGGATGCTTTAGTTGTTACAAGCAATATTTTGCAAAAGGACAACACTTTACATATGACCTAGACGATGTTGCAAGATACTATAAAGATTATTTAAAAATAATGAAATTTTGGAATAGTTATTTCCCTAGTGAGATTCATACAGTTTGTTATGAAAATGTCATTGAAAATCCAGAAAAAGAGGTTAGATCAATGTTGAAGTATCTTGATTTAGACTTTGAAGAATCATGTATGAGTTTTTATGAATCTTCTCGTCCTGTAAAAACTGCAAGTTCAGAACAAGTCAGACAACCAATATATAAGTCTGGCATGAATTATTGGAAAAATTATGAAGATGATTTGATTGTGTTAAAAGAACACTTTCCTGATTATGCAAAATAAATTTAATTATCCATTACTTGAGAGGGTGGATACAGAAATTGGTCGCCATTACTTAGATTCAAATAATGATCCTGTTCCTAGTGTTACAACAGTATTATCAGGAACATCATCAAGTAAGTCGGGTATTGATCAATGGAGGCAAAGGGTAGGAGACATAGAGGCTGATAGAGTTATTAAACAAAGTACTGATATAGGCACCGCAGTTCATGAAGCTATAGAGCATTATTTAAATAAACATGATTGGGATAACTTTGGTCAGGATAGTGATCAACTTACGGCAAAAAATATAACTAACAAATTTATTGCAGATGGATTAAATGGTATTGATGAGGTATGGGGATTAGAAGTAGGGTTAATTTTGAACAAACTTTATGCTGGCACTGCAGATTGTGTTGGCATTTATAATGGAGTACCAACTTTAATAGATTTTAAGACAGCAAAAAGAATTAAAAAAAGAGAATGGATAGAGGATTACTTTTTACAAGGCTGCGCCTATGCAAATGCACATAATGTAATGTTTGATACAAACATTCAGCAAGTTGTTATCTTGATGGTCGATAGAGATTTACTATTCAAAGAATTCTTAGTTACTTCACCTGAATTCAATCATCTAACAACAAAATGGAAACAAAGATTAATTGATTTTGATAAAAAATTTAAAGCAGTGAAATGAAACAAATTATAGCAATTGGTGGCGGAGGGTTCGGAAGAGAAATCAAAGATCTCAAAATAGAAAAATATATTGTTGATCAATCTAAAGCTAGAACACCTAAAATTTGTTTTATACCAACTGCTACAGGCGATGATCAAGCTTATATAGATACTTTTTATAAAGCTTTTAATTCATTGGGATGCATAACTTCTCATATTAATTTTTTTAAAAGAACAATTAATCTTAAAGAACATATCTTAGATCAAGATATTATTTATGTTGGTGGCGGTAATACTAAAAGCATGTTAGCAGTTTGGAGAGAATGGAATCTAGATTTAATTTTAAAACAAGCATATAAAAACAATATTATTATGAGTGGTGTAAGTGCTGGAGCAATATGTTGGTTTGAAAAAGGAATAACAGATTCATGGAAAAACCATCAATCAATTCTTCCTTGTCTTGGATTTGTGGAAGGAGTCTGCTGTCCTCATTACGATGAAGAGCCTGAAAGAATACCTTTTGTAAAAGAAATACTTGAAGCAAAAAAAATTGATGAATGCATTGCTATTGAAGGCTATTGTGCTCTTCATTTAATAAATGATTCTCCTAAATTCTCTATTAGCTTTAAAAATAAAGCCGATACCCATTCTGTTGTATGTAATAATGACAAGATATTACATAAATCATTATTAGGTGTAGAAAAAAAGATAATATGAAAATAGCAAATATATTGTCAATTATATTAGCTTTAATCCTAGGCATAATCTCTTTGCAATGGATATTCTCTCCAGAAGAGGCAGCAAATTCACTAGGTATGATTTATATGGAAGGGGATGCAAGGAATACTCAAGTTAGGGACTTTACAGCTTTTTTTCTTGGCACTGCCATAATGTCATTTCTCTCTTTTATAACTAAACAATATCAATGGATACTTAGTGCAGGAATAATTTATTTAGTTGCTGCTATCTTCAATGTTTTGACATCCATTAATTATGAAACTGATATTGCAGTTGCATCATTAATATCTGAAATAATATTTACATTTATGGCATTTACAGCCGCATACATTTATAAGAAAAATAATTTATAAATAGCTAATATAATCGTTGATATCTAATTCAGGTATTTTTTTATTAGTGCCTTCAGCAGTTCCAACATAAATATAACCAAGAATTTCCTGGTTATCAGTAAGATTTAATTTTGAAGCAATATATGGATTAAATGCAAGCTTGCCAGTTCTCCATATTGCTGAATATCCTAATGCACTTAAAGAGAGGAGTATATTTTGAGCAGATGCTGCAGTTGATAATTTTTGTTCAATACCTGGAACTTTTGGATGATCTTTAAACGTGCTTACTAGAATAATAATCATTGGAGCTCTAAATGGAGCATTTTTATACTTAGTTATAATTTCATCTTTAATGTTTGGGATTGTTTTAGCATATTCTTCAAAAATTTTTGAAAGTTCCTTAATTCCATCCCCTGTAACTTGAATAAAACTACTAGGCCTTAACCAGGCATGATCTGGAGCTCGCAAGGCTGCTTTATAAACTTTATTCATTTCTTCATTTGAAGGATAAGGTTCTTTTAATAATCTTGCTGAGACTCTATTTAATATATTATCTATTGCATCCATGTGTAGTTTTATTATATAAATTAGATAGTCTAATTATATATAGGAAATCCATATGATGTATCAGATCGGTTTGATTTTAATATTGGTTGTTATAGCTTTAATTGTTGCTAAAAAATATAGAAATAATGATGATAACTCTGAACAACTTATTTATGAAGATGAGATGAATGATGAAGAGTTAAAAGAATTAGATGATGAAATAAATTAATTAGCTACTTCTTTTTCAAAAGATCTATAAAGTTCTCTACATGCAAAAACAGTTATTATTGAAAAAGGTATCCCAAATATAACAACTGCTGTTTGTAGAGCTCCCAGTCCTCCAGCTTTTAATAATACAGCAGCCAAAACACCTAAAAGTGTTGCCCAAGTAATTCTTGAAATTAATGGTGAATCACCATTAATTTCTGCACCTTTTTTTGAAGAAAGCATAGAAGCAACTAAAGCACCTGAGTCAGAAGATGTAACAAAAAATGTAACAATTACAAACAAAGTCAAGACAGATAGTATTAATGAAAATGGAAATGCATCATATAAAACAAATAATGCAGTCGTTACATCATCACTTACAGCATTGGCTATATTCCCTATATTATTTAAAACTTGATAAATTGCTGCATTACCAAAAACCCCCATCCAAATAAAAACAATTAAAGAAGGAACAAACAAAACACCAATTACAAACTCTTTAACTGTTCTACCAAATGAAATTCTAGCAATAAACAGTGAAACAAAAGGCGCCCATGCAAACCACCAGCTAAAATAAAATAATGTATAGCCATTTTGATAGACCGTTGAGTCATATGCCTCTGTCCATGTCGCAAGCTGAATTAATTGATTTAAATACACACCTGCATTTTGAATTACAGAATTAAGAATAAATAATGTTGGACCTAAAATTAATATAGCTAACAATAAAATTCCTGCAATCGTTATATTTAATTGTGATAGTCTTTTGATGCCTTTATCCAGACCTAATGAAACACTTATTAATCCTAAAATTGTTATTAAGACTATTATTATCATTTCACTAATTTCAAGATTAAAGACATAATTTAAACCTCCACTTATTTGAGATGCACCTAAGCCTAATGAGGTTGCTATTCCAGTGATGGTGGTAAGAATTGCAATGATATCTATAGAAGCTGCCATAAGCTTATTGTTTTCAATTGATGAACCTAATAAGGAGCTAACTCTGAATGGCTTATTTCTATTATATGATGCATATGCTATGCACAGTCCAAGAGCAGAATATATGGCCCAACCATGTAAACCCCAATGAAGATTGGCTAAGCTTAATGCTTTACTGGCATTATATGAAAGATTACCTTCAATCATTCCAGGGTAATCATTTAAATTACCAATAGGTTCGGCTACTCCATAGAACAGAAGACCAATGCCCAAACCTGCACTAAACAACATTGCAATCCAACTTTTATAAGAATAGGCCGGATTAGCATTAGTGCCACCAAGCTTAATATCTTTAAATTTACTAAATACTAGATATGTAGAAAATATTAAAAAGCCATTAGCAATAACAATTATCAACCAACCCAAGTATTCGGATAGAAATAGTTGTGTAGATGAAAAAAAAGCCGATGATGCATCTAAATTTAAGTAAACAATAAAAGTAACTATTATTAAAAGCAGGACTGATATTAAAAATCTGGGTTTGTTAAGGTTTTTCATTTTTTATTTTTTAGTGAAACATAAAATATGCTATTTATCTAGAAATTTAATAGACTTAATAAATTTGCATACTTATTATTTACTGTTATTATAGACTCAAGACCGATTTACAGAAATTGCTGGTCGTTAAATAAAGCTAAACTTCTCTTGGGGGAAACAGGGGACATCTTTATTTATTCGCAATTTATAATAACTATAAATAGGGAATTATATATGTTTAATTTAGATAAAGTAAAAGAACAACTTTCTAAATACTCAAACAAACTATCTATTGGTATTCTTGGTTCAGTAGCTGCTATTGTTCCACAGACTGCTGAATCACAAGATAGGCAAATTGAGGAAGTCGTTGTTTCTGCTACTAAAAAAGATGAAAGTGCTTCAGATATACCTGTAACCGTTACAGCTCTTACTGAAGATACTTTAAAAGAAATGAATGTTTCAAACTTTGATGAGTACGTAGAGTATTTACCAAATGTTACTTCAGGTGGAAGAGGTCCTGGACAGTCAACTATCTACATTAGAGGTTTGGCAGTTGATCCAGTGAACGTTTTCTTATCTGCTGCACAAGGATCAGCTCCAAATGTCGCACTTTATTTAGATGAACAACCAGTTCAAGTTCCTGGTCGTAATTTAGATGTATATGTAGCTGATATGGAACGTATTGAAGTTCTTCCTGGACCACAAGGAACTCTTTTTGGAGCAAGTTCACAGGCTGGTACTGTTAGACTTATTACTAATAAACCTAAATTTGAAGTTTCTGAAAGTGGCTTTAATGCATCTCTTTTTAATACCCACAATGGTGACATGAGCTCATCATTTGATGCCTTTATTAACGTGCCTGTAAGTGATACATGGGCAATAAGAGGTGTTCTATATAATGCTAATAATGGAGGTTATATAGATAACGTAGCTGGTGTATGGAGCTCTGAAGGTAAAGGTGGTTTTGGCGGACCTTTAGGAAATTATGCTAATGCATCTTCGTATGTTGAAACTTCTAATAATCATTTAGTAGAGACTGATTTTAATGATTCTTCATATGAAGGATTTAGAATTTCATCAGCTCATACAATCAATGATGATTGGGATCTCTTAATTAGTCACATGGATCAGACAATTGAAGCTGATGGTGTATGGGACTACGATCCTGCTGTCGGTGATCTTCAAGTACAAAGATATGTCCCAGACACATTAGAAGATTCTTTCTCACAAACATCTATTACCCTTGAAGGTAGACTTGGTAAGCTAGATGTTGTTTATACAGGTTCTGTTCTTGATAGAGAGGCTGAGCAAACAGTGGATTACTCAGGTTACATTAATGTTGGTGGTTATATGCCATATTACACATGTATATATGCATCAGCTACAAGCGCTGGATCATGTGGTGCTGGTACAGTTCAGGTAGATCTATTAGATAATAATGAAAGAACCACCCACGAGTTTAGGGTTTCCTCAAACGAACTTAATGAACTACCTTTCTCTTATACTGCAGGTGTATTTATAGAAGAAAGCAATCTTAAAACTCAAAATGATTATGGATATCTTGGATTTTTAGACTCCTATCCAAGTGTAGGGCCAAACCCTATAATAACTGGAGTATATGCTAATAATCCAAACCCAAGATCCCCTGAATATAGATTTTTCAATGATATTGAAAGAAATGATGAACAAACAGCATTCTTTGCTGAGTTAACATTCCCTTTAACTGAAAAATTAGATCTTCTTTTTGGAGCTCGTAACTATGACTTAGATATAGATTACAAAGGTCAATCCAAATTTGGTGGGTTGATTGTTCAGGATGAATGGGGAAGAAATTATGATACTTCTGGTGGTCACACCGACCAGCCGTTAAATCTTTCTGATACTATAACTAAATTTACAGCTAGTTATAAAGTTGATGACGATACATTAGTCTACTTTACTCAATCCGAGGGTTATAGACCTGGTGGATATAACAGGGGTGGTGGTCTTGTGAATTCATGTGCTAATAGAGATCCTTCTGCTGATGGATATTGTGGTGAAGGAGCTGGAGAAAACTTCAGAGCTAATGTAAGTACCACTTTTGAGTCTGATGAAGTATTAAATACAGAATTGGGCATCAAAACTGTTGTTGCAGATGGAACAATGAGAATTAATGCTACCTACTATATGGTTGAGTGGACAGATATCCAAGTTTCACAATTTGATCCAACTAATATCTCAATCTTAACATTTGTTGAAAATGCTGCTGATGCTGACATTAGTGGTTTTGAAGCTGATGTATTGTGGTATCCGGCTGACAATTGGACAATTGCTGCTGCATTATCATTGAATGATACAGAGATAGTGAAAGATGTTTCTCAAACAGTGCCTATAGTAGATATCGGCAGTCCTTTACCATTATCACCTGATAGACAATACAATATTAGGTTAAGAAGAGATGGTACATTTAAAGGCAATCCATCCTATACACAGTTTGCATTCAAAAGTGCATCAGAAACTTATAATTCTTTTGAATCTGCTAAGGTATTAGAACAAGCTGATTATCAAGTACTTGATTTAGCTTTCGGAATGACCTTAAATGATACGGATATCGAGTTCTTTGTAAGAAACCTTACTGATGAAAGAGCAAATCTTTATTATAACGATCAAGATGATATTCCGAGAATTACAACGAATAGACCAAGAAATATGGGTGTCCGTATTTCTCGTAAATTCTAAGTAAAGCGTATAGAATTTAAAGGCCAGTATTAACTGGCCTTTTTTTATATTAATGAAAACTGATAATAAGATAAATCAAAAAATACGTGATTTAATATCTGCAAAAGATTTTGATAAATCTCTAATATTTATTGAAGCTAATAAAGATAAACTAAGTGAACTAGATTATTGGTTTTATATATCAGTTAATCTTAGATATTTAGAACGCTTTCAAGACGCTTTAGCATCTTTATCAAAGCTAATAAAGATAGACAGCACATATGGTCGAGCATATCAAGAATATGGACATAACTACGTAAAACTAAATAAAAAAGATTTAGCATTGAAAGCTTATACAAGAGCTGTTAACTACAATCCATCTTTACAAGCATCATGGCTAGGAATTCTTGGATTAGATAATGCTACCGAAGATATTATTAATTTAGCAAATAAAAATATTATATATTTAAAAAACTTGCCCCCAGAACTTAAATCAGTTTTAAGTTTTATACATGAAGGAAAACTCAAAAAAGCTGACGACTTATGCAGATTTTATTTACAAAACTCACCTCATCATATTGATGGTATGAAATTATTAGCTACTATTTGTTCAGAATTACATGTTTATGATGATGCAGAATTTCTATTAGAAAGTTGTCTAGAGTTTGAGTCAGACAACTTAGATACATTAATTCAATATATAAATATTTTAATAAAAAGACAGAAATATGGATCAGCTCTTGAACATGCAAAAATAATGTATAGTAAATTTCCCAATGATATAAATGCTGAAATTACATATGCTGTCACACTCCAACAAACCGATAATCAAATAGAAGCATTAGACCTTTATAAAAAAATTCTAAAGAAAAACCCTGCAAACTATCAACTTCATTTGTCTTGTGGACATTTATATAAAAATTTTGGTGTGATTGAAAATTCAATAATTTCATATAAAAAGTCATACGAAATTAATAATTTCTGTGGTGATGCTTATTGGAGTTTAGCAAATCTAAAAACTTATAATTTTGATGATAGTGAAATAAAAAAACTAGAGGAAATGGTTTTAGATGAATATATAAATGATGAAGAAAAGATATACATGCATTTTGCTTTAGGAAAAGCTTACGAGGATGCAACTGAGTATGAAAGATCCTTCAGTCATTATAAAAAAGGAAATGATTTAAAACTTCCATATACTAAATATAAGACCAAAGACTTTATAATTGAATGTTCCAATCAAAAAGAAGTTTGTACGGAAGACCTATTTAACATAAAAAAAGATTGGGGAAATTCATCAAATGAACCAATTTTTATTCTTGGTCTTCCAAGAGTTGGATCTACATTGGTTGAGCAAATACTTGCCTCTCATAGCATGGTTGATGCCACGCATGAATTACCAAATATACTTGCAATATCACATAAATTAAATTTAAGGAGAGCTCAAGATAAAGAATCTCGCTATCCAGATATACTTTTATCTTTATCAGCTCCTCAATTTAAACTAATTGGTGAGAACTATATAAATGATTCAGAAGTCTTCAGAAAAGATGGGGTATATTTTATAGATAAAATGCCTAATAATTTTAGGCATATTGGGTTAATTAAGCTAATTTTACCAAATGCAAAAATTATTGATATTAGAAGAAATTCTATGTCAGCTTGTTTTTCATGTTACAAACAGCTATTTGCAGAGGGCCAAGAATTTACTTATAGCTTCGAAAGGTTAGGTAATTATTATAATAATTATATTGATCTTATGGATCATTGGAATAAAGTTTTACCCAATCAAATACTTTCAGTCAATTATGAAGATCTTGTAAATAATTTTGAATTTACAGTAAAAGAAATATTAGATTATTGTAAATTACCTTTTGAAGATGCATGTATAGAATTTTATAAAAGTAAAAGGTCTGTAAAAACTCCAAGTGCTCAACAGGTTCGTCAACCCATTTACACATCTGGTTTAGATTATTGGAAAAATTATGATCCTTATCTAGATGAACTTAAAAAACATCTAAATTATTAAAATTAATATAAAATAAATTGTTATAAATAATTTAGGAGAGTTTATGTCAGATCTAATTATATGTGTTGGATTTTTTTATTTAATCCACTTGTTTTTAACTATGACTTTATCGCTACACAAGGTTCCACTTGTTCAGTGGACGTATACCGGTGGTGATATTTCAAATATGACACCATTATCATCTCGAATGGCTTCAGCTAGTGATAATCTAAGACAATCACTGCCAGTTTTTCTTGCATTTGCACTTTTATCAATAATATTAAATGTTGATAATTTAATGTTGGCTCAATCTTGGTTTGGCTTAAGAATTTTATATCTTTTAGGGGCAATCCTTAATTTATATCAATACAAGTTAATAAGACCAATAATATGGATACCGTCCATAGTAATTTTGGTACTTATGGGATGTAATTTATGTATTTAAGTTTTGATGGCAGGAAAGGGGATGATCCTGCCATCAAATGAAAGCATCTATTAGATATTGAGGAGTACTTTCTTTTGCTAATTTAGTTGACTGATATGAAGTTAACATTGAATAGATGTTACATAAAGTAACATTTTTGTTAATTAATTTTTAATTATAAATTTTCTATCATTTCGGGCTAAACCGCGATGAACACAACTTAGATTGCTCGTATTTTTATCTAATAGAGTAATTATTTCATGATTAAACATACAATAAGTTTGTATAAGATCTGTTATGTAAACCTTTGAAATTGGTTCTTCAAGAAAGCTTGTTACAGACAAAATATCATATTTATTGCACAAATTAATTTTACTAATTGCATCTTTATAGGCATCTTCAGCCGATTGAAGTCTTTTTGTAATTAAAATGGAACATTTTGTATCAAACTCTCCTAATACATTAAAAGAAAATAGTAAAAGTGATAATGAGAATAAATGTTTCATTTAAATATAACCTTTAATTCATGAATGGTAGCCCAAATGCAAGTATTATAAAAAACCATTTACTAAATTTAAAAAATAACAGCATACCCATGTTTTGAGCATAGTCTGTAAATTTACTACCCTCAAAAGACCACATAATTCCCCCGATAAATAAAAAAATAATTGAGTAAATAAAAATAGTTTCCATAACAATATCTTTTAAGTTTGAATGTTTCTAAAACTTATTTTTATTTTTTACTACCCAATACAGAAGAGCTATAAAAATGATATTTCCAATCAAATAAGTCGTATAATCCATTATAGGTTAATTATACCTAGATTTATTAAACTAAATATAAACAGATATGAACAAATGGAAATTCTTTATACTCTTATTTTTATCTTTAATCATACCTGTTATCTTCATTAGATTATTTATAGGTTTTTAGAATAATTTATAATATATATATTTAATATAAGTATTATGAAACTTTATTTACCAGCATTTTTATTTTTATTTTCAGTTCATTTGTCTTCAGAATACAAATTTGAGACAGTGCTTGATAATCTCGATGATGCTTGGAGTTTTGTTTTTTTAAGTGAGGATAAAGTCTTATTTACTGAAATGCCTGGTAAACTAAAAATTGCATCTTTAAAAGATAAATCTATTACTAATGTTACAAATATTCCAGAAGTTGCATATTCGAGTCAGGGCGGTCTCTCTGAAGTTGTTTTAGATCCAGATTTTAACTCTAATAATAAGATTTACATGAGTTATTCAGCAAATACTGACAATAACAAAATAACTCTTTTTTTATCAACAGCTGAACTTGTAAATGATAAATTAGTTAACAGTAAAGTTATTTTTAAAGCTGTAGCTTCAAGAAGATCTCCTGCACATATGGGAGCAAAAATTTCTTTTTTAGATGATGGAACATTGATCCTAACTAGCGGTGATGGTTATGATCATAGAGAGAAAGCTCAAAAATTAGATAATCATTTTGGTAAAACTATTAGAATAAATACTGATGGCTCTATCCCACAAGATAATCCTTTTATTTCAAACCAAAATGCTCTACCAGAGATATATTCTTATGGTCATAGAAATATGCAAGGCTTACTAGTAACTAGTGATGGACTGATATATGAGCACGAACATGGTCCTAAAGGAGGTGATGAGTTAAATATAATAAAACCAGGACTAAATTATGGTTGGCCAGCTATAACCTATGGTATTGATTATTCTGGAGCTGTTATAAGTCCATTTACGCAGAAGGATGGCATGGAACAACCATTACTTTACTGGGATCCATCAATTGCTCCATCTGATATGATTTATTACGAAAAAGATTTATACCCTGAATTTAAAAATACTTTTTTAATTACTGCATTAGTTTCTAGAGATGTTAAGCAAGTAGTTTTTGAAAATAATGAAATAAGACAAAAATCTTTATTTTCAGATCTAGGATTTAGATTAAGAAACATACAAGATTCACCAAATGGATATATTTATATTCTTACAGATGGTCCCGGTAATAAATTAATTAAAGTTATACCCAAAAAATGAAAATAGCAAAATATCCATTCGCAGTTTTTTCTGCTGCTCTGTTTACTGTTATGTTAATAACACCTATTTCTTCAATTTCTAATTTACTTTGGCTAAATTCAGTAGATATGCCAGTAGGTATTATTTCATCACTTGAAGTTTTGCTCTTTGATTTTCAGCGCTTAGGAATACTTTTATATGGAGTTGTAATTATTGGTTTTGCTATAGCCTTTAGCTTCACGGCTGTTTTAATCAATTTTACAAATATCTCAAGTAAATATCTTTATGCTTTAGCTGGTGCTGTGTCCATAGGAGCCGCCATGTATTTAATGGTAGAACTATTATTTGAATCCGAGTTGTTAGGAGGTAATAGAACATTTGTAGGTAAAGTACTTCATTGGATTGCAGGATTCTTTGGCGGATATTTCTATTACTCATTAATATCTAAAAATAAAAATTATACTTTTATAGTAAGATTTTTTGGTATTCTCTATGCGTACCTTATATTAGGATTCGTTTTAAATTGGGTATTTACACCGGAATCTGCAGCTGCTGATTATGGATTTGTTTTAAAAGACTTAAACGACAATGCTCAAAATGCTTTAATTAGAGATTTCACATCCTTCTTTATATCAACCTTCATTTTTACTATATTGGGTGTTATAACTCTTAATCCAACATGGTTTTTAGCAGCTGGAATAATTTATTATGGTGCTGCAGTATTTAATCTATATGCAATATTTATTCACGGAACAAATTATAATCAAATTTATATTGGTGAAATTATTTTAGGAAGTTGGCCAACCATTATTGCATTTGCAATTCTATATTTTAAAAAAAAAGAATAACTTGATTTTATTTCTTCAAAAGCTTGATATCTAGGGATAACTTTCATGACATAAATGCTTCTATAGACTTGATGAGTAGATGACTTCATTGGTGAACTGAATTCATTGCATATTTAAACTCACCTTGAATGATAGTGGTATTTATATAAATAATTGCCTTTAAATTTTTATAAGTATTGATTTTGTTTATAAAATTTTTATTAGGTTCAATAAATCTTCTTTATTACAATACATAATTATATCAATAGGATGCGACAGCAGATTTTGTGGTATCGATGGTAGAGCTGCAGTCTACTGTCGCAGAAAAGTCATATTAAGGATATTAACTTTACTATTTTATTAAATATGAATCATGTAATAAAAAAGTTACGATGTTGTAATATTTTGTGAATTTAATGAAACTGAATAGGTATTACAGAGTTATAGAGATAACTTCCTATCTAGTTGCATTAAATTTGCATACTTTAACTTTGACGTAACTCAAACAACACAATTTTTAGTTTTAATAAGAATCGAAAGTTGTATATATCATTCTTTAGACTTTCTATGACAGCAGGTATGGTTCTTCCCCTGGTTCCAGCTTGCTGTCATATTTTATATTTTCAAATAATAATATTAATGTTAATAGTTTCTTCATATCTCAATTATACAAACAAATTAGGCACTTCATCATTGTTACTTGCATCATAATGTTTAATAATAACATCCGTATTATCATTGATAGAATGTGAGCTATGATGATTATAAGCGATTAAATATTGCAATCATGAATAAAGAACTTTTAATTTCTGAAATACTTTCTTCTGCTGTTAGCCCAGTGTTTCTTTTAGCTGGTGTTGGAGCTTTATTGAATGTAATGACAGGAAGGCTTGGAAGAATTGTTGATAGGTTGAGACACCTTCAAGGATATATTGATAAGGCTAATGCAGAAGATAAAAAAACTTTCTTGTTAAACCGCAAACAATCAGTTTTTAGAATGAGATTAATTTATGCTTCAATCTTTTTCTGCACACTTAGTGGTTTAATTGTTTGCATAGTAATCGGAGCATTATTTATTGGGGAACTAAATACCTACTCAATTGACGCATTTATTTCAATCTTATTTATTCTATGCATGGCATCATTAATCCTATCTTTTATTCTTTTGGCAACAGAAATATTTATGGCTACTCAAACAATTAGTAGAGACTTAATCAAAACGGAATCAATTATTTCTAAATATCGCTAGAACCTTCAGAACTATAAAATAATTCCCTTATAAATAAAGTAAATAGTACCTCCAACTGCCCACTGAAATATAGTCAGAAAGAATATTGAGACTAAATATTCTAAAAAGTTTACAAATTTAAATGGGAAAAAAATATTTATAAATTTTTCATTGGACGTGAGAATAATCATTGAGATTCCAACAGTAAGAATCATACTTACATAAACCAAAGTATCATGTATATCCATTTTATTTCTCCTTAAAATTAATAACTACTAGCATATTATAGGTTCTTCCTAGTATCTATAGGTGGGTTATTTGTTATTGCAGTCATTCATTAGCGACAGGAACAAAAAAAGCCATATACGCTGCTGTAAAAGAACCTATTCTCAACCCATACTACCACCATCACCTTTTAGTAATTTTTCCCACTCATGTCCACATTTTTTACATTTTACCCATTCTCTGCTCCTCTTCTCACATGGCTTATCTAGAATTATTAAACCAAAACGGAAGAAATGCCATGCTCTACACTTAGGACAATGATTTTTTAAATAATCAATAAAGACAACCAGTAAAACAATTACTGGTATAACTAAAAGAACTTCTATTGGGTCCTGATTCCACATCTTAATCTAGTGCTTCGTATTCAGGAATGACTTTCATTACATAAACAGCATTTTTAAATTCTTTATGACATGCTGATATTGTTTCCTTAACACAATCCATAGCATGATCATATTCCCCTTGAACTACTGTGCTAGTAGGAAAGGTAGCAACCTTAATACTATCATAAGTATTAATCTTTTCTATGAATCCTTTAATAGGTGGAATAAAGTTCTCTTTGTTAGGATACATGCTTATATCTATTGTTACTTTCATAATCTAAATTTTACACTCCTCAGTATTCTTTTCATTATTTACATTGGGACTATTCATCATTCTATCTTAGCAAACGACCAATGAAGGTTGTAGGTTTTTATTACACCTAGATATGTTTCATGCCCTAAAAAGAGTACGGCAACAGAACGGCAAAGCTGTTTTTAGGGCAAAATTAAATTTATTGCAATTAGCAATAAAGCCTATAAAATAGGCGTTCACAATCAGGAGGGATGGCAGAGTCTGGTTTATTGTAACGGTCTTGAAAACCGTCGTGCTTTCATCGGCACCGTGGGTTCGAATCCCACTCCCTCCGCCAATAAATCATTGAAATGTCAGATAAAAAGAAAGAAATATCAGAATTTTTTAGAGAAGTTCCTCCATTTTTAAAAGTTTTTAATATAACAAATGCATATCCAACTGATGATAATCAATTTATTGTTGAATTTAATCCTGGTAAAGAATTATCTCATTCAAATGGAATGGTTGTTCAGGGTGGCTTTGTAACAGGTATGTTAGATTGTTGCATGGCTCAGTTTTTAATTTTTAAATCAAAAGGTAAACACATACCATTAACTTTAGATATTGATGTCAAATTTCTAAGGCCATGTTCACCCGGACCTGTAAAGACAGTTGCTAGAATAACTAAAGAGGGTAAATCAATATGTTTTACTGAGGCTGTTTTATATCAAAATGATATTCTGATTGCTACTTCATCTGCTACAAACAAAATAGTTAATAGTCCTTTTTAAGATATACTCATTCAATGATTGATGGCTTTGAAAAATTTTTGGAATTAATAAGACCTATCAACTCATATGATGATACTAATCATCCTGAAACACCCGATTACAGTAACATAAATTCATGGGCTGCTCATCCTGACATAGATGGCTATCAATTTTTTACACCGGATCCTAATTTAGAAGTTAAAAAAAAAGATAATGATGTTGATGTATTTTATATCCATCCAACAGGTTGTTTTGAAAAGACTTGGAATTCAGATATGTCTAAAGATCATTCAACCTACGAAAGAACTGAAATAATGCTTTCAAATCAAATAACACCTTTTAATGATTCATGTAATATTTATGCTCCTGAATATAGACAAGCAACTTATTTTTCTTATTTTGCTAAAAATTCTGATGGAACAAAAGCACATGATTTAGCTTTTAAAGACATATTAAATTCTTTTAATTATTTTATTGAAAATTTTAATGATGATAGGCCATTTATAATTATGTCACATAGTCAGGGTGCTCTTCATGCGCAAAGACTGGTTTCGAAATATATACAAAATACCAAACTTCAAAATAAAATGATTTGTGCATATATAATTGGATATATCATTCCTGATAAAGACTACGAAATACTTTTTCCAAATATTCAAAAGACTACCAAATTTAATGATACCAGTACTATCATTTCATGGTGTACAGTTGCTGAAGGATATAAGAGACCGAGAGAAAGAACTATGCTGTGGAAACCAACAGGATGGGATATCGTACATATGGACCAAAAAATTTATTCAGTTAATCCATTTTCATGGACTGATTCAAATGATTGGTTTTCCCCACCAAATTACCATAGCTCAATAATTACTAAAGCTGATAACTATGATTTTGCTAACAGATTTTCTAACTCTCATTCAGGTGCAAAAAAATCTATACAATACAGTAGTACTCAAAAATTTTTAGCTAGAGTTAATTCTGTTACAGGTTTGCTTGAAGCAAAAGGACCACTTGTTGATAGGTATAAAAAAATAAGATACTTTAATGGTGACTTACATAGTTATGATGTTATGCTTTTTTGGGGGTGTTTAAGAAAAAATATAAAAGACAGAATAAATGCCTTTATATAAATCTTTATTAATTGTGTTTACTACTACTTCCTTATTTTCATTTCAAGAATCCTTTGTTTATAACGATAACGTAAAAATTGTTTATAGAGATTATGGCCCTAGTTCTGCTGATCCAATACTTTTAGTTCAAGGTCTTGGAGGCCAACTAATAAATTGGCCAGATCACATAATAAATTTTTTAATAGAAAATAATTTTAGACCTATAGTTTTTGATAATAGAGATTCTGGCTTGTCTTCGAGACTAAACAGTAATCTTTTTTCTGAAGAAAATAAAGCTAAAACAATTAACAGAACCTATCTTAGATATTACTTAAGACTACCTATCAATGGACCATATACACTCGATGATATGGCCAATGATGCCGTAGCTATACTTGACCATTTAGATATTCAAAAATCTCATCTTCTAGGAATTTCCATGGGTGGTATGGTTGCTCAAATATTAGCAGCTAATCACCCTGAAAGAATTAAAACTTTTACCCTTATAGCTTCATCTGTTTCAGTACCAAGCCCGTTAAATGGACCTAAACGAGATGTAAGAAAGTTATTGATGGGCAGGTCAGCAAATCCAAATGCAACAAATGAGGAAAGAATTGAACGAACAAAAAGTATATTTAAATTGATTGGTATTGATGAAAGTGATCTTGAAAGTGAAGAATTCTATAATAAATCTATTGAATCAATTAATAGAGCAGGCCCTGACGATAGTGGTTTTAGCCGACAGCTTATGGCCATATTGGGTTCAAAAAACCGTATAAAAAAGGTTAAATCTATTGAATCTAATACTTTAATTATTCATGGAAAAGAAGATCCTTTGATACAAGTTAAAAATGCATATAAAGCACATAGATATATTAAAAATAGTAATTTAATTGTTCTTCCAAAAATGAGACATTTAATAGAAGAACCAGTTTTTGATTTATTTAAAGATGATTTATTGAGTCACTTGAGTGAAGATAATGCTTAATAATACTTTTAAATTTAATTATTCTGTTGGGGCTATAGCTAATGGAATCAAAACAGATACATTTACTTTTTTTTTACTTTTTTTTTATTCTAGAGTAATTGGTTTAGACCCTTTGCTTGCATCTCTTGCAATTGGTTTGGCTCTTATTATTGATTCTTTTACTGATCCTCTTATGGGGACTGTATCTGATAGAACAAATTCTAAATATGGAAGAAGACATCCTTTTATGTATATTTCATTTATTCCTGTTTCAATTTTTTATGTTTTACTTTTTACACCTAAGCCTGACTGGGATTTATCACAAACTCAATTATTTTGGTGGATGTTTGTCTGTGCAAGCTTTACCAGGATAGGTATGACCTTTTTTGAAGTTCCACATAGATCTTTTGGAGCTGAAATTACAAAGGATTACATAGAAAGAACTAAATTATTCTCTTGGAGAGAAATGTTTGCTTGGATTGCTGGAATTTGTAATGCATTTCTTGCTTATAATATTTTTTTTAAATCTACTGAAAAATTCTCATTTGGACAGTTAAATCCAGAGGCTTATTTTCCTCTTGCATTAACAGGTTCAATTGTTATGGTTATAAGCATTTTATATTCCTCTTTTACTACCAGTAATGAAATAAAAAATTTATCAACATGGAAAGGATCAATATCGATAAAACAGATTTTGTCTGAATTAAAGATTGCACTATCAAATAGAAGTTTTATTTTATTTTTTTTAGGTAGTTTATCTTTGTCAATATGCTGGGGTCTTTTAAATAGTCTTACTCTGTTTATAAATACTGATTTTTGGCAGCTTAAAGGGAGTCAAATTGGTATTTTTTTATACATATATTTTGGAGCTGCATTTTTAGCTTTTTATATAACACCTAAACTTGTTAATCTTTTTGGGAAAAGAAATTTTGTATTGATTTGTGTAACAGGCGTAGCATTATCAAGTCCTATTGCATTTATTTTTTATAACTTAGGTTTAACACCAGAAAAAGGTACTACAACTTTGGTTTTGTTTTTATGCATGCCTTTAATATTTATCTCTACACTAAGTATTGCCGGTAATATGACTAGGGATGCAATGATTGGAGATATTGCTGATGAAGTTGATCTTCAAAGTGGTAAAAGACAGGAAGGGGTTTTATATTCCGCAGTTTCTTTTATACAAAAGGTTAATACAGCATTTGGTGCCTTAACTGGAGGATTAACTTTATGGGTATTAAAAATCACTTCTGATACACCAACATATGATCAAGCATATTCATTATTTTTCATTCAAGGTGTTGTTGGACCTGTTTTACTATCAATACCTTTTATATTTTTTTATTACTATAACCTTGATAAAAAAAGACATTCAGAAATCCTGATCGAACTCAAAAATAGAAAATAGTATTTATATAAGTTCTGGTAAAGCTTTTGAGATTCTTTTCCAAAGTGTTTTTTCTGGAGCAGTTGGTTTTGAAGATAAGTTATTAATAAAATTTAATACAAGTTCATCAATTGAGCTTAAATCATTGGATGTTTTATTGAATTTATTAGTTAACATTTCCATTTGAATTGATTGCCTTAATTCTGAATCTTTTTTTAACGAGTCTATATTTGCAAGTATTTCTAATTTAATACATGAGTATTTAAGTGAATCAATATTTGATTTTGTTAAAGGTTTTTTATTCAATTTATTTATCATTGAGGAGGGTAAGTCAATGTTTTCAAAATTATTGCTAAGAAAAGAATCTAATAAATTTATATATGAATTAACCTTAGTTTGTTTTTGTTTTTCCTCATATTGACTTTGTTTGATTTTAATTTCTTTATGAATTAATTTATATTCCTTTGTTTTAGTTATATTTTTTAAATTCTCAATTTTGCTCGAAATCTCTTTAAGTGTAACTTGATTATTTTTGAATTCTGATAATAAATTTTTTGCTTCAGTTAGCTCTGAATCAATAAGTTCTTTTTTAGCATGAAAAAATCTATCAGCTGCTTTATTAAATTTATCCCAAAGCTTATTATCTATCTTGCGGCCTGCAGAGCCAGCTTTTTTCCAATCATTTTTTAAATCATTAAATTTTTTAATGCATATATCGTTATCTTCATTAGAAATAGCATCAACTTTTGTAATTAAATTTTCTTTTGTTTTTATAACTATCTGTTCATGCTTTTTAATAGCATCATTAATTGGTTTCTTTACTTCAAAATACGCATTTCGTAGTTTATTAAGGTCTTTATCTAGGACAGGTGCATATTGTTGCCAATCTTCAAAAGATTTCCTTAAAAATTGTATTAAAAACTTTGGTTGAGGCCAGTTAGATGAATTTTGCTGAACATATGAATTAATGTTATCAATAATTTTTTGTCTTTGTAGCGCATTTTTTATCTTAACTTGTTTAAGTTCATCAAAGTATTCACTACATGGCTCCCATGCTTTATTAGTTAATTCATTAAACTTATTCCATTGTTCTTTCGATGCAGGCCTGCTTGATAAATCAAGTAGTTGCCATTTAGTTTGAATATCATGAATTAAGTGGGCTTGTTTTTTTGGACTTTCCAAAGGACTTTCAATAATTGTAGATATTTCTTTAATTAACTCTTCTCTTTTTGGGTTAGTAGCAAAAGATGACATATCATCAAAATATCTTGATTGGCCGATTGCAAAATTAAGTTTATGTCTGAGCTTGTTTGGTACTTTATCTAATTCTTTAGATTTTGTTATAACTTCTCTAACCTTTTTTTGGGCATCTTTTATCGAACCTTTTGTAAATAAAGATTCAGCCTCATCTAATTGCTTAAATAAATCTTGACTTGTTTTCACATTAATCTCTTTTGAAGTTTATAATTATAACAAATGAAAAAACGAATTCTAACAGGTATTACAACAACTGGTACTCCTCATATTGGAAATTATTTAGGAGCAATAAAGCCTGCCCTAGAACTTGCACAGAATTATGATGAATCATATTATTTTTTAGCTGATTATCATGCAATTATTAAAAATTCTGATAATAAAGAAGTATCAGAATCTGTAAAAAATGTTGCTTTAGCATGGCTTGCTTCAGGTATTGATGTAGATAAATCTTTTTTTTATCGACAATCAGATATACCAGAAATTCTTGAACTTAGCTGGATTTTAAATTGCGTAACGGCTAAAGGTTTAATGAATAGATCGCATGCGTATAAAGCAGCTATTGATAATAATAAAGGAGATGTTGACAAAGGTATAACAATGGGCCTTTTCTCATATCCTATCTTAATGGCTGCTGATATATTAATGTTTAATGCTACATATGTTCCTGTTGGAGCTGATCAAATTCAACATCTTGAAATGACAAGAGATATTGCAGCACGCTTTAATCATATTTACAAAAAAACTTTTGAATTACCAGAAGCTATAATCCAATCTAAAAAGGACACAGTGCCTGGTACTGATGGTCAAAAAATGTCTAAATCTTATGGAAATATAATTCCATTACTATCTACTGAAAAACAACTCAAAAAAGCTATAGCAAAGATACTTACAAATTCATTAGAACCAGGAGAAGCTAAAGACCCATCAAATTGCACGGTATTTAAGTTATATAAATATTTTGCTTCAGATGAAATGATTGCTGAATTTGAAAGCGATTACAAAGATGGCATTGGTTGGGGTGATGCTAAAAATAAATTATTTAACGTTGTTAATAATGAAATGAATCCTATAAGAGATAAATATAATTCATTGGTTAATGATAAAAATTTACTTAATGATTTGTTAAATGAGGGGTCTAATAAGGTAAGGCCTATAGCCAAAGAAATGTTATCCTCTATCAGAAATATTATAGGTATAAAAAAAATATCTTAATGAATAAATCTGGTTCTTCCTGGCTTAAATTTGGCCTATTTACAGTTGGATTAGGGCAATCATTTGTTTTTGTCATTGTACCACCTCTAGCTAGAGAGTTAGGTTTATCTGAAGTACAAACATCGTCAATATTTGCATTCTCGGCTATTGGCTGGGCCTTAACTAGTGCAACATGGGGTAGGGCTAGTGATCGCTATGGAAGACGTAATATAGCTATTCTGGGGCTTCTTGGTTACTCAGCATCATTAATAGCTATGATAACCCCATTGTTTTTAGTTGAAAAAGATTTATTAGATTTAGTTTATCTTTTTCCATTACTGGTATTTGGTCGTATGTTGAATGGTTTATTGGGGTCTGCTACTAGGCCGGCTTCTTTTGCATATGTCGCAGATATATCATCAAAAGACAAAAGAACTGTTAAATTTGCTCGACTTGAATCAAGTTTTTTAATTGGTACAGTCGCAGGGCCTTTGATTGGTGGTTTTTTAATTCTTATATCAAAAGAAACACCGTTTTATATTTTTAGCTTTTTAGGAGTAATTGCATCATTAGGAATTTATAAAAATCTAGAGAATATGACTCCATTAAAACTAAATAAAAGAAATCTATCAAAAAAAGTTTCATGGACATCAAATACTGTGTGGCCATTTTTATTTGTAGCTTCTATATCTAGCTTGTGTCTTGCTTCGTTGATTCAAACTATTGGTTTTTATCTTTTTGATACATTCCCGAATATCGATGATTTACCTGTTGTAATTAGTATGACTTTTGCTTTACTTTCTATATCTACAATAGTTAGCCAATACATCTTTACGGATGCTTTTCCACTATCAAATAATAAATTACTGATATACGGTATTATATTATTATCTTTTTCATATACAGTTATGGCTTTATATCCAAAGATTTCAATTTATTACTTATCAATTATTGTTAATGGTCTAGGTGGAGGATTGTTGCGTCCAGCCATTTCATCTTCATTATCTTTAGCACAATCACCTGAATACCAAGGTTCAGTAGCAGGATATTTGGGATCTGTTTATCCAATAGGTCATATTTTGACACCTGTGGTTGCTATGCCAATATATGCGTATAACCCAGCATATTTATATTATTTTTCTTCGATTCTGTGTTTAATATGCTTTATATTTATAATTACTAATCCTATTTTTAGAAAAAATTAAAAAATATGAAAAAAACGCTTTTACTTATAAATCTTGGAACACCTGATAGTCCATCATATTGGCATGTTTTTAAGTATTTAAGACAATTTCTATCTGATGAAAAGGTTCTAGATATTAATCCAATACTGAGGTTTTTATTAGTTAATTTTATAATTTGTCCATTTAGATCCTTTAGTTCTGCAAAGATTTATAAAAAAGTTTGGAGTGAACTATATGGATCGCCATTACTTTATAATACGGAACAGCTTACGCAAGTCTTACAGAAAAAGTTACCTAGTGTTAGTGTTAAATTTGCTATGCGATATCAATCACCATCAATTAAAAGTGTATTGGATGACATTCTAAGCGAAAATCCAGATGAATTAATAATTCTACCTTTATTTCCTCACTATGCAGCTGCTACCACTGGTTCTGTATACAAGGAAGTTTCAAGATGTTTAGGAGAAAAGTGGGTAATACCAAATGTAACCTTTATTAATCAATTTTATGATAATCCATTATTCATCAATGCATGGGTAGATAAAGCAAAACAATTTGATATGGCTTCATACGATAAAATAATTTTTAGTTACCACGGGGTGCCAAATAGTCACGTAGATAATGTTTACTCAGATAGTTTATGCTCAGATAATGATTGTGAGCTTGGAATTACAAACAAAAATAAGTATTGCTATAAAGCTACTGTTTATGAAACAACTAAACTCATTGCAAATAAACTAAACTTAGATGAATCACAATATGAAGTCACATTTCAATCTAGACTAACAAATAAATGGCTAGATCCATTTACTGACAAAGTTTTAGAGAAATTGCCGTCAAAAAATCAAAAAAAAGTACTAGTATTTTCACCAGCTTTTACAGCT
>CACLXS010000007.1 GCA_902610905.1 uncultured SAR86 cluster bacterium
TTTTTTGTTTCATTGTTTACCATCTTGATTGATTCGATTCAGGGTGTACTTTTCTATCTTTATCCAATTTATTTTTCAATTACTTCGGCATTATGGTTTATGTTAGTTTCTTTCTTACTTACTTCATCAAATACAATAAATATTCACAAAAATAAATTAATTAATTATTTTTTATCAGCAATTTTATGTTTAATTGGTTTATTCATTTTTATAAAATCTATTTATGAGTATTTCTAAAATTGCGAATCATATTAAGGCAACTGCCAATACTTTCCCTCCAGTGCACAAATGGAATCCAGATTTGTGTGAGGGCCAGGAATTTTTTATAGATAGAGAAGGAGAGTGGTTTTATAACAATTCTCCAATTAAAAATTATAGACTAACTAAGCTCTTCTCCACTGTTTTAAGAAAAGACGATGATTTATATTATTTAGTTACTCCTCATGAAAAAGTGCCTGTAAGAACTGCCTTAGCTCCATATGTTATTACAGATTTTAGTTTTAAAGATGAATACCTTGAGTTAATTACGAACTTTGAATATTCATTTGAAGTAAATGAAATTAATTTAATTAAACTTATCGATTTTGAGGACACCATAATCCCTTTAGTTCATGTAAGAGATAATATTGAAGGATTTTTTAACAGATCAACGTATTATAATTTAATGAATTTTGCATTAGAAAAGAACAATATAGTTGATGATATTCTTTATATAAGCAGTGGTAATAAAAGTTATCCGGTAGGTAAAATTGCATAAGAAACTTAAATTAGAAACAAAAATTTGCATAGTATGCAATAAACCATATACATGGCGCAAAAAATGGGAAAGAAACTGGGATAATGTCAAATATTGTAGTGAAAAATGCAGAAACTCTAAGAATTCAAAGTCTCAGATATCCAATCATTAATATAGCCTTCAAGGATATCCAAGGGAACTGAGCCTCTTTTTAAAATTTCATGATGAAAATCTTTAATATCATACTTATCACCTAATACTCTTTCTGCTTTTTGTCTTAATTCTAATATTTTTAATTGTCCAATTTTATATGCCAAAGCTTGTCCAGGCCATGCAATATATCTATCAACTTCATTTTCAATATCTAATTTAGACTTGGCTGTATTTTCAATAAAGAGATTAATAGCATCATCTCTAGACCATCCCTTATAGTGCATTCCAGTATCAACAACTAACCTAATTGCCCTCCACATATCATATGTTAGCTGTCCAAATTTATCATATGGATCATCATAGATTCCCATAAATTCACCAAGTTCTTCACTATACAAACCCCAACCTTCAACAAAAGCTGTGAAACTTAAGTATTTTCGGAAAGTTGGAACATTTTCTAATTCTTGGGCTAAAGATATTTGAAAATGATGACCGGGTACTGCCTCATGGACAGTTAAAACTGGTATTTCATATTTAGGACGAGATTCTGGTTTATAAAGATTTGCATAAAAATATCCAGGTCTACCTTTAGCAGGTCCATTATAGTATGCAGTTGTTGTAAAGGGTGCAGATTCTTCTGGGATAGGTATCACTCCATACGGTGCTCTGGGAAAAACTTTAAAAATCTTTGGAAGAAGAGGATCAATTTTTTTAGCCATTATTAAATATGCATTTAATAAATCCTCTCCATTATCATAGTAAAATCTTGGACTAGTTCTTAGATAATTTAAAAAAGATTTAAAATCTCCTTCCCATTTCAGATCTTTAATTATTTGTTCCATTTCAGATCTAATTCTTTTTACCTCACTTATACCAATAGCATGAATTTCATCTGGTGTGAGGTCTGTAGTTGTGTGATACCTGGTAACATATTCATACCATTCTTTACCATTTGGAACGCCATCTAAACCAATTGAATCTCTAGATTTTGGTAAATAATCGTTTCTTAAGAAAGTATTAAGCTCCTGATATGCAGGATTTATTTTATTTATAATTAATTCTTTTGCATCTTCGATAAGTTGATTTTTCTCATCATCCACAAAATATTCATCATTTGCTGACAAAAATATCTTTAAATAGGGATGTCTATCTAGATCATTACTTAATAAATTATCTATTTGAGTTATAACTTGTTTGGTTACAAGTTTTGGCTGTGTATATCCCTTAGCCAATCCTTCTTTAAGATTAATAGTTGTATTTTTGATATTGTCTGAATATTTAGATAGTCGAATCAACCAATCTTCATAATCAGTCTTAGATGAGTATACAAGTCTATCTCCTGTTTCATAATAACTTTGAACGCCACCTCTTTGATTTAGAGACATATAGTAAGATGGATAGCGTGATGCTTCTAGAGAATTATCAAGATTAAGGTTTAAAAGTTTGTAATTTAATTTATTGTCAGAATTTAATTTACTTAAATTAAAAGCATTTAAATTTTGTTTTCTCTCTTGAAGTTTAGAAATTCTTTTTTGATAGTATTCTAAATTATTAGGTGTAATGTCTTGGTTAAATCTTTTATCACCTAAGAGTGAAGCAAATATTGGTCTGTCTTCAAGATCTTTGTCCCATTGGACATCAAGATATTCTTCAAATTTTTCATCTTCGCTAATACCTATTTTATTTACTTCAATTTCTTTAATTTCATTTTGATTAGTTTGGCATGAGCTAACAAATAATATTAGAAAAGCTATATATATATTCTTTTTTTTTAATAAATTCATATTATTTATTACATATTTGGATAGTTTGGTCCTCCAGGTCCCTCTGGAGTTACCCATTTGATATTCTGTGAAGGATCTTTGATATCACAAGTTTTACAATGAACACAATTCTGTGCATTTATAACAAATTTCTTTTCATTATCTTTTTCAACAACTTCATATACCCCAGCAGGACAATATCTTTGAGCTGGCTCATCATACAAAGGTAAATTCACTAATATTGGAATTGAAGGATCTTTTAATTGAAGATGGCAAGGTTGGTCTTCTTCATGGTTAGTATTGGAAAGATATACAGATGATAATTTATCAAATGAATAAACTCCATCAGCTTTTGGATAATCAATTTTTGGCATCTCATCAGCTTTTTTTAAACACTCATGATCAGGAGTAGGGTGATTAAGAGTAATGGGTAAATTTCCTCTAAATATAAATTGATCAATTGCATTAAACATAGCTCCAACTAATGCACCGAATTTATGAAAAAAGGGTCCAAAGTTTCTAGATTTATATAGTTCTTTATAGATCCAAGAATCATTAATTTTCTGATCAAACGTTATATCAGTAGAAATTTCATTGTGTAAAGTTTGATATACATGCTCACCAGCTATAGACCCAGATTTCATAGCAGTATGCGATCCTTTAATTTTTGAAAAATTTAAAGTTCCAGCATTATCTCCGATTAATAAACCTCCAGGAAACTCCATTTTTGGAAGAGATTGCAGTCCGCCTTTTATTAGGGCACGAGCACCGTATGATATTCGTTCAGCACCTTCTAAATAATTCTTTATTGATGGATGGGTTTTCCATTTTTGGAACTCATCAAACGGGCTTAAATGAGGATTCTTATAATCAAGTGGAATAACATATCCTATATACGCTTCTCCATTTTCACCATGATAAAAATATGATCCAGATGGTGTGTCCCAAGGCGTAGGCCATCCATTAGTATGAACAACTAAACCTTCCTCATGTTTATCTTTATCTAATTTCCAGACTTCTTTAAAACCAATTCCATAATGTTGAGGATCTTTACCAGCAGATAAATCATATTTATTAATGATTTCTTTACCTAGGTGTCCTCGACAACCTTCACCTAAAATCGTGTGTTTAGCTCTAATTTCTATTCCAGGTTCATTCCCAGGTTTCAATTCACCATTAGCATCAATACCCATATCACCGGTCTGAACGCCAACAACTTTATCATCCTCATAAATCAACTTACTTGCAGGGAATCCTGGAAAGATTTCAACACCAAGGTTTTCAGCTTGTTCAGCCAACCATCTACATAAATTGCCAAGACTGATAATATAATTACCATGATTATTCATAGGCGGCAAAACAAATGCGGGTATAGACAAACCAAATTTTTCAAAAAGGAATATTAACTTATCTTTTTTAACTGGAACGTTTAATGGAGCATTGAGATCTTTCCAATTTGGAATCAGCTCGTCAAGTGCTGTAGTCTGAAAAACATTCCCTGATAGAATGTGAGCACCAATCTCAGAACCTTTTTCAAGTAAACATATTGAATAATCTGTACCATTTTCTTTGTTCAGTTGAGCAAATTTAATTGATGCAGCTAAACCTGAGGGGCCGCCACCAACGATTACTACATTATATTCCATAGTTTCTCTTTCCATAAGTTACCTCAAATTATGTTGTAAATTGCACAAAAGGAA
The DNA here is from genome assembly GCA_902610905.1 of uncultured SAR86 cluster bacterium. Lineage (GTDB taxonomy): Bacteria > Pseudomonadota > Gammaproteobacteria > Magnimaribacterales > D2472 > SCGC-AAA076-P13. The sequence continues at coordinate 4,353 of CACLXS010000007.1, forward strand.
TTACAATTGTGCAGTATTGCAGATTATAACTTTCATTTATAATCTAAGACATATTATAAAACAAAATTATATATAAATTATTATGAAAATATTAGTTCCATTAAAAAGGGTAGTCGATTACAACGTAAAAGTTAGACCTTTGCCCGATAATACAAATGTTGATTTAAATAACGTAAAAATGTCGGTAAATCCATTCTGTGAAATAGCACTTGAAGAAGCTGTAAGAATTAAAGAAGCAGGCAATGCTGAAGAAGTTATAGCTGTTACAGTTGGTAAATCAGAGTCTCAAGAACAATTAAGAACTGCGCTTGCCCTGGGTGCAGATAGAGCAATTTTGGTTGAAACTGAGTCTTTACTAGAACCTTTAGCTATAGCAAAAGTAATATCCAAGGTGGTTGAGGAAGAAAATCCAGATCTCATTATTTTAGGTAAACAGGCCATTGATGGAGATAACAATCAAACAGGTCAAATGTTAGGTGCATTACTAGATTATCCTCAAGCTACAAATGCTTCAGAAGTTATGTTAGATGATAGTAACGTAACTGTAACAAGAGAAATTGATGGAGGGCTTCAAACATTAAAATTAAATAAACCTGCAATTGTTACTACTGATTTAAGATTAAATGAACCAAGATATGCTTCATTGCCTAATATTATGAAAGCAAAAAAGAAAGAGCTCACAGTTAAAAATGTTAATGACTTAGGGATTGATGTGAGCCCAAGAACAGAGTTACTCTCAGTTGAATTGCCGCCATCAAGAGATGCAGGTATTATTGTTGAAAGTGTTGATGAGTTGGTTGATAAACTGAAAAATGAAGCGAAGGTGATAGGATGAATATATTAGTAATAGCAGAACATGATAATGCCAATCTTAAAGGCGCAACTCTAAACACTATTGCTGCAGCCAAAGAAATTGGGAGTGATATTACATTACTGGTTGCTGGTTCAGATATTGCTTCAGTTATTAGTGAAGCTCAGCAACTAAATGGGATTACAAAAATTTTAAATTGTGACAATGATTTATACAAAAACTCATTAGCAGAAGAATTATCAAATCTTGTTGTGTCATTAGCTTCAAGCTTTTCATTTATATTGGCACCAGCTACAACATTTGGTAAAAATCTTCTACCAAGAGTATCTGCTAAATTAGATGTACAACAAATTTCAGATATTATTGCAATTGAAAGTGAAGATACTTTTAAAAGACCAATTTATGCAGGAAGTTGCATAGCTACTGTTAAATCAAATGATGCTGTTAAGTTAATAACTGTTAGATCTACAGCTTTTGATCCAGTTGCAAATGATAATTCTGATGTACCAGTTGAGTCTGTAGAAGCTTCAAATTCAGCAAATATTAGTGAGTTCGTATCTGAAGAGCTTGCTAAAAGTGATAGACCAGAGTTAACTTCTGCAAATATAGTTATATCTGGTGGAAGAGGTATGCAATCTGGTGATAACTTTCATCTTTTGGATTCCATTGCTGATAAATTAGGAGCAGCAGTCGGAGCTTCAAGAGCTGCAGTCGATGCTGGATTTGTACCAAATGATTATCAAGTTGGGCAAACAGGTAAAATAGTTGCTCCAGACTTATATATAGCTGTTGGAATATCTGGCGCTATTCAGCATTTAGCTGGGATGAAAGACTCAAAAGTTATTGTTGCAATTAATAAAGATGAAGATGCGCCAATCTTCCAAGTATCTGACTACGGTCTTGTAAGTGATTTATTTAATGCCTTACCTGAATTAGATTCAAAGTTATAAAAGTTATTAATCATTTATAGAATAGGGCGCTAAGCCCTATTTTTTTTTTAATTCATATGTAGAATTAGATATATGAAATATATATATTTTATTCTTTTATTTTTATCTTCAACAGTTTACTCGGCTACGATTATTTATACAGATTCATACATTGACGTAATAAATAACCAAGTTAAGAAAAATTTCTCTATTACTATAGAAAAAGATATTATCACTTCTATCGATAAAGGATTTATTAATATAGATAATGAAGATACTTTTTTAGACCTTCGAGGTAGAACATTGATGCCAGGTTTAATGGATATGCATGTACACTTTGGTCAAGAGTACCAATCAAAAGCAGAAAGACCTGAAAAAACTGAAAGAGAAACAAGTGCAATAATGGCCGCAAAACATGCACTTATAACTCTAAAAGCAGGTTTTACAACCGTAAGACAGGTCGGTGATAGCGGGTTAATAGCTATTTCTCTAAGAGATTTAGTTAATTCTAATCAAGTACTTGGTCCAAGAATCTTTACTTCTGGTAAAAGTATTGCAACAACAGGAGGTCATGCTGACCATACTAACGGAATAAGTAAAGATTCCTATGAATATCCTGCTCCAGAAGATGGGGTAATAAATGGGCCATATGAGGCTTTTACTGCTGTTAGGCAGAGATATAAAGATGGTGCAGATGGAATTAAACTCACAGTTACCGGTGGTGTTCTAAGTGTTGCAAAGTCTGGTGATAATCCGCAGTTTACTGAAGAAGAGGTTAATGCAGTTGTTAAAGCTGCTAAAGATTACGGTATGTGGGTTGCAGTTCATGCTCATGGTTCTGAGGGAATGAAAAGAGCTGTAATTGCAGGAGTTGATTCAGTTGAACATGGCACATATATGACTAATGAAGTCATGGATTTAATGATAAATAATGGTACTTACTATGTACCAACAATATCTGCAGGTGAATTTGTAGCTGATAAATCAAAAATTGATAACTATTTTCCAGAAATAGTTAGGCCAAAAGCAGCATCTGTTGGCCCTCAAATTGGAAATACTTTTAATAAAGCATACCTAAGAGGTGTAAAAATTGCTTTTGGTACAGATGTAGGTGTTCAACCGCATGGCACTAATTGGAAGGAGTTTTTATATATGGTTAATTACGGCATGCCAGCAATAGAAACCATACAATCAGCAACTATTACAACAGCTAAATTGCTTGGCATAGATTCCATATTAGGATCAATAGAAGTAGGGAAAGTTGCTGACATAATTGCTGTTGATGGCAATCCTTTAAAAAATATAAATAATATGGAAAATGTGTCTTTTGTTATGAAGGCGGGTAAGGTTATAAAATTTGACTAACAATCTTTACCATTTTTATGTTGCATGTTTTATTTCATTAATATTTCTAATAATCTTTTTTATCTTAAGCGCCGCAGGTTTAATTCAATCAGCTGAATCTGCAAGCTTGATTGGAGAAGCATCAAGATGGTGTGAAAGAGTTTCAGATGGCATTTTTAGAGAACCTATTAATACCCTAAGTAATTTGGGCTTTATGTTTGTTGGCTTATATCTTTTTTGGATCTTATGTAATGATGATAAAAACTCAAACAATTCATTTATCGGCATTAATCCGGTTTCCATTCTATATGCATCAGTTGTAATTTATTTAGGTCCAGGATCAATGCTTATGCATGGTACTAATACAGAGTGGGGTGCATGGGCTGATAATTTAAGCATGATAATGTATATTATTTTGCCATGGCTATTTAATGTTTACAGCATGTCAAAATGGACCATTAAACAATTTTTAATTACATATACAGCCATTGTTATTATTTACTCAATTTGGAGATGGTTTACTGATTTTGAATTAGGTATTAATTTTAACTTATTTGGTGTTTCTATAGCATTATGGGTTATCTCTGAAATGCTTTATAAATTTTGGTCACCAATTTTTAGATTACTATCAGGTTTTGTTGGTTTCTTAGTTTTAATGTTATTTGGGACAATGCCAAATGAAGTATTTGAAAATTTTAATGAATATTGGTGGATAATATTGTTTTGGTTGCCAGCTGTATTATCAAATGAACAACCTAAATATTCTAGAACATATAAATGGTTCATTTTAGGTATGATTTCTTATTTAAGTGCTTTTGTAATATGGTTAACTGGTGTTCCAGATCATGCATCATGTTCACCAGACTCAATAATACAAGCACATGGTATTTGGCACTTGCTAACAGCATTAGCTACATATTTTTTCTTTATACACTTCAGATCTTCTAAAAAAAGTATAGATTGAATTTGAGATCTATCTACCTCTAAAGGTAATTCTTCCTACAGTTAGATCATATGGAGTCATTTCAACTTTAACTTTATCACCAGTTAAAATTCTAATGTAATGTTTACGCATCTTACCTGAAATATGAGCTGTAATTATGTGGTCGTTCTCTAATTTGACTTTAAATTTGGTATTAGGGAGAGTTTCAATAACTTCTCCTTCAAATTCTAATGCATCTTCTTTAGCCATAGCGTGGTATTTTACACTAAATGTGTTAATTTTAATCTATATAAACATAATAAAATATTTTAAATTAGATTTGATATTAAGGAGTTAGACTATGAAAGACATTCCAGTGTATATGATTGTTAATCTTAAGATAATCGATCCTGATGAATATAAATTATATGAAAAAGGTTTTTTTCCATTTCTTAAAAAACATAATGGTTCATTTATTACATTTGATGACTCACCTGAATGTCTTGAGGGTGATAAACCAATGCAATTTGATAGGGTTATTATTTTTTCATTTCCATCTGAGCAAGATGCTGATAATTGGTGGAATGATGATGGTTACCAAGAATTATCTAAACATAGACGGGCTGCAACAGAGATAACGCTTCAAAAAGTAAAAGGCATGCTTCCAAGAACTTAGTATTATTGAACATAATATATATTATGCGAAGTTATATATAATGAAATACTTTATCTATTATCCCCCTACGGCAAAAATGTTAATTTATGTTAGCGCTTAAAATAATCAATATTATAAAAATCTACATGTGCATCTATAGATTCATCTGGTATATTCCAACCTTCTGGAGCATATGTCATTGATATATCCTCCCAGTTTGTTAATCTCATGGTTTCGTTAAATTGTTTATAAAACTCTTCTTCATTAAGTCCTGTATAAAGCTCTACAGCACCCCAAAATCCATATTCATAGTATAGTGATGGTATATCTCTTAAAACTACCTCCCACGAACTGATACTTGCCATAAAATGAATTGGTGCAAATGGTGCTAGTTGATTTTCACAATCATTGTTATTATGTCCATCTTCTGGATAACCATCAGAATGTTCTGGGCCTAATTCCCAACCACTACAATCAATTAATTCATAATTTATATGACCTGATTGTTCCACATATGGTCCGCTTGACTGAATTCTTTGTAAAAACCACCAAAAAGAGGTATTGCGTCCATTTATTTGAAAATTAACCATATTATTAATATCTTGTGAATCATATTTATCTAAAAAGTTAAGATTTTTCCAATTTGATCTTATCCACCAAAATTCAGCGGACATAGCAGCACCTTCAATCCACCACCATGGAGCATTGACGCTTTGATTAGGATCATCTTCAGGAGCACTTTGATAATCTAAACCTCTGTCTAATGCATGCGCTCTTTGATAATGATGAAAATATTCATGCTGCATATGCTGGATTATTTCAATTTCAATTTCATAATCTTCTGGTCTATAGTTGGGGTCATTTGCTGCATGACTATAAAGAAGAAAACTTTTCCAAACCATGCATGTTGAATGCTGTTCAAAATCTGAATCTTTTTCCCAACCATTAGGATTAGCGCCCGCTAGACAACTGGATACACTCCTAAGTTCATTTGTTGAGTAGCCATCTTCCCAGCCATTATATTTAAGTTCTACTAATCTATTCATAATTGGTACATTAATTTCATCAGGACCATCTTCATTAAAAACCATATAGTTATAATTCATATATCCACCAAATGATGTATTTAAAGCATTTTGTGTAATATCTTCTCTATCAATGTAATATTGTTCAATATCAATACTGAATATAGCCCATTGATCTGGATTAGATTTAGGTTGATTAAATCCCTCATTTAAAAGTTTTATTGTTGCATCATTTGGAACAGCTGTAGGCGAAGGACAGTTTGGATAACAAGGAAAGTTTGTATTAATTAATGTAGGTGGGATAGTAGAATCAACATCAATTATTTCTGATGATTTACCTCCTCCACATGAAGTTACTAGTATTAATGATAAAAATGAAATTGTTATAAATGATAGTTTCATAGTTATTATTAAAATCTTATTTGATTGAATCGATCATAAGTTAATATAAGATAAGTATTTATTATGTGAAGTTATATATTATTAATTAGTACTACTCTACTGAACTTCTAATAATAGTTAGGTCTTTCGTTAATACACTCCCTATTGCTGTATGCGATAAATTTTCTCTAGTGATGCCAATAATATCAGCAATAGTTTCTGCTGCATAAATACCAGTACAATGCCCACCCATAAATTTTGTAAGACCATTTTCTTTTAGCCAACTAGCAGTTTGTGTAATTGTTTTATCAGTAGCTTTGAACAAATGGAATCCTCCAATTGCACCATAAACAGGAACGTTTTTAATTGATTGAAGTTTCTTTGCAGTATTGATAATTCCTGAATGGCCACAGCCAGACATCATAACCCAGCCATTATCAGTTAACATACCAACTGACTGATCATCCTTAATAATGTCAGGTATTGTGAGTTCTTCATCAAGAAAGAAACCTTTAGGACCATTATATGATTCTACTGTTCTTTCAACTGTCCCTGTTACATAGATATTATTAGCAATCATTTTATAATCATCAAGTATTATGAATTTGATACCCTCTTTCTCAGCATCTTTTTTAAATTCTAATGAATCCTGATAGTTTCCAGGACCCTCTTTCCTTCCATTTTTAGCATATCTTTGATCAAAAAAACCTCTCGCTACATAGACTTCTGAGAAAGCATATTTATTAATTTTTTTATAGGTTTTTCTTAGTTTTATAAGACCGCCTGTATGATCGCTATGAAAGTGACTTAAGACAACTTTATTAACTTTTGATAAATCTTTATTTAGAACATTTGCGTTATGTAAAACAGTATCTTCATGAAATCCTGTATCAAATAAGACTGATTCGTTTTCACTTTCATATAGGGCTGAAAAACTCCATTCACCGAAACCACCATAATTAGAGATATTTGTAGCTAAAACAGTTATTTTATATTCAGAATATAAGTTAAATGTTGTAAATAAAATTAAAAGAAATTTAATTAATATATTCATAATATTTTTATCAATAGATATGTAATTACTATAACAATAAAAAAAATATAAATACTTTTATTAAATATATATCTAAATAATTTACATTTATGTTGAATGTTTGTAACAAAAAAATTTTTAAATGAATTAGTATTGAAGTTGTTTAAACTTTAATAGGGAGAAAAAATGACTGAATATCAAGTATTAAACCTTATGCAGGTTAGTTTTATTCAAAATTCTATGTATTTTGTAGGAATGGTTCTAATGACATGGCTTGCTTTTAGGATGTGTAATAATGTTAGAAATAATCCTAATGTAAACTTAGCAGGAAAACTGTTTACATCAATTTTCTGTGTATTTGTTGCAGCATTTATGTTTCAAGTTAATCAAATTGGTGGAGCGATATTAAATTCAAATGTTGCTTTGTTGGTTGACATGGGTGCGGCTTCGGGCGATAGAATGTCTGAATATTTAGATGCTCCGCTTATAGTCGGTGGACCTGTACAAACAATCTTTGTTTTATTTGTCTTAGTATTCCAACTTGCTTTAGTTTGGGTTAAAGAATAATAAACTTAGAAACAAAAAAAGAGGGCCATATGCCCTCTTTTTTTTATAACCTTATGATTTTGTATAAATTATTTTACAAAATTCAGTAGTCTCTCTTACTACCTCTGAAACATATTTTTTAAAAGCGTTGTCCCATATTTTTCCATATGAAGCACCTGCATAATATTCGTCAACAACCTTACCACTTTCAGCAGCAGTATTTGTAACTACTCTTAAATGAACTACCTCAGTGCCTCCACCCATTGGTTCAAAAACACCAAATCTCATATCATGGCCAGCATTCTGAACTTCTTTTTCTAATCGAGTCATTTCTTTTGCAAATGCTCTAGAATCAGTAGTTTTTATTCTCCAAAGTCTTTCATATCCTGGGTTAAGCTCAAATTCTTTTAAAGGTTTCCAAGTGACCGAATATAAAGGCATTCTGAGTTTATTAAAGCCTTCAGAAGCATTCATAGGATCATATAGCTCAGAGGTTTGAAATGCTTTTTCAACACTAGGGAATGCATTCCAAACAAACATTTCACCAGGATATTCGTTTCCAGTCTTGACAATACAAACTCCAGCGACATCAGATCCAATCATCTTAAATGCTTCAGTGTTATCTTTCATATAGTTTACATATGCATCTATATTGTTAGCTTTTACATGAAGTGTTGTGAATGCACCTTCTGGAACAATAGCAAATAAGCTAGTGCTTATAAAAAATATACTTGATAAATACAAGGATTTTATTATTTTCATTATTTCTCCTAATTAATAAAGTTTTTATTCACCATTAAAGTTTTTTACGAATTGAACTAATTCTGTATTTACATTTACCCTTATATCTTTAGCAATTTTAGCAAAATCTGCAAAATCTGATGTTGATCTAACTTTTGCAAGTGATTGAGAGAGATCTTTCATTGAATCAGCTCCGAAATATACCATATGTGATGTGTATCTATTTCCATAAGGAATAACATTAAGTCCAAATGATCCAGGTATATTATTTATTTGTGATTGCATTAACTGTTTCCATGCACTGACATATTCTGACTCACTACCCTCTTGAACTTTAAAATTAAATTTTGCAAAAACAGTATTAGATTGCCAATTCCTTCCTGATAATACATTTTCAGATACCCAGTTCCATGATCTATCTGTATCTGTTGATCTTTGAAAGCTTTTAATCATCATTGCTGATTCTTTACATGAGGTAAATATAGCTCTTCCTTTTTGCATTTGATCCCAATTTTCATAAACTACTAAGATAAAATGACTATTTCCTGAACCTCTAAGAGCCCAAAGGCTAACATCAGCTCCAGATTCATTTCTCCAATTTTTAGCACATTCTGATTTATCAAAATCATTAAGAGCTTTCATAAAACTAGATGGATCTGTAACAGTAAAGTAATTAAATTCACCTACTGTTCCATCACTCTCTATTTTTTCAGAATTTGCTGAAATTGATGTGTTGAATAATAAAAAAGATCCAACAACAATAATTGATAATATATTTTTATACATAATTTTTCCCTCTAAAGATTTATTTTTTATATTAATATATATATTCCTAAAATATGTGTCATATTCATTACAAAAATGTAAATTTTTTATATTTAAAAAATAAAGATATGTTATTAATTTAAATTAAAATTTAATGTGATAGAATCATTTTTTTTATTATTTAGTCAACCATGATTTACAACAGCATACTAAATACCGTAGGAAATACTCCTGTGGTAAAAATTAATAATTTAGCTCCTGAAGGTATTGACTTATATGTAAAACCAGAGTTTTTTAACCCCGCATCATCTGTAAAAGATAGGCTAGCTTTTAGCATAATTGATGAGGCTGAAAAACAAGGGGTTTTAAAACCAGGACAAACAGTTGTTGAAGCAACTAGTGGTAATACAGGTATTGGCCTTGCATTTGTTTGTGCGGCAAAAAATTATCCATGTGTTATTACAATGCCTGAAAGTGCGTCTATTGAAAGAAGAAAAATGATGAGGTTTCTTGGTGCCAAAGTTATTATCACGCCAGCACCTGAGGCTGGTTCAGGTGCTTACAAAAAGGCAAAAGAATTGGCTGATCAAAACGGATGGTTTTATGCCAGACAATTTGAAAATGAGGCTAATGCAAATATCCATGAAAGTACTACCGGTGAAGAAATACTTTCAGATTTTAAAGATTTAGGTTTAGATTATTGGGTTTCTGGTTACGGTACTGGTGGTACCTTTTCAGGTGTTGCAAGAGTTTTAAAAAAATCAATGCCAAATACAAAATTAGTTATGGCTGAACCTGATGTTGCACCTCTTGTTGCTAACGGAACTGATCAAAAAAGAACAGATGATGGAGCCCCTGCTGTCTCACATCCTGATTGGAATCCTCATCCTATACAAGGCTGGACAACTGATTTTATTCCCCTAGTTTTGCAGGAAGCTATAGATAATAAATTTATAGATAAAATAATACCTGTATCTGGAGCTGATGGAATTAAATGGTCGCAAAAACTTGCCGCTCACGAAGGCATATTAACTGGTATCTCTGGAGGATCGACATTTGCGGTAGCAATGGATGTTGCGAATAAAGCACCAAAAGGTACTACAATTCTGTGTATGCTTGCTGACACTGCTGAAAGGTATTTATCAAGCGTTCTATTTGAAGAAATATCTCCAGATATGAATAGTAGTGAAATTGAGATTTTGAATTCTACGCCCGCGTACAGAGAGTCAGTATAAAAAGATTTTAAAGAATTAAACTTTTATCTTATCTTTAATTTCTTTAAATTTTAAAGAACCATTTTCTATATAAAGATTAATTTGTCCTCCTGATTTAAGGTTGCCAAATAATAATTTATCAACCAATGGTTTTTTAATATTTTTAGAAATAAATCTTTCCATAGGCCTTGCACCCATCTCTTTATCATAGCCGTTATCTGCTATCCAATTAATTACAGCCTTGGAGACAACTATTTCAACATTTCTCTTATCTAGTTGTGCTTGAAGCTTTGTAAGGAATTTATCAACGATAGATAGGATGATTGATTTTTCTAGATAATTAAATTGAATAGTTTCATCTAATCTATTTCTAAATTCAGGTGTAAAAAGTTTATTAAGAGAATTCATAGCATCTGATTCATTAGATGAAGTACTAAATCCAATATTTCTTTTTGCTAATAATTCAGCTCCAATATTAGTAGTCATTATTAATATTACATTTCTAAAGTCTGCTTTTCTTCCATTATTATCAGTTAATATACCAGCATCCATAACTTGTAAAAGAATATTGAAAATATCAGGGTGTGCTTTTTCAATTTCATCAAGCAGTAAAACACAATGAGGAGATTTTACTATTGCTTCTGTTAATAAACCACCTTGATCAAATCCAACATAACCAGGAGGAGCTCCTATAAGCCTTGAGACTGTGTGTCTTTCCATATATTCACTCATATCAAATCTAATAAGATCTATCCCCATAATCTCAGATAACTGTTTAGATATTTCTGTTTTACCTACCCCAGTAGGGCCAGTAAATAAAAATGAGCCTATGGTTTTATTGTCATCTCTAAGTCCAACTCGTGAGAGCTTGATGGCATTTGCTAAAGTTTCCACAGCAAGATCTTGACCAAAAATAACCCTTTTTAGATTTTCTTCTAAGTTTTTAAGATCTTTCTTATCTGAAACAGTTATATTTTGTTCTGGTATTTTAGTAATCTTAGATATAGTTTTTTCTATATCAGACTGATTTACGGTAATATTTTTCTTATTTTTTCTAGCTATATTCAACATAGCCCCAGTTTCATCTATTACATCAATTGCTTTATCAGGCAGAAATCTTTCATTGATATATTTTGATGATAAATCAACAGAAGCTTTGACTGCCTCATTGGTATAAAAAACATTATGATAGTCTTCATAAATATTTTTAATCCCATTAATTATCTCAATACACTCATCAAAAGATGGTTCGATAACATCAATTTTTTGAAATCTTCTTGATAAAGCTTGATTTTGATCAAAAATTCCTCTGTATTCTTGAAATGTTGTCGAACCAATACATCTTAAGGTACCTTTCCCAAGTGCAGGTTTAAGAAGGTTTGAAACATCAAGAGATCCTCCTGAAGCAGAGCCAGCACCTATTATGGTATGAATTTCATCTATAAATAAAATTGCCTTATCTTTGGTTTCTAAAAATTTTAAAACTTCTTTAAGTCTTTTTTCAAAATCGCCTCTGTATTTTGTGCCAGCAATCAAAGCAGCTATATCCAATGAATATATAATTGACTCATTTAGGATATTAGGCACCTTATTATTTACTATAAGATATGCTAGGCCTTCAGCAATTGCAGTCTTCCCCACTCCTGACTCACCAACTAGTAATGGATTATTCTTTGTTCTTCTTGATAAAATTTGAATTAATCTATCAACTTCTTTAGTTCTTCCAATTAAATTATCAATCTTATCTTCATTTACTAAATTATTTAAATTAATTAAATAAGGGCTTTCTTCTGATTTAATATTTTCTGCTTGGATATTTTCTTCATTAGCAGTGCTGCTGTCAGTTGTTTTCTTTTCTAAAGGACCGTGAGAAATAAATGTAACAACATCAAGTCTATTGATATTATTTTTATTTAAAATATAAACCGATCTTGATTCCTTTTCTGAAAATATCGCAACTAAAATATTTATGGGCTTAACCACCCCTTTTCCAGATGATTGAATATGAAAAACAGCTCTTTGTAGCACTCTTTGAAAACCAAGTGTTGGTTGCACGGCTTTTTGATTATCAGTTCTCATAATGCTGGATTTTTTTAAATGCTCATTAAGATCATCCTTTAGAGCATCAACACTAACATTTTGACCTTCAATAAAATCTTTTACATCATAATCATTGAGAATTATCAAAAAAAGATGTTCAACAGTTAGGTATTGAATATTTATTTCTTGCGCCTTATCAAAAAGATTGGCAATTGAAACTTCTAAATCTTTACTAAACATATTTAATCAGTTAATGGTTCTATTTCACTCAATAATGGATGATTGTGATGTTTTGCCATATTATTAACTTCATATGACATCATCTCAGCAATCTCTTTAGAAAATATACCACAAACACCCTTTCCTTTTGTATGAACGGCCATCATTATTTGTGTAGATTTCTCATGAGTATGGTTAAAAACTGTTTGAAGAACATAAACAACAAACTCCATTGGAGTGTAATCATCATTAATTAATATTACTTGATATAAAGGAGGTTCTTTTAGTTCTGGATCTTTTTCTAATACTGCTGATCCTAAATCATTTGATGCGTCTATGGTCTCTTTGGATAACCTTATCATTACATCCTTTTAACCATCTCTTCAGCAAAACCTGAGCAGGATACTAGGTCTGCGCCATCCATCATTCGCTCAAAATCATAGGTTACTTTTTTTGCAAGGATGGTTTTTTCCATTGAGCTTATAATTAAATCAGCCGCTTCAGTCCAACCCATATGTCTTAGCATCATCTCAGCAGAGAGTATTAAACTACCAGGATTAACTTTATCTTGGCCTGCGTACTTTGGTGCAGTACCATGTGTTGCCTCAAAAACAGCATATTCATCTGATAGATTAGCACCAGGCGCAATACCAATACCTCCAACGCATGCAGCTAAAGCATCAGATATATAATCACCATTTAAATTCATGGTAGCAATAACATCATAATCTTTAGGTCTTAGTAATATTTGTTGTAAAAAAGCATCACAAATTACATCGTTAATGACAATATTTTTTCCATTTTTAGGGTTCTTTATTACCTGCCATGGTCCACCATCTAAATCTTCTGCGTTATAAGCAGATTTTGAAAGTTCATAACCCCAATCTCTAAATGCGCCTTCTGTATATTTCATTATGTTGCCTTTATGTACGAGGGTGATTGAACTTCTATCATTATCAATTGCGTAGTTTATTGCTTTCTTAACAAGTCTCTCTGTGCCCTCCTTAGAGATTGGTTTTACGCCGATTCCAACGGTCTTTGGAAATCTAATCTGTACAATGCCAAAATCATCCTCGAGAGTTTTTACAATTTTCTTAGATTCTTCTGATTCAGCTTTAAATTCTATACCAGCATAGATATCTTCCGAGTTTTCTCTAAAAATAATCATATCTGTATCTTGAGGTCTCTTGACTGGTGATGGAACACCTTCAAAATATCTAATCGGCCTTAAGCAAACATATAAATCTAAAATCTGTCTTAAGGAAACATTAAGAGATCGTATACCACCTCCAACAGGAGTTGTTAAAGGACCTTTAATGCTTACTACATATTCTTTTAAGGCATCTATTGTTTCATCTGGTAGCCAAGTGTCTTTTTCATAAACCTTTGTTGATTTCTCGCCGCAATACACTTCCATCCATTCAATTTTTCTTTTGCCATCATAAGCAATTTTTACGGCACTATTTACTACATTAAGCATAGCTGGGGTAATATCTACACCTATGCCATCACCTTCAATGTATGGAATTATTGGATTATCAGGAACGGTAAGTACTCCATTGTTATAAGATATTTTTTCTCCAGTTTTAGGTTCTTTTATTTTATTGAACTTCATTTGTTTACCGATTCCTGTAATAAGATTAATTAGATAGTAAAACGGCGTTATTATACTATTAAATAATGCAATATAATATGCATAAAAATAAAGAATATGGGAAAAAAAACAGTAGTTGTAGGACTTTCAGGAGGGGTTGACTCTTCTGTTTCTGCTTATTTACTTAAAGAAGCAGGATATGATGTTAAAGGCCTTTTTATGAAAAATTGGCAATCTGAGCCAGGCGAGGTTTGTGCATCAGAAATTGACTTTAAGGATGCATCTAAAGTCTGCGATAAATTAAACATACCATTACATAAGGCAAATTTTTCAGATGAATATTGGGATAGAGTATTTACTAATTTTTTAAGTGAACATGAAAAAGGCAGGACGCCTAATCCTGATGTTTTATGTAATAGAGAAATAAAATTTAAATCATTTTTAGATTATGCATTTGAAATAGGAGCAGACTTTATAGCCACAGGTCATTATGCAAAGATAATAAATAAAGATGGTAGAAAATTTCTTGCTAGAGCAAAAGATATTAATAAAGATCAAACATATTTTTTACATGAAGTATCAGAAAAAGAGTTTTCTAAATGCCTCTTCCCTTTAGAGAATTTAACAAAATTAGAAGTAAGAAATATCGCTTTTAAAAATAACTTAGTTACAGCTAATAAAAAAGATTCTGTTGGCATATGTTTTGTTGGAGAAAAAAATCTAAAAGATTTCTTAAGTCGTTTTATTGAATTTGAAAAAGGAGACATTAAGGATGAAAATGACAACATCATTGGTCAACATCAAGGTTCAATTTTATACACCCAAGGTCAAAGACAAGGTCTTATGATTGGTGGCGTTAAGGGAAAAGAAGAACTTCCATGGTATGTATATAAAAAAAATATACCAAAAAATGAAATATATGTATGTCAAGGTGGAGATAACAAATTACTCATGAATAAAGGTCTATATGTTGAAGATATAAACTATATAAATGATATTGAATATAAATATCCAATTAAATGTAGCGTTCAAGTAAGACATCAACACACTCCTGTTAATTGTACTATCGAGAAATCATCTAATGAATATAAGGTTATATTCGAAGAGTCGATTAGAGCAATTGCACCAGGTCAATCAGCAGTATTCTATGATAATGAAATATGTCTAGGCGGCGGAGTTATTTGTAAGACTTTTTAATATATAATCCTAATTTTCAAGTATAAGATTAAAAATGAAATTTGATCATAATAATATTTCACCACTAGATAGTAGATATGCAAAAAAGATTTCTAATTTTAGAGAAAATTTTAGTGAGTCTGAATTAATTAAAATTAGATTTGAAATAGAAATAGAATGGATATTATTTTTATGTTCAAAGCTTCAAAATACTTTTAAACCTCTCTCAAAAAATTCTGTTGAAAAAATAGTTAAATTTAAAAATTCATTTGATAATAAATCAGTCTTACAAATAAAAAAAATTGAGGCTACAACAAATCATGATGTCAAAGCAGTTGAATACTTTATAAGAAATTATTTCAAAAAAAATAAAGTTTTATCTTCATACATCCATTTAATCCATTTTGGATTAACTAGTGAGGATGTAAACTCTCTCAGCTATGCGGTGATTATAAAAAAAGGAATATCAATATATGTGAATGAAATTAATAACCTAAACAAGGTTTTAAATTTATATTCAAAAAAATGGTCTAATGTAGCTTTTTTAGCAAGAACTCATGGCCAACCTGCATCACCTTCAACATTAGGTAAAGAGTTCAAAGTCTTTGCATCGCGATTAGATAGAGAAATATCAATTTTAAAATCAATCAAACCAATGGCAAAATTTAGTGGTGCGACTGGAAATTATCATACTTTTGATATTGTAGATACTAAAATAAAGTGGTCTCAAATTAATAAAAAATTCATTAAACAGTTTGCTGTAGAACAAAATCCATATACTACTCAGATTGAACCTCATGATTGGATAGCTGAGACATGCCACTCTCTTGTAAGAATTAATAATATTCTCATAGATCTTTGTCAGGATACATGGATAT
This sequence comes from uncultured SAR86 cluster bacterium, assembly GCA_902610905.1. GTDB lineage: Bacteria > Pseudomonadota > Gammaproteobacteria > Magnimaribacterales > D2472 > SCGC-AAA076-P13. Next base: position 20,626 of record CACLXS010000007.1, read on the forward strand.
ATATATCAAATGATATTTTTGCTCTGAAACTTTTAAAAAATGAAGTTGGATCTTCAACTATGCCTCATAAAGTTAATCCAATAGATTTTGAGAATGCTGAAGGAAATTTTGGAATCTCTTCTGCATTATTAGAGTTTTTTGCGAACAAGCTCACAAAATCACGACATCAAAGAGATTTATCTGACTCAACTGTTTTGAGAAATGTGGGTTTAGGGTTTGGTTATTCAGCTTTAGCGATAAAATCTGCAATTAATGGACTAAGTAAAATAACCCCTAATAAAATTAAAATACAAGATGAGCTTAATGATAATTGGGAAGTGTTAACCGAAGCAGTTCAAACATTAATGAGATACGAAGGAATTCCAGATGCTTATGAACAACTAAAAAAATTATCTAGGGGTTCTAAATTAGATCAAGAAACTTACATTACTTTTATAAATTCTCTTTCAATTAGTACAAATTCAAAAGAAAAGTTACTTAACTTAAATCCTAGCATCTATATAGGTAAGGCAATTGAAATAGCCAAATCCTCATATTAGCTATATTTTGTAGTAAAGCTACATAATAATATTCTAATAAAGCCTTTATAATCAATGTTGTTCAAATAACGTTGACATAAAAAACCTATTATTATCTACTACACTACATAATTTAAGAGGTAACAGGGGAATACCATGTCTAAACACGAAAAAATAAAAAATAATGTAGTGGATATAGATGCCATGTCTTCATCTGATTGGAGTTCTATAAATCCTGAATATGTAACAAGAATGCGAAAACAAAACCGCTTTAAGACAGGTTTAGATATCGCTAAATATACAGCTTCTATTATGCGTAAAGATATGGAAGAGTATGATGAAGATTCATCAAAATATACACAGTCCCTTGGTTGCTGGCATGGTTTTATTGGCCAACAAAAGCTGATTTCAATAAAAAAACATTTTAAAACAACTGATAAAAAATATTTATATCTATCGGGCTGGATGATAGCAGCACTAAGATCAGATTTTGGTCCTCTACCTGATCAATCAATGCATGAAAAAACTACAGTTGCGAATCTAATCGAAGAGCTATATACATTCCTAAGACAGGCTGATGCAAGAGAATTAGGAGACTTATACAGAAAATTAGATAATGTAAATGATACAGATAAACATGACATACAAGAACAAATTGATAATTTTGAAACACATATTGTTCCAATAATAGCTGACATCGATGCAGGATTTGGAAACGAAGAAGCTACATACTTGATGGCTAAACAAATGATTGAGGCAGGTGCATGTGCTATTCAAATAGAAAATCAGGTTTCTGATGAGAAACAATGCGGACATCAAGACGGTAAGGTCACCGTTCCTCATGCAGATTTTTTAGCAAAAATTAATGCTGTTAGATATGCGTTTTTAGAGTTAGGAGTTGATGAAGGTATTATTGTTGCGAGGACTGATTCTTTAGGTGCAGGTCTTACTAAGCAAATTGCTATAACAAACGAAAAAGGTGATCTTGGTGATCAATATAACTCTTTCTTAGACCTGGAAGAAGTATCACAAGAAGATATGAAACATGGTGACGTTATGATTAACAAAGATGGTTATTTACTCCGTCCAAAAAGACTTCCCAGTAATTTATATCAGTTTAAGAAAGGTACTGGAGAAGCTAGATGTATTTTAGACTCAATTACAAGTCTTCAAAATGGAGCAGATCTAATTTGGATCGAAACTGAAAAACCACACATTGGGCAAATTGGTGCAATGATGGATGAAATTAGAAAAGTAGTTCCAAATGCAAAACTTGTTTACAACAACAGTCCATCTTTTAATTGGACTCTCAATTTTAGACAACAGGTATTTGATGCAATGAAAAATGATGGTAAAGATATGTCTGAATACAAAAGAGATGATTTAATGAATGTGTCATACGACGATACAGAATTGGCTATTGAAGCAGATAATAAAATAAGATCATTCCAAGCAGATGCTGCTAGAGAAGCAGGAATTTTTCATCATCTAATTACCCTCCCCACCTATCATACTGCTGCGCTGTCTACAGATAACCTAGCTAAAGAATATTTTGGAGACCAAGGAATGTTGGGATATGTTGCCAATGTTCAGAGAAAAGAAATTAGAGAAGGTATAGCGTGTGTGAAGCACCAAAATATGTCTGGTTCAGATATGGGTGATGATCACAAGGAATACTTTGCAGGTGAAGCTGCATTAAAAGCAGCCGGTAAAGATAATACTATGAATCAGTTCTAGTACAAGAGTTCATTTCTGTTTTACCACATATAGAGCATGTCCCGTCATCTGACGTCATAACTCCACCACATGAACCTTCTATAGGTTTGTTCCTTAGGATTAAACCAATAGCAAGAGCTGAAAATGCTAAGGCTATAACTATAAATGTTGCTACAAAAGTATTCATAAGCCTAAATTATACCATTCGTTAGAGAATATTAATTCATACTCTCCATCAATTTCAGTCACTAACATTAATGCTATATTATTATTATTAGCATAATCAATAGATTCAGGGTAACCAATAACATTAAATGCTGTAGCTAGAGCATCTGCATAAGTAGCTGATCTCTTATGTACAACAGTTACCGATAATGCCTTAGATTTTATTGATGAAAGAGTTTTTGGGTTAATTGTATGAGAAATTTTGTTGTTATTTGAATCAAGTTTAAAATTTCTGTATTCACCTGAAGTTGCAATAGATAAAAAATCTTTACTATTGTTTTGTATAACGTAAATTGCATTGTCTGTTAAAGCTGAAGGATTTTGTATTCCAACCTTCCAAGGTTGATTATTAATAGTTCCATTTATAATTAGCTCACCACCAATATCTATCAGATGATTAGGCATATTATTTAACATCAAATACTCATGTATAAGTTGAACAGCATATCCTTTTGCAATAGAAGACAGATCAAACCAATTAAGTGAAGACTTAATAAGTTTTGAATTATTCAATAATGAATAGTCTTTAAATGAATCTTGGGTTACATCTTTTTCAAAAGACGGTGCAAAACCCAAGCCACTTGAAACCTTGCCTAATGTAATATCATAAAATCCATCAGAAATCTTATGAACATTTTGTGCAATTTCTAAAATATTATATAAATCAGCACTAATTGAAATAGGTTCACTTATAGGTTTCTGATTTACAAGTGCTATCTCTGAATCAGGTTTATAGTTTGAGGCAACCATATCAACCTTGTTTATAATTTTTATAATGTTTTTTTCGTGATGATCAGCAATAAAGTTGCTTGACGTGACAGACCAATATGTACCGTATGCAGATCCACCAATAGAATAAGAATTGTTAGTATTTGAAGTATAGGCTATATAAACACAAATACCGCCAACAAGAAGTGCTAGTAATTTTGATGAAAGCTTTCTAGGAATCAAGCTAAATTAGCCACCAAAGTCATCTAAAGCAATATTTTCTGGCTCTACGCCAATGTTCGTTAAAAGATCTATAACTGCTTTATTCATCATGGGTGGTCCACACATATAATATTCACAATCTTCAGGTGCTTCATGATGTTTTAAATAATTTTCATAAAGTACATTGTGAATAAATCCAGTATCTCCATCCCAATCATCTTCTGGTTGAGGGTCTGATAATGCAACATGCCATTCAAAATTATCATATTTTTCAGCCAACGCATTAAATTCATCTACATAGAACATTTCTTTTAAACTTCTAGCACCATACCAAAAAGTTATTTTTCTATCAGTATTAATTCTAAGCAATTGATCAAAAATATGAGATCTCATTGGCGCCATACCTGCCCCACCCCCAACAAACACCATTTCATTTTTAGTTTCTTTAGCAAAGAACTCACCAAAGGGACCGAATACCTTTACTTTGTCGCCTGGTTTTAAATTAAAAGTCCACGATGACATTACTCCAGGAGGAAAATCAGTACCTGGAGGTGGGGATGCTATTCTGATATTAAATTTGATAACACCCTTCTCCTCAGGATAATTAGCCATGGAGTATGCTCTTATAACAGGCTCTGTATTTATAGATTTATTATCCCAAATCTTAAATTTATTCCAATCTGCGTGGTATTCCTCTTGAATATCAAATGACTTGTAGTCGATCTCGTAAGCTGGTGCTTCAAGCTGAACATATCCTCCTGCTCTAAAATTAACATTTTCTCCTTCTGGAAGTTTAAGAACCAGTTCTTTGATAAAGGTGGCTACATTTTCATTGGAGATAACTTCGCATTCCCATTCTTTAACTCCAAATATTTCCTCAGGGACTTCAATTTTCATATCACTTTTTACGGGAACTTGACATGAAAGTCTCCAACCATCATTTTTTTCACGTGAATTAAAGTGAGATTCTTCTGTTGGCAAAATTGAACCACCGCCATCTAATACGACACACTTACATTGACTACAGGTACCGCCACCACCACATGCAGACGACAAGAAGATTTTATTGTCAGCCAAAGTCTGTAATAACTTTGATCCTGCTGGGACCACTAATGGATTAGATGAATCTCCATTGATTTCAATAGAAACATCTCCAGTAGATACTAGTTTTGATCTAGCACCAATAATTACTAGCACTAGGGTTAAAACTATTCCAGAAAAAGCTAAAACACCAAGTATTAAATCAATCTGCATAATTATTTTCTCTTTATTATAAAGATATACCTCCAAATGACATAAAACCAAAACTCATTAAACCAACAATAATAAAAGTGGCACCAAGACCTTTTAATCCCTCAGGTATATCAGAATATTTAAGCTTTTCTCTAATACCAGCAAGAATTACAATAGCCATTGCCCAGCCAAAACCGGCTCCAAGGCCATATACAACACTTTCACCAAACATAAGATCTTTTTCAACCATAAATAAAGACGCGCCTAAAATTGCACAGTTAACGGTAATTAAAGGTAAAAATACGCCTAGTGCATTATATAAAGCCGGCACATATTTATCTAAAAACATTTCTAATATTTGGACTGCTGCAGCAATCACTCCGATATAACTTATAAGCTCTACAAACTCTAAATTTGTGTTAGGAAGACCTGCCCATGCTAATGCTCCGTCTCTTAATACATAATTAAATATAAGATTATTAAGCGGAACTGTTATAAGACATACAACAATAACAGCGATGCCAAGACCTATAGCAGCATCAATTTTTTTTGATATAGCTAAAAAAGTACACATTCCTAAAAATACAGATAAAGCAATATTTTCAATAAATACTGTTGTAATAAATATGTTTAGATAGTGTTCAAACATTTAATTCTCTTTTAGTTAAATCTTCATTGGTTTTATGTTTTGATAATGCGAAATCATCTTCTTCGACTTGTGCTGGCTTATATGATCTAATCGCCCAAATAAATAGACCGATAATAATAAATGAGCTTGGAGGTAATAAAAGTAAATTATTCGCCATATACCAACCACCATTTGATACAAGAGGTAATATTTCGTAACCCATTAAAGTTCCAGCTCCAAAAAGCTCTCTAATAGCAGCAACACCAATTAAAATCACACTATAACCCAAGCCGTTACCAAGACCATCAAAAAAACTTAATAATGGTTTTTCTTTCATTGCAAAAGCTTCAGCCCTACCCATAACAATACAGTTAGTTATTATAAGTCCAACAAAAACAGATAATTTTTTACTTGTTTCATAGTCATAAGCTTTTAATAACTCATCAACCACAATTACCAAAGATGCAATGATGGTCATTTGAACAATAATTCTAATACTACTTGGGATATGATTTCTAATTAGAGATATAAATAAATTAGAAAAAGAACACACACTTGTTAAGGCAACGCACATCACCAAAGTTACAGTTAAATTATTAGTTACAGCTAAAGCTGAACAAATACCTAGTATTTGAAGTGTTATAGGATTTTCATCAATAAGTGGCTTGTATAAAGCTTCTTTATATCTACTAAGACTCATAATCTAATTCACTAAATAAATTTGCATAACCAGAATCGCTAAACCAAAACTTAATCATATTTGTGACGCCTCTGCTTGTAATAGTAGCACCTGAAAGACCATCCACTTTGTAAGCAAGATTCGTATCACCTTCAGGTACTTTACCTTTAATTACTTCTAAAGCTACTTCATTATTTTTATATAATTGTTTTCCTGGCCAAAGCGCCTTCCATTTGGGATTATCAACTTCAGCACCTAAACCTGGAGTTTCTTTATGTTCATAAAATTCAAGGCCAGCAACTGTATTAAAATCATTTTCTATAGAAATATATCCAAATAAAGTACCCCATAATCCATATCCTCTTACAGGAAGAATAACTTTGTTTATTGAATTATCCTCATTACGTAATAGATAAAATTTACCGACATTTTCACGATTTTTTATAATCGCTATGTCTTCTGCAGTTGATAGAGATTTTGAATAATCACTATATCTTGTAGCTGCAATTTGGTCGTAGTCACCCTTATGTTGAGCTAAGAATTCATCCAATGAGGGCCCTGTTAAAAGTTTACCTGAGTTAAAGTCGATATATTTGGGTTCAAGAGATTCAAATTGTGCTTTTATATCTTTATTAGAATCAAAAATACCAGCAGCTTGAAGAATTTTCATTCTCTTATCATTGGCTTTATTTTCGTTTTGCATATCTCTAAGGCTAACTGCAGTAGAAGATACAACAAATGAGCATATTAAACATATCGTAAAAGCAACACCAAGAGTTTTTATTATTGAATCATTCATTGTGTCAAAGCCTTTCTTCTATTAATGTTCGATACCATAACCATGTGATCTATAACTGGAGCTAGTAAGTTAGCAAATAAGATTGCTAACATCATACCTTCAGGGAAGGCTGGGTTAATAACTCTTATTAAAACAACTGTAACTCCTATTATAAACCCATAAATCCATCTTCCGGTATTTGTTCCAGAGCCTGAAACAGGTTCTGTTGCCATAAAAACCAAGCCAAAGGCAAAACTTCCAATAACTAGATGCCAATACCATGGAATAGCAAACATTGGATTTGAATCAGAACCAACAATATTTAATATTCCCGACATAAATATCATTCCTAGCATAGTTGCTAAAACTATTCTCCAGGAAGCTACTTTTGTAGCTAAAAGAATAATTAGACCAATGCTAATAGCAATTATTGATGTTTCACCAATTGATCCAGGTATATATCCTAAAAATGCATCCATCCATGTAAATTTTTCATTTATTCCAGCCATACCACTTTCTGCTGCTACCCCTAATGCAGTTGCACCACTGTAACCCTCCGGAACAATATTGTTATCTGCTAGGCCAGCAATCCAAACCTTATCACCAGATATTTGTGATGGGTATGCAAAATATAAGAAAGCTCTTCCTGTTAGAGCTGGATTAAGAAAATTCTTACCAGTTCCTCCAAAAATTTCTTTTCCAATTACAAGACCAAATGTAATACCTAATGCTGCTTGCCATAGTGGTAAATCTGGTGGACAACTCAATGAAAATAAAACAGTTGATACGAATGCACCTTCATTAATTTCATGTTTTCTTATAACAGCAAATAGTGTTTCCCAACCTATTCCTACAACAAAAACAGTTATGTAAATTGGCATAAAGTAACATGCTCCAAACCAAAGTTTTGAGATAAAACTTGATGAATCATAGCCAACAAAACTAACTAAATAATGATGCCAATCGCCTGTATTTAATTGATTTATAGATTCAAGATATTCTAGAGAGTGAGCACCAAGGTTATACATTCCAAAAAACATTGCGGGAAAAGTAGACAACCAAACAATTACCATAATTTTTTGGATATCTACACCATCTCGAACATGAACTGGATTAGAAGTTTTAGTTTGAGTTGAAAGAATAAAATTTTCAATTGCATCAAATAATGGAAACCATTTTGAATATTTACCCTCACCAACAAAATTTGGCTTAACTGAATTAATGTAATTTCTTAAACCTTTCATTGCTCTAAATATAGTTCGTTAAGATTATTAGCCAGTATTGAGCAATAATCGTATTTACTTGGGCAGATGTAAGAACAAACTGCAAGATCTTCAGGTGCAAGTTCAAGCATACCTAAATCTATTGCCTGCTCTCTATCACCTACAACAAGAGCCTTAAGCAATTGAGGAACTAATATATCCATAGGAAGAACTTCATCATAAGATCCAACAGGAACTATTGCTCTATCGCCTCCGTTAACTGAAGTATTAAAAATAAAATTTGATGGTTTTAAGAATGAAGAAATAAATACATTTAATTTTGAATGAAGTTTTGAACCTGGCATCAACCAATTTAAAAAAATATCATTGGCTTGATCTGGAATTGCCGATATGAGTGAATCATAAAATCCTAAGTAATTCATAACTCCTTCAGAGGCATGACCATAAAGAATAGATCCTGAAATAACTCTTGATCCTGATTCAAGTTTACCAGCTGTCAATTCGTCAATGTTACCTGAGATACGAGCTTTAATTAATGATGGATTAAATACAGAAGGTCCTGCCAATGCAATAAGCTTATGAGTTCTTAAAGAATTATGTTCTAACAAATAGCCAATAGAAATAATATCTTGGTAACTAATCGTCCATGCGATTCTTTCTAAATTAACAGGATATATTTTATTTATGTGTGTACTAGTTAATCCTGATGGATGAGGTCCAGAAAATTGATGATAATTAATTCCATCTACTGATAAGTCAAAGTCAGAATTTTGATAACAACAATGAATTGGACATGAAAAATTTTCATACAGAGCTTTTAGGCCTCTATTGAAATACTTTAAGCCTTCTTTGATTATGAAATAAGGATCTACAGCCAGAGGATTAGTATCACAGGCATTTATAAATATAGCATTAGGCGTAGAATCTATAGAGGGAGTTCTGTTGAAAGGTCTAGATCTAAAAGCATTCCATAAACCTGAATTTATTAGAAGATTTCTAATGTTTTCATTAGTATCAAATTCAACGCAGTCTTCATTATCAGCTATCTCAATATCAATAGATAAAAACTTTCTTCTATCTCCCCTGCTAATTTCTTTAACAATACCACCTGCAGGTGATGTAAAAAAAACACCAGGATTTTTTTTGTCTTCAAAAATTTTAGTGCCTCTTTTAACAATATCACCTGATTTAACAAACATTGTTGGTTTCATACCAGTAAAATCATTTCCTATTAAAGAGACGGTAGTAACTTTTGGCGTATCAGATATTACAGGATCAGGAGTACCTGAAATTGGTAAATCTAAACCTTTTGAAATTTTTATCACGTGTGCTTAGCCTAAGTATATATAAATAGATCGAAAACGTGATGATTATAAATGTAAAGAGGCCTTGATTCTAGGGTTTTATTGAATTGGTTTAGGAAATCTTTTAAGTGAAATACCTGCTACTTTTTTAGCTAAATTAATCACTTGTTTTGAGTAACCGTACTCATTGTCATACCAACAATATAAAGTCACTCTTTTACCGCTAGTAATAGTAGCCTGAGAATCAATAATTGTAGCAAATGGGCTTGAATAAAAATCAGAAGATACAATCTCTGGAGAATTAACATAGCCAATTATTTCTCTGTATTTAGAATGAAAAGCCATTGATTTAAGGTAATTATTTAAATCATCTCTTGAAACATCTTTATCTAATACAAGAGATAATATCGCTAAACTCACATTTGGAGTTGGAACTCTAATAGCATTCCCAGTTAATTTTCCCTCAAGCTCCGGTATTGCCTTTGAAACAGCTTTTACAGCGCCTGTTGTTGTTATAACCATATTTAATGGAGCTCCACGACCTCTTCTATCTCCCTTGTGGAAATTATCAATTAAGTTTTGATCATTTGTATAAGAATGAACTGTCTCAATATGACCGCCATCAATACCGTAATTATCGTTTATGACCTTTAATACAGGGACAATTGCATTTGTTGTACACGATGCTGCAGAAATTATACTGTCTTCATCCTCTAAGATAGAATCATTGACACCATATACAATATTTTTGATATCACCTTTGCCGGGTGCTGTTAATATTGCTTTTGCTGCACCTGAATTTATGTGTTTACTCAGCCCTTCTTGGTCTCTCCATGCACCTGTATTATCTATTACTACAGGATTATGGATATCATAGTCATTGTAATTAATATCCGATGGGCCTGATGTATAAATTACTTTTACAGGATTGCCATTTATAACTAGTAATGACTTTTCCTCATCAACCCTTAAGGTTCCATCAAAAGATCCATGAACAGAATCTCTTGATAATAAACTTGCTCTTTTATAAATATCATCTTCACAAGCTTTTCTAATTACAATAGCTCTTAACTTGTAATAGTTGCCTGGACCAGTATTTTGAATCATAATCCTTGCAACTAGACGACCAATTCTACCAAAACCATATAAAACTATATCTTTTGGTTTTTCTGGTCGAGATGTTTCGCTGTCAATAACATCTGATAACTCCTTGTTTATATAATCACTTAAACCAGAAGTATTATTTTTTAGTTCACTAAAATTTGGAAATTTAATAGCTAATTCACCAACATCAATTTCACAATCAGCAATATTTAGTGAATTTATGTATTCTAAAATAGGAAATGTTTCTAATTCACTTAACTCATTGTTGTCTGCTTGGCGAGCAAATCTATGAGCTTTCATAATTTCAACTGGAGATAGATTAACGAGAGATTTTCCATAGATAAGAATATTGATACCGTTACGATACAATCCACCAATAATCGGAATCATTGATTCAGCAAGACCCTCTCTCCACTTCCAGTCTCCAAATGAATCCTCAGGCAGTATACGATCTTGGCGTTTCGTAGATTGAAAACTTAGGTCCCTATTATTTTTCATAAATAATGTAAAAAATTTACAATAGACTTTTATTTTAATTCATGGTGACTGAAATAAAAATGATTTTTTAGCCTATGTTTTTAAGATGAAAATCTGCATTACCAAACATAGCATCTACTGCAACCATCTTTTTGAGGTAATGTCCGATCATCATTTCTTCACTGACACCCATACCGCCGTGTAATTGAACAGCGTTTTGAGCTGAAAGTTTTCCATATTTACCCACATGAGATTTTAATGCAGAAACATGTTTATACTTATTTTCAGAGTTTGAATCTACTTCCAGCATGGCTTTGAAAAGTAACGATTTAGCAAGCTCACTATCAATAAACATATCTACCATGCGATGTTGTAAAACCTGAAAGTTAGAGATCGGTTGATCAAATTGTTCTCGTTCTTTAGTATATTGAACTGTTTTTTGATAACAAGACAGCATACATCCAACAGCCTCAGCACTGACGCATAAAGTAGCTAAATTTAAAGCCTCAATAAGTATATTGGAGGCCTCTTCACCATAAGCAATAACATCCTCACCATCAATATTGACGTTCTCAAAAGTAAACTCAGCACATGTCTGTTCATCTATAGTTTTGAAGGAATTAAATGAAACACCTTCAGCAGATGGATCAACTAGCACTAGATGAAATTCGTTGTTTTTAATGCAAGAAACAATTAATTTGGATGCGTTTTTACCATTTAAAACAAGTGATTTAGTTCCATTAAGCTTATTTTCAACAGATAAGTTTGTAGACGGTGTCAAATATTCATTGGATTTAGCTACTTCAGCATAAGCAAGGGAGACATGCATGGAACCCGATGATATACCTTCTATTAATTCAACTTTTCGAGAAAAATTTGATTTATCAAGAACAGATCCAGCTAAAACAACATTTGCTAAATATGGTTCAATAACCAGTGTTTTACCAAATTCTTCAAATAAAATTGACAGCTCTATAGGACCAAAACCAAAACCACCTGATTCTTCAGAAAATGACATAGATAACCAGCCCTGTTCTGCAAATAGTTTCCACGCATTTTCATCAAAGTCGTTATCAGATTTAACTACTTCTTCCCTTTTGTAAAAATCGTATTCTGTTTCACAAAACTTTTGAATTTGCTCTCTGAGCATTATCTGCTCTTCTGTATAACTTAAATTCATTTCTATACTCCTAAGACAAACTTAGAAATAATATTTTTTTGAATCTCATTACTTCCACCATAGATAGATGTTTTTCTAAAGTTCAGGAACCTCTCTAATGAAACAGCTGCATGCTCTGGACCAGATGGTTTGTCATTCGAGCCATATCCTCCTGCTCCAGGATACATGAGGGCATATTCACCAGCAGCTTCTACGAATAGTTCAGTAAGGCCTTGCTGTATTTCGGTGCCTTTAATTTTTAGAATTGAAGACTCAGCACCAGGATGTCCTCCATTTTCTAGATCAGATAAAAGTCTTAACTCAGTCATCTCTAATGCTGAAATTGCAATTTCCATTTCAGCAACTTTTTTATCTAAATCAGGATTATCTAATTCAGAAACTATTTCTTTTAGTTGACCAAGTGCTCTCATTGATGCTCCAATAGCTGCTATTCCAAATCTCTCATGAGCAAGCAAAAATTTTGCGTAAGTCCAGCCTTTGCCCTCTTCACCAACTAAATTTTCAACTGGTACTTTAACATCTGTAAAGAACACTGAGTTAACCTCATGATCGCCATCAATAGTAATAATTGGTTTAACTTCAATACCAGGTGTTTTCATATCAACTAGAAGAAATGAGATCCCTTCTTGTTTTTTTCCACTAGAGTCAGTTCTAACAAGTAAAAATATCCAATCTGCATTTTGAGCTAATGTTGTCCATGTTTTAGAACCATTAACAACATAATGATCTCCTTCTCGCACAGCTTTTGTTTTAAGTGATGCTAAGTCTGAACCAGATCCAGGCTCAGAATAACCCTGACACCACCAGGTATTAAAATCTAGAATATCTGGCAAAAATCTTTTCTTTTGTTCTTCATTACCAAATGTCCAAATAACTGGAGCAACCATACTTACACCGAAAGCTAAAAGTGGAGGACAGCCTGCCATTCCAAACTCTTTATTGAATAAATATAATTGAGTTGCACTCCAACCAGTTCCACCATATTCAACAGGCCAGTTATAGCCCATCCACCCTTTTGCAGACAAAGCCTTGTGATAATCAACCAAATCTTGTCTTGTAAGGTGTTCACCTTTATCCATTTTATCTTTTACATGTTTTGGATAGTCATTAGCTAACCAATCTCTTAATTCATCTCTAAAAGCGAGATCTTCTTTTGAAAAATTAATGTCCATAATTACCTATATTATTTTTGAATTGATAGAATACGCACAACATTATACAAGTATTTGTAAAAAATTTACCATCAAATGCATAAAAATAACGACCATAGATTCGCACATCAATTGATTGATAAATATCATGATTCTAATGATTCCTTATGTATTATTGTTAAGGATAATAAAGAGGCAAAACTTTTAAAAAATGAATTATCTTTATATCTAAATTCATCGAACATTAGATATTTTCCAGAAAATGAAATATTACCTTACGATCACTTCTCTTCTCCTGATAATATTTTAAGCGAGCGTTTTTCAATTTTAAATTCGTTAGATACTAACAAGAGAATCGTTATAGCAACAGTTAAAAGTTTGTTTGAGATGTATCCCACTAAAGATTTTTTTCAATCAAAAGAAATTTTTACTTTAGAAGATTCATTATCCTTAACTAAACTTGAAAAAATTCTTATTTCTCTTAACTACGAAAAGGTCAATAGAATTGAAAGTATTAATCAATACTCTCTCAGAGGTGGAATTATAGATATTTTTGCGCCAATATATAGCAATCCTCTGAGAGTTGAAATCTTTGATGATAGTATTGAATCTGTTCGATTTTTTGATATTGAAACTCAGTTATCGACTGAAAAATTAAATAATTTTAGACTATCTAAAAGCTCTTTATATACATTTGACGACTTTAATTTAAAAATATTTCGTGATAATTGGAGGGAATATTTTCAAGATTATGACGAAAGAAATTGTGAAATATTTCAAAAATTAAATACAGTTAGAAAGGCTGAAGGTTCAGATATTTACATACCTTTATTTTTTAATAAAACATCTAATTTTTTTGAATTATTTGATAGTCATTCTTTGATCGTAATGGATAATTTTTCTGATGATATTAAATCCTATGAAAGCTATATCCATCAAAGGTTTGATGATGAAAATATTGATTCACAAAGACCACTTTTATCGCCAAATGATTTATTTTGTTCAGTAGAAGTCATTAAAAATAAACTTCCACAAGAAATTTATTGGAATTTCGATAATTATGAAGATGTTATTTATAAAGATATAAGTGAAATAATTGATGATATAAACAATTTAAAAATACAAAATTATAAAACCATATTACTAACATCACTTCAAAGTGAATATGAGGTTTTGTTTAATGCATTAAAACTAAAAGTTAGGGAAATAAAAAACATTTCAGATGCTACTATTGGAATAAATCTAATGATTTCTGATATTGTTAGGCCTATTCATATAAAAGATAAAATCATAATTTTTAGTAATGAATATAAAAATGATGGAAACTTAGCATTCTTAGATACTGAAAAAAAGAAATCAATTGTTCATAACAGGGATCAACTATTTAACGAGGGTGATTATGTTGTTCATGAGAATTATGGTATGGGAATATATAAAGGTTTAGAGGTTGTAGAAACTAATAATAACTCTAATGAATATATAAAAATCATATATTCATCTAATGAAGCCTTATATGTTCCTCTTAGAAGCGTTGATTTAATATACAAGTATCACAGAAATGATTTAACTGTAAATATAGTACTTGATTCATTATCATCAAATAAGTGGATAAAAAATAAAGAAAAGGCAAAAAAAAGAGCATACGATCATGCTGCAGAAATATTAGATATCGAATCCAGGAGACTTAAATCAACTGCATTTGTTCTAAAAGCAAATGAGGAAGATTTAAATATATTCAATAAAGACTTTCCATTTACAGAAACCGCAGATCAATTAGAAGCTATTAACGCAATATACAAGGATATAGCATTAGTAAAACCTATGAATAGAGTTTTATGTGGAGATGTAGGCTTTGGTAAAACTGAGGTTGCTATGAGATCTGCTTTTGTTTGCATTAATTCAAATAAGCAAGCAATCTTATTATGCCCTAGTACAGTTCTCAGTGAACAGCATTATGAATCATTTCTAGAGAGATTTAAAAATACTGGAGCATCTATAAAAATTATTAATAGACATACTACTAAAAAAAATAAAGATGAATACGTAAAAGGTTTTAATAATAAGACTATTGATATAATTATTGGGACTCATGCCCTATTTACATGTGGTATAGATTTTACCAACACTGGAATTTTAATAGTAGATGAAGAGCATAGATTTGGTATTAGACAAAAAGACTTTATAAAAAACAAACAAGAAAACATTCACATACTATATTTATCAGCAACACCTATACCTCGAACAATGAATTTTGTTTTTTCGGGCTTAAAAGAATTTTCTTTTTTGCATACACCACCATCTAATAGATTAAGCATTAAATCTTTTCTTAAAATTGAAACCAATCAATTGTTCAAAGAAGCAATATCAAGAGAAGTATTAAGAGGCGGTCAGTGCTTTATTGTGCAAAACAACATAGGGAAAATGAATTCCTTAAAAAATATATTAATTGAGCTCTTACCTGATACCAAAATTGCTATAGCGCACGGTAAATTAAAGAAAGATGAAATATCAAAAGTAATGAGAAACTTTGATTCTGGATTATTGGATGTTCTTATATGTACAACAATAGTAGAAATGGGTTTAGATATACCAAATGCAAATACAATAATGATAATCGATTCCCAAAACTTTGGGCTATCTCAACTTCACCAATTAAGAGGTAGAGTTGGCAGATCATCAAAACAGGGTTATTGTTATTTTTTAACTCCAACTAATGATTTATCTAAAATTGCAAAAAATAGATTAGATTCAATAATAAAATTATGTAATTTGGGTTCAGGTTTTTTTATTGCTCAAGAAGATCTTGAAATAAGAGGTGGCGGAGAAATATTAGGGGAAAAGCAAAGCGGACACATTAACACTATTGGTATGAGTTTATATTTATCAATGTTAAAAAACGCGATAAATACATTTAAAAACAATAATGAAAAAGAATTTATTAATACTGAAATAAATTTTTATGACTCATCATATATCAATGAATCATATTTACCCTCTCCAATTGAACGACTAAAAGTTTATAAAAACCTAACTAATGCATCATCAATAGATGAAATAAATAATATTGCAAAAGATCTTAAAGATAGATGCGGTTCATTAACAACAGAGGTTAAAAGTTTAATAGATGATTCAAAATTATTAGTGATGATTAGAAATACAGGAATTATTAATATCAAATCAAATGCAAATAAAACATCAATATTATTATCTTCGAGTATTAGAAAGAAAGTTTTTGATAAAATATTGACTATGCTGCAAATCAGTCCAAATATTTATTCAATAAATCAAGAAAATAAATTTATTATTGAAATGAATGAGAATGATACTTCAGTAAGAAGAAATGCAATTATGAATTTAATAAATGAAATTACTTAAAATATTTCTTATTACAATCCTTATTCATAATATTAATGCATATGAGGATTTAGATTTAAAAGAATATGAAATAGAAATAATAATCTTTAAATATTCTCAATCTACTACCAATGAAACATTTGATGCAGAATTTATAGCTCCAGCAGATAAAGTATTAAAATTTTATAATCCAAGTCTTAAAATAAATAGTGATCTATATAAAATTCAATATAATGAAAATTTTTTTAATAAGCTTTTAAAAGGTTTTAAGTTAGATCCTAGGAAACAAAATTCATATATTGAAGAAGCTAACGAAAGCATAAAA
This sequence comes from uncultured SAR86 cluster bacterium, assembly GCA_902610905.1. Taxonomy (GTDB): domain Bacteria; phylum Pseudomonadota; class Gammaproteobacteria; order Magnimaribacterales; family D2472; genus SCGC-AAA076-P13. The sequence goes on from CACLXS010000007.1 coordinate 37,451, forward strand.
GTATCAAACCCAAAGAAATGGTACAGAAAATCAAATAATTTAGATGTTCTAAAGAAATTAAATAGTAAATTAGAAAAAAATAATGAATATAAAGTATTGGATAGTTTTAAGTGGATACAAAATATTGATTCCAAAGATGATTCCAAATTCTTATTTCATGAAAATGTAGTAAAAGAGTATGGTATTTTTCTAAAGTTATATAGAAGTAGATTTTTACATGTTGATATAAAAAGCTATCTAGGAGTTGCATCAAATAAAACAAATGACACTACAGACGAAAATATTCAAAAATACGAAAGCAAAATCCTTAAATCAAATCAAACCAATAAAATTAATATTACTAACAATTTGAAACTTAATCTAAATGAGCCAAATAGATATATTGATATCAATCAAGATAAAGATGATCTAAAAATTGAGTCATCAGAAATCATAAATATATTTATTGATGAAGAAAGAAGAATATTTAATGAGGAGATTCACTACTTTGACCATCCTAAATTTGGAATAATACTTTCAGTAAATGATGTTTAATTATTTGTAATATGCATTATCATCAATTGAATGATCAGTTGAGTCTTTGACAGACTTTACCTCTGGTATTTGTTCCAATAATGTCTTTTCAATTCCATCTTTTAAAGTAACATCAACCATTCCACAACCCTGACAACCCCCACCAAACTGAAGTATAACCTCTCCAGCTTCAGTAAATTTCACCAGACTAACATCACCACCATGCGATTCAAGCATTGGGTTAATTTCATTGTAGATAACATAATTGATTCTATCCTCTACAGAACTATCAGGCGAAATATTAGGCAGTCTCGCATTTGGAGCCTTGATTGTTAATTGTCCGCCAAAAGTATCATTATTGTAATTAACTTCAGCATCAACTAAAAAAGGAATACTTCTTTTTTCTACATGAACAGTTATTTTTTTTAGTTTTAAGATCACATCATCCTTATGAGCTTCTTCTGGCTTACAATATGCTAAACATGTTTCAGCCTTTGGAGTGCCAGGATCTGATATGAAAATCCTTACTGCAAGGTTTGGTTCATTTTTATCTTTTAAAAGTTTAGCTAGATAATTTTCAGCTGACTCAGTGATATTTACAATATTTTCCATAGCATATTCGATTAAAAGAATCTTTCAGTTTGCACCCATTAATATATCATTTATAGGATTAATATTATTTATAACAAGGATTTTTATTAATTAAATGGATAAATTTCAAAAAGTATTATCTTTATTACAAAATCATTACAAAGATAAAATCAGAATTAATTACAGTCCATCTTCAGGATACAGATCAAGATGTGAATTTGGTTATAAAAATAACTTTTATACTATGTACTCTTCATTGGGTGAAATCATTTATTTAGAAACTTTTTCTATTGCAAGACCTTGTATTCAAAAATTAATGCCTAATCTGTTAGATAAAATTAATAATCAAAATATTCTCAAAGAGAGATTATTCCAAATTAATTTCAGGGCTAATAGAGATGACGAAATATTAGTCTCTATGATTTACCATAGGCCAATTGATGATGAAATTAAATCTCTGGCAGATGAACTTGCAAATATTTTAAATATAAAAATTAATTTAAGATCTAAAAATAAATTATATTCAACTCATGACGATTTACTTCGTGATGATATTAAAGAACTAGAATCAATTCTATATCAAACAGACCAATCATTTTATCAACCAAACTATTTTCATATGCCTATGATGGTTCTAAAAACTATGAGTTTTATTGAAAAACCAAAAGATCTTCTCGAGCTTTACTGTGGTTCTGGGACATTTTCTGTACCAATGAGAAAATTATTTAATAAGATTTTAGCAACTGAAAATAATCGACAATCAATTAAATGTCTTAATAAAGCAATTGAAGAAAATAATATAAATAATATATTTCATGCTCGATTGTCAGCAGAAGAAGTAACTGAATTATTTAATGGTAGAGTTTTTAAAAGAATGAATAATGTTGATATAAATAGTTTTGATTTTTCTCATATTCTAGTTGATCCACCTCGTGCTGGACTTGATGAAAATGTAATAAATTTGATTAATAAATTTGATAACGTTTTATATATTTCATGTAATTACGAAACATACATCAGGGATATAGAAAAATTGAAAAATTTTAAAATTATTAATATAGAAATATTTGATCAATTTCCAAATACAAAACACATAGAAATAGTCTCTTTATTGTCACAAATTAATCACAATATATTCAAATAATATATGTATTTTTACTTGTATGAATTTACATATATTGTATAAATAAATATTAACATCATAGGAGGAGAGATTATGGAATTAGAAATGGCTATTTGGAATATTTGGTCTATGAATAGAATAACTGGAGCAATTACTACACTTGCTATAATTATAGCAATATGGATTGCTGCAAGATTTGCAAGTGTTGCATCTGAGCAAAACGAAGAAAATAAAAATATTGGCGGAAAAATTATTCTTACTTTATTTGGTGCAAGTGTTATTGGTGGCGGCATAATGAGTAATTTAATGTCACAAAGAAATTGGACTGTTACTGCTGATGCATTTAATAATATGAAGAATGCTGGAATGGATTTAAGTCCAGCAGCCACAGAGTTTATGACTACCTATAGTGGTGAACCTAGTTTATTGAACACACCATTAGCTCTTGTTTTCTTTATTACGGCTTTTTTAATTATTTTATTCCCAATATGGTTTAAAAAATAATTTTTACATAATATTAAAAAGGCACTGAAAACGTGCCTTTTTTTTCTTTACATTGTATTAACATAGTAATACACTAGTACGAATGATAAATCTAAATAAAGCATTATTGCTATTAAAAAATAAAAATGAGGTTAATGATTTTTTAAAAGACCTCTGTACTCCTGCTGAGCTAAAGGCACTTGAAGAGCGATGGTCAGTAGCTCAACTTTTATATGAAAATACTCTTTCTTATAGAGAAATTGCTACTAAATTAGAAACAAGCACTACTACAGTCACAAGAGTTGCAAGATTTTTATCAAATGAACCCTACCAAGGTTATAAAAAAATTCTAAAGAGGATTAAGAAATGAAAAATAGACTAACTATTGCCATCCAAAAAAAAGGCAGACTGTTTAATCAAAGCGCAGACTTAATTAAAAAATCAGGTATTAATTTTTCAATTAAAACAGATAATCTCTTGGCAAAAGCTAATAATATGCCTATTGATATATTATTTGTAAGGAGTGATGACATTCCTTCCTTAGTATCTAATGGAGATGCAGATCTAGCGATAGTTGGAGAAAACATATTACTAGAAAAATCTTTATTTAAAAAAACATCTATTGAAAAAGTTTTAAGCTTAGGTTTTTCTAAATGCAGGTTGTCATTTGCTTGTCCTGAAAATATTAATATTAGAAGTTTCAAAAATAAAAAAATAGCAACTTCATATCCAAATACTGTGAAAAAATATTTAAGAGATAGAAAAATAGATGCTTCTATTATCAATATTCATGGATCAGTAGAATTAACTCCTTATATTGGAATGTCTGATTTGATATGTGATCTTGTATCGTCTGGTGCAACATTAGAAGCAAATAACTTAAAAGAAGTTGAAACAATCATGGAGTCTGAAGCTGTTCTTATTAAAAATAAAAATTTATCAGTTTCAAAAAATAAAATTGCTGAAAAAATAATTAGTAGAATGCAAGGTGTTGTTAATGCTACTGAAAGTAAATACGTTATGTTGAATGTGGATGCATCAAAGGTTAAAGAGATTTGTAAATTACTTCCTGGGTCAGAATCACCAACAGTAATACCTCTAGAGAATGAAAATAAAGTTGCAATTCATGCTTTATGCCAAGAACCAATATTTTGGGAGACTATGGAAAAACTTAAAACCAAAGGGGCTTCCTCAATATTAGTCATGCCAGTAGAAAAACTCTTAAATTAATATGAAAAATCTTACATTAAATAAAAAATCGACAATCTTAGACTTTAACGAATCAAAAATTTCATCTAAAGATATTGCAACAATTAATAAATTTAAAAAATTAGTGATTAATGAGGGAGATAATGGACTTAGAAAAATTGCTAAGATTTTAAATGAAAAAGAACTTAAATCTTTCAAAGTTACTAAAAGTGAATTTAACCAATCAGATAAATTTCTTTCTGATTCACTAAAAAATTCAATTCTTATTGCATACGCAAATATAAAAAAATATCATCAAAAACAACTTGATGGACTTTCAATTAATAATCTTGAAACTACAAAAGGTATTTCATTATGGTCAGAATTTAGACCGATTGATACGGTGGGATTATATATTCCAGGTGGAACAGCTCCGCTATTTAGCTCATTATTAATGCAAGCTATTCCTGCAATAATTGCAGGATGTAAAAATATTATCATATGCACTCCACCTGATGCTAAGGGAAAAATAAACCCAACTATATTATGGGTTGCTAATTTATTAAAAATAAAAAATATTTATAAAGTTGGCGGTGCTCAAGCAATATTTGCTATGGCATATGGAACAGACACTATTCCAAAATGTCTAAAGATTTTTGGACCTGGTAATAAGTATGTTACTGAAGCAAAGGTTATTGTTAATAAAGATGTTCCAATTGATATGCCAGCAGGACCAAGTGAGGTTTATGTTTATTCTGATGATGAAAAAAAAGTTGATATTATTGCTTCAGATTTACTATCCCAACTTGAACACAGCGTAGATGCAAAAGCTGTTTTAATTTCAAAAAATGAATTGCTTTTAGACTCTATTAAATCTGAAATAAGACAACAAAAAGTTGATTTAAAAAGACAATTAATTCTTGATAAAAGCCTTAAAAATATTTACTTAGTAAAAGCAAAGAATGATCAAGAGATAATAAATTTCATTAATGATAATGCTCCAGAACATCTCATTCTTCTAGATAATAATTTTTCAAAAATTGTACCTTTAATTAATAATGCAGGATCTGTTTTTTGTGGTAAATATTCACCAGAATCATTTGGAGATTATGCATCAGGTTCAAATCACACATTGCCAACTGGTAGAACTGCTAAAACATACTCAGGTCTATCAGTAAAAGATTTTGGTAAAAGTATTACGTTTCAGACTGCCTCTCCTGATGGCTTTATAAACTTAGCACCCACTGTTAAAACCTTGGCAGAGGCTGAAAGTCTTGATGCTCACAAAAAAGCTGTTTTAATAAGGGAAAGTTATGCACTTAATGATTTAGATAACCAATCTAGAACATCATTTGTTAAAAGAACTACTAATGAAACAATTATTTTTATAAATTTAAATATAGATGGTTCTGGAAACTATAATATAGATACTGGTCTGAAGTTTTTTGATCATATGCTTGAACAATTTGCTAAACATGGTGGGTTTGATATAACAATTAATTGTTTGGGTGATCTTCAAATAGATCAACATCACACCATTGAAGATGTTGCAATTGCTTTAGGTGAAGCATTTAAAGCTGCCATTGGAGATAGAAATACTATTGAAAGATATTCATCCATAGAAACATTGGTTATGGATGAGACTATATCAACAGTTACTATTGATATGGCTTCAAGAACATTGTTAAAAATGAAAACATCTGATTTAAGAGAATATGTAGGTGATTTTCCAACTGAAATGTTCGAACATTTTTTTATATCATTTATTAATGCAGTCAATTTTACTTGTCATATTAATACAAAAGGAACTAATACTCATCACATCGTCGAAGCTACATTTAAAAGTTTTACAAGAGCCTTAAAAAAAGCACTCACTAAAACAAAGTTAGATGTTGCATCAACAAAAGGACTTCTATGAATATTGGAATTATAGACTGCGGTGGCGCTAATCTTAATTCAATTTATTATTCTTTTAAGAGATTGGGTATTAATGCAATTATTTCAAATTCTTTAAATGAGCTATCGGAAATGAATGCATATGTTCTTCCAGGAGTTGGATCAGCTGATGTAGTTATGAATACTCTAAGAAAAAGAGATTTAATAAATTTTATTAAATGCACAAATAAACCAATTCTAGGCATATGTATAGGTATGCAAATATTGTTTGATTATTCAGAAGAAAATCAAACAAGATGCCTAGGAATCATTGATGGAAATATAGAAAAATTTAATGTAAATGATGGGGTTAATGTTCCACAAATGGGTTGGAACAAAGTTGAGTGTGATGCTGATAAAAATCTTAATGGGTACTATTATTTTGCTAATAGCTACTTTAATAAAGATTCTAAATTTACAATTGGTTATAGCTCATATGGCAATAAATTTTCATCTATTATAAAAAAAGATAATATTTTAGGGTGTCAATTTCATCCTGAAAAATCATCCAAAGCAGGTGAAAGATTTTTAACTTATTTTATTAAATTAATATGAACATAATACCCGCAATAGATATATTAAACGGAAAATGTGTAAGATTATTAAAAGGCAATTATGCAGATGTAACCGTATATAACGAAAATCCAATAGAACAAGTAAAAATTTTTAAGAATGCAGGATTTAAAAATATTCATATTGTTGATCTAAATGCTGCTAAAACTGGTGGAGATGAAAATCTTGAAATTATTCAAAATATTTCTTGTATCGAAAATATTGAGATTCAAGTTGGCGGTGGTATAAGGACAATAGAAAAAGCTACTCAGTTATTATCTAATAATATAAGAAAAATTATTGTTGGCACAGCAGCTATTACCAATGATGCATTTAGAAATCAGCTTAAGAACTATATAGATGTTAATAAAATAATATTTGGATTAGATTTTAATCTGGGTAATGATACCCCTCTTCTTTCAATTCACGGTTGGACAAAAAGTACAGATATCAATTTGTATGATTACATAAATAATAATAAATGGATAAAAAATATATTAGCTACAGATATCTCAGTTGATGGAACACTTAAAGGGCCTAATTTAAATATATATAAAAACCTCTTAGCTAATAAGAATATCAATCTCATAGCATCAGGCGGAATTGGATCTCTAGATGATATAAATAATTTACGATCAATTCATTGTAATGAATGTGTTGTTGGTAAAGCTATATATGAAAATAAAATTTCTCTTCAGGATTTAAAGAATGTTAACTAAAAGAATAATTCCATGTCTCGATGTAAAAAATGGTCAAGTGGTCAAAGGTATTAAGTTTAAGGATCATGAGGTTGTTGGTTCAATTGTTGAATTAGCAAAAAAATATAATTATGAAGGAGCCGATGAATTAGTTTTTTATGATATTGCTGCTAGCACATATGATGGAATTGTTTCAAAAGATTGGGTAAAAATTATAGCTGAAATGATAAATATACCTTTTTGTGTAGCTGGGGGTATTAAAAGTATAAGTGATGCAAGGCAGATATTAAATAATGGGGCTGATAAAGTTTCTATTAATACACCAGCCCTTGAGAATCCTGATCTAATAAAAGAACTTGCAAATGAATTTGGCAGTCAGTGTGTTGTAATTGGAATTGATTCAATGATTGAAAATAATAAATATATCGTTTATTCAAAAACCGGTGATGAAAATACAATCAAAAATACTCAAATTGAAACTAAAGAATGGATTGATAAAGTTCAAAGCTTGGGCGCTGGTGAAGTTGTTTTAAATTGTATGAATCAAGATGGCGTTCGAAATGGATATGATATTGTTCAATTAAATGAGATGTTAAAAAATTGTGATGTGCCATTAATTGCATCCGGGGGTGCAGGTTGTATGCAAGATTTTCAAGATGTTTTAACTGACACCAGCTCAAGTGGTGCACTTGCTGCAAGTGTATTTCACAAAAATTTAGTTGATATTAAAGAGCTTAAAGAATTTTTACTTAATCAATCAATAAATATAAGGCTATAAAATAATGGATACTACAAATATAAAATGGGATGATAAATGTCTGATACCTACAATAATCCAAGACTCAATATCATTTAATGTTTTGATGCTTGGTTATATGAATAAAGAATCTCTTGATCTTACTTTAAGTTCAAAGGAGGTAACTTTTTTCAGTAGATCTAGACAAAAAGTATGGACTAAAGGCGAAACTTCTGGCAATAAATTAATCATGCAATCAATTGAAATAGATTGTGATAATGATACTTTGTTGATTAAAGCAAGCCCGTTAGGCCCAACATGTCATTTAGAAAATTATTCTTGTTTTAAAACAGAGTCTAAAAATATATTCTCAATAATCACTGAACTCGAAAATACCATTGATAAAAGAAAAGTTGAGAATGCAAATAATTCTTATGTATCATCCTTGTTAAAAAAGGGTATTAAGGAAATAGCAAAAAAATTAACTGAAGAAGCTGGTGAAACCTCTATAGCGGCTGTAACGGATGATGGAAGAGTTATTGATGAATCGGCTGATTTACTATTTCACCTTTTAGTACTTCTTAAATCTCAAAACTATTCATTAAAAGATGTTATGGCTGAATTAAAAAAAAGAAGAATTAATCAATAGATTTATATTCAATATAATCAATTAAAAACCTTCCTCTATCGGGCAATGCTAGATTAGAACAATCAGCATTATGACAAAATGAATTAGTATCTGTTTGAAAAGAACTATCAAAGTTACCACCTGAGGCAACATTTAAGATTAAATAAAATGGTTCATTGAATGGATAATATGCATTTACTAGAGGGCCTGCATCTGAATTTTCATCAAAAAAAGGTGTTTCTTCGTTGTCCAAATACATCTTTATAGAATTTTCAGTCCATTCAAAAGTAATTGAATGGAAAGTATCTTGAAAATTTTCAGCCATAGAAACATTTGCATCAGAGGAAATAAAAGTATGACTGCCCCAATTTGCTTTGAAATGCATCGCAGAACCAACAACCTGAGACAACCTTCCTCTAGCTTCCATTAGATCTATCTCTCCATCATCAGGCCATACTTTATTATTATTCATAAAGCCTTGTGGAAGCATCCATATAGCAGGCCAAAAACCTGTTCCGTCAGGAACTTTAAAACATACTGTAATTTTTGCAGGAAGTTGAAAAATCTTTTTATCAGATGTTATCAATTTTCCCGATGTATGCTGCCACAGAGTAGAGCCATTATATGGGTCTATAAATGGACTATTTTCATTATATATTGGTTGAATTTTTAAATATCCGTCTTCAATAAATAAGTTCTCAGTAGTATTATTTTCTTCATTATAGTTCTTTGCATATTCACCATAATCTCCTGAACCTGGTCCTGTATAATATTGAGGCTCATTGTTTCCCCAACCACTAATCCATTGTCCACCAGAAAAAAAACCATTACCTATTTGATAACTAAATACATCTGAATCTAATCTAGGATTATTAAACTCTTCTAGCCAGTATTCATTTGAGTCATTTAATGGTGTTTTACAAAAAGATTCGTATGCACCATCATCAGAAACATATATAGATATACTAGTTCGTGCAATTATTGTTCCTTCTCCACCAAAACAATTAAGGATTAATACATATGTTCCATTAGTGGAGAATGAAAGAGTTTCATTACCAGAAGTTTCTTTTTCTCCTGTCCAATCACCAGATGCAGAACATGAATTTGCACTGGCTGACCAGCTAATGTTGAAGGATTGATTTGCAGTAAGATTATATTTATCAGAAGAAAAATTATTAATAACAGGATTTACGAAAGAGCTGCTATTATTCGTAGTAACTGAGCCTGCACCGCCGCCACAAGAAGATATAAAAAAAACTATAAATACTAAAAAAATTTTTGGCATATGTTTTTGTTATTACTATGATATATAAATAAACTAAAAATTATTTGTTGAGAATTCTTTAGTTAAATTTTTCATTTCTTTTCTTAAAACAAAAAGAGCTATTAAATTAGGAATTGAAACCAATGCTACTACAACATATGCAATATTCCAAACAATTGTGGTGTCAATAACAGCTGCAAGAACAAAACACAAAACATATAAATTTCTATACCAAATAACACCCCTTTCACCAAAAATATATGCAGTTGATCTATCACCGTAATAACACCATGTAATAGCTGTTGAAAAAGCAAATAAAAGCAATGCTATTGCTACTAATTTTCCTCCAAAAGAACCAAATAAACCTTGAGAAAATGCTTTTGCAGTTAATTCGGCGGAGCTGACTAAAGACTTACCCTCAAACTTAGCAGACTCAGAAACTTTTCCGTTGAGGACATTAAGTTCTCCATTATATGGATTATTGCTACCATTTACTTTAACCAATATATTTTCAGCTATAGATCTTGAATGAAGTACTGTAATATTCTCTGTTATTAGCTTACCGTCAACTACATTTACAATACCTGAAAATTCATTAACGTCAGAATCAATTGACTGAACGTAATTAGTTAATTCATCTATATCATCTGGATAAATAAAAGATCCATCGCTATTTTTTTCATCACTGTATATACCCTCAAGAATAATCATGTCTGTCTTAGAAAAATTGGTATCAAATTTTTGTGTCCAAACTCCACTTGATAAGATAACTAATGCAGTAACAGTGCAAACTACAATAGTATCAATAAATGGTTCTAAGATTGATATAACTCCCTGATCAATGGATTTATTTTTAGATGAAGCATGTGCGATTGGAGACGAGCCTTGACCTGCTTCATTGGAATACAATCCTCTTGCAACACCATATTTCAAACTCATAGCAAAACTAGCGCCTAAAAAACCACCAACTGCTGCAGACCCAGTAAAAACCTGAGCAAATATTGCATTGAATGAAGGAAGGATATTATTATAATTTTCAGCAAGTACTATTAAAGCGCCTCCAAAATAGATTAAGCCCATTATCGGTATGATTTTGCTTGCTACAGATGCAATTCTTTTAATGCCGCCAATTATTATTATCCAAAGCAATGCACCTAAAAATAAACCAGTAAATAATTTTGGAACTGAAAATTCTGTATTCATAACTAATGCTATGTTATTGATTTGAGGCATATTTCCTGAGCCTATAGCAGTAATCATCATTAAAAATGCAAACAAAATAGCAACCCACTTCATATTAAGTGCATGTTCAATGTAGTACATTGGTCCACCAGATATAGATCCATCTTCTAATGTAGTTCTATATTTGTGGCCCAAAGTAACTTCGACAAATTTAGTAGTCATTCCAAATATTGCTGTAATCCACATCCAAAAAATAGCTGCAGGACCTCCGGTCCATATAGCTAAAGCAACTCCACCAATATTGCCGG
>CACLXS010000008.1 GCA_902610905.1 uncultured SAR86 cluster bacterium
TCAATGAGAACGATACAACTTCTACTGATGAAATTGCAAAATTAGTTCAGGCAGATCATTTAATCTTACTATCCAACGTAGATGGTTTATATAAAGAGCCACCAAAAAATAATAAGAACGATGATTTAGTTTTGGAAGTTAGGTCAATTAATAAAAAAATAAAAGATATGGCGGGTGCTGCTTCAAAGCTTGGTAAAGGTGGAATGATTTCTAAAATTAAAGCTGCAGAAATATGTATGAAATTTAAATGCTCAGTTATTATTACCTCTGGTTTGAAGGAAAGCCCCATAAAAAGCCTTAGTAATAAAAAAACAAAATCAACGAAATTTATAATCAAATCATGATGGTTGAAAATATGAATATTGAAAAAATTGGCGCCAATGCAAAAAAAGCAGCAAGTAGTCTTGCCAAAGAGTCAAGTGAGCAAAAAAATTATGCTCTTACAGCAATGGCTAAAAATATCCTTGCTGATAAAAAAGACATATTAGATGCAAATAAATTAGACATTGAAAATAGTAAAACAAAAAACCTTTCAGAGTCATTTATTGATCGTTTGGAATTAAATGAGGAAAGAATAACTGCTATATCTAATACTCTAAATGAAATAGAGTCTTTTAAAGACCCTGTTGGAAAAATTTTAGATTCTTGGCAAAGGCCAAATGGATTACAAATATCCAGAGTATCAACACCTTTAGGTGTAATTGGTATTATTTATGAAAGCAGGCCTAATGTAACTGCTGATGCTGGTGCTTTATCATTGAAAGCCGGAAATGCATCGATATTAAGGGGTGGTTCAGATAGTATTAATTCTTGCTTAGCAATTCATAAATCATTGGTCAAAGGTCTTAAAGAAGCAAATATTGATGAAAATACGATTCAAATCATTAAAAATACAGACAGAGAAATTGTAAGAAAAATGCTGCATGGAATAAATCAATCAATTGATGTTATTGTTCCAAGAGGTGGCAAAAGTCTGGTGGCTATGGTTGAAGAAGAGGCAAGAGTACCTGTATTTGCCCATCTTGAGGGCATATGTCATATTTTTGTTGATAAAACAGCCCATCTAGATAGGTCAGTTGATGTTTGTATAAATGCAAAAATGAGAAGACCTGGTATATGTGGTGCTGTAGAAACGATCTTAGTGCATGATGAGATAGCTAATGAATTTATGCCTAAGCTTATTAATGCTCTTAAAGCTCAAGCGTGTGAAATTAGGGGTTGTGTTAAAACACAAATGTTTAATGAGAATATTATTGAAGCAAAAGATCAAGATTGGTCTACAGAATATTTGTTACCAATAGTTAGCATAAAAATAGTAGATAATTTTGCTCAAGCTATTGAGCATATTGACTGCTATTCGTCAGGTCATACAGAATCAATTCTTACTGAAGACCTTAATCGTGCAGTGAGATTTCAAAAAGATATAGATAGCGCAATAGTTATGCATAATACATCTACACAATTTGCAGATGGTGGTGAATTTGGTTTGGGTGGTGAGATAGGAATAGCTACAGGAAAATTTCATGCAAGAGGTCCTGTCGGTGTAGATCAATTAACTAGTTTTAAATACTTAGTTAATGGAAATGGACACATTAGAGGTAAATAATTTTTTTTTATTTTGTAGCAAGACTACAAATATATACCTGAATATATCCTATAAAATCAACAATTATAAAAAATTTGACAAATATTGAGCAGTTAAAATAGTATTCGCTACAAGTATTGCTTGAATATTACATTTTTATAGATCTATGTTCTCCCCTATTAGAATATTGATACTATCTCCTCTCCAAAAAAAATTAATATCGAGCAATACAAACCTGCTTTGGCTTAGAATTTGTTTTTTCGAGGCATCTATTAAACGTTAATCTAAGCACGCCCGGGTTTTTTAAAACATGGGTATAAATTATGGCAGATAAAAATTACACGATCTTATTAATAACTTTCTTCGCAATAACATCATGCGGTGGTGGTGGCGGCGGTGGAAGTTCATACAACTCCTCCAATCCAGGATATGGTACTGACAATTATTCACCTGAAATAACAAATGCGAGTGCGAATATTAGCGTGCAAGAAAATCAAACATCAGCATTTACAGTAACTGCATCTGATGCTGATGGTGATGCACTCACCTTTTCAATTTCAGGAACTGATTCAAGTTTATTTACCATTGGAGAAACATCTGGAATTGTAGCTTTCATAACTGCACCAGATTATGAAGCTCCTTCTGACGAAAATACCGATAATGTTTACTCAATCATCGCTACAGTAAGTGATGGGACCGCAACTGATAATATGATGTTCAATATAAATGTTACAAATGACACCTCGGATGATACAAGTTCTGAAAATTTTGACGGTAAGATAGTTGCCTCGGGTCCTATACAATCAGCTTCAGTATGTTTTGTTGAAAGTATATCTGATGTTTGTAGCGAAGCTCAGTTTAATACAACATCTGCTCAAGATGGTACCTTTCAGCTAGTTGTAGATGGTAACCCTTCTGGATTTATTAAAACTGAAGGTGGTTTTGATCCTAATACCAATTGGGAGATATTGACAGATGAGGGTCTTGCAATAGGTCAGCCTACTACAGATCAAAATTTTATTATCTCGCCAATGAGCACAATGATGCTTGTTTACGATAACAACACTGAATATGAAGTTTTCAAATCCAAACTAGGAATAAATTCAGACTTTATGATTAGATTTGATGATCCTTTTGATAATCTAAACATAGAAACTAATAACAAAGTGGCAGTAGTATATTCACAGATGGTTGTTCTTGGTGAAGTTTTAAAAGAAATTCACACATATGAAGATAAGCAGCCTTTTTGGATTGCTGCTGATAATATTTATAACAGATCTGGAGATGAAACATCACTTGCAGATACCACCTTCATAAAAGATATGCTTGCAAATTTAGATGCGGATTTTAATCCAACGAGTGATCAATTGGTTGATCTTTCAGCAGGTATATCATCCTTTTTACAAAAAATTTATGCTGATACATCTAATACACATTCATCATTTGTAGCGGTAGGCGTTAAGGAGTTAGAAGATTTAATGGAGTCAGTTGTTGACGGTACTGCAGATGCCACTGAAATAGACAAATTAATTTTTAATACTAATAGTTGGATTGCTGAAAATACATCATGGGATGGAGGTTTAATAGTAGATAATGAGGAACATTTAAGAACAACAACTTACTCACTTTCAAATGAAGGTAGTTCAAACTACCTTGTCGATCAAATAAATCCTAAAACAACAGATTTTATAATATATGTCAAAGAAGGTGATATTATTAAATTTGATGCAGCCAGTTCAGTTACTTCGAATCACCCCTTCCTTCTATCTACTGAAGTTGATGATAGAGACGACAGTGCGCAAATTGGAACTAATGAAGGCTGGGATAAAGATACTTTAACATTAACAGTTTCAGCAAATACGCCTGATGAAATTTATCCATATTGTGATTTTCATGCCGGGATGTACACAAATGGTAAAATTGTGAAAGTTGATAACTACAACGTTGCCAATCTTGATGTAACTAATGCATCAGGAGCTCTTCAGGTTAAAGGTACTGTTGCAACTGGTCCCTTTAAAGGTGCATCAGGCTTCACTTATAAAGTTTATTTAACTAGGCAAGACAGCTCTGATCACGAGCATACTTTCTACGAATATCCAAACCTCACATTTTATATGCCTAATGATCAGGGCTATCATGGATCAGAAAATGCTTCTAACGATGAGTTGTTCAAGCCTAAGTCACATTATGTAGGCTCATCTGGAACCAACGACTCAGATAGTGGTTACTAAATAAATTAGTTGAAATTATACATGGCCAGAAAACTTTTTAAGATTTTTGGCCATTTTTTTTGCGTATCTTTTAAATATCTTTAAGGCCTTCAATATGTCATCGGATTCTTCAGTTTCTGATAAAGAATAGCCATCCCAATAGCTAACAACATAGCCAATTTTAGTTTCAGAAAGCTCTATGATGGCTGGATCTTGATTTTTTTCATCCAGATGCATAATTTCTATCTTATCATCTCTTAAATCAATAGATGTGTGCTTAACCTCTGAAAACATAGATTTATAAAGATTTTCAATTCTAATATAGTTAGCTTTTAAGTTTGTTTTGGTCATATGAATGATGTCTTCCAACTTCAAAATCTCTTAAACCCAAGTGTTTAGTTTTTCTTCCTCTTGCCCTCTTTCTCCAGAGAGTATAACTCCCCTTTTTTAGATTTTTTCTCATCAAATCTTCAACCTGATTCTGATTGAGACCAAAAGTAGCCTCGATAGCATCAAAAGGAGTTCTATCCTCCCATGCCATTTCGATGATCCTAGAAATATGTTCTTCTTTTAGCTTTTTAATTTAGATACCTCAGACTCTAATTCAGTAATTCTTCTTTTTAAAGGTTCGATTTCGTCTTTTTTAACAAAGCCCGCTTCCTTCAAAAATTTTTCTAGCGCTGGCTTCATCATCTTTTCCATATTTTTAGCATCTTTCATCATTGTAAAAGGGTTCATTTCATCTCCTTATATATATACATCAAATCTTGTTGACTTACCTTTAACTTGGTAGTTTAAGTTAGTATCTATTATCTTTGATTTAACTGGTCTTTTTAAGACAATTTTTTTAAATTCTTGTTTTTTAAAATCAAAAAATATTTGATCTTCTATATTTTTGATTGCCTCGAATTCAAGAATACTTTTTATATCATTCATACTACCTGATCTAGCAGTATTTTTCTTGCTATCAGGATACATTGGGTCTAGATAAATCAGATCAATATTTCTCTTATTTTTGTATATATCGACAGCATTTCCATAAACTAAGTCTAAGTTTTTTAAAAAAATTAATTCCTCTCTTGCTCTATTAATAGCATCATTTAATAACATAAATAAAATACTGCTTTGCTCACAAGCAATTACTTTGTGACCTAATGCCAGAAAAATTAGGGTATCTGATAAAAAGCCTGCAGTTCCATCAAGTATTGTTAAATTATCTTTTTTTTTACCTAATACTTTCTTTAAAAGTGTTTCATGATCTGTTCTTTTCAGTCTCCACCCCATTTGCCCTTTTAAAAAATCTATATGAATTAATTTTTTTTGTGATGAGTTAATAACAAAATGTAATCCGTTTTCTTTGTATATAAAAAATGATAGCTGTTCTGGATATTTATTTACTATATTTGCCTCAGGAACGCCTAAAACATTAAGTAAATAATCTACATAGATTTTGTTATCAATGTAAATTGGTAAATTCATATTAGAACTAGTAACAGAACTCCTAATAAAACCCTATAAATTACAAATGGATACATGCCAATTTTTTCAACAAAAATTAGAAAATATTTTATAGTCAGAAAAGCGACAATACTTGAGGTTAAAAAACCAACAACTAAAGAGATAATATTAAGCTGAGTTTCATATAGAACCAAATCCCCAATTAAAAAAACTAGTGCGCCAAAAATAGTTGGTATTGCCAATAAAAAAGCAAATTTTGATGACTCTTTTAAATTTAATCCAATTAATAATGCAGCTGTCATCGCCGTCCCTGATCTTGATGCTCCTGGAAATAAAGCAAAAACCTGAAACACACCTATAAAAATAGCTCCAGCAATTGTTAGCTCAATTAAGCTTTTAGATGATGAGCTATATTTATATGCAAAAAGCAAAAAGCCAGCAAATAAAAGATTCATGTATGCAATACTAGCAATACTATTTCTATTTAATTTTATAAAATCTGTTCCAAGCAGGCCTGCCATGACAATTGGAAAAGTTGCAATTATTAATAAATATGCAACTTTTCTGCTGTCATTATTATTATTTTTAGAAATTAAAGACTTAATCATAAGCTTAATCTCAGTTCTAAAAAAATATATTACAGCAAGCAGTGTCCCTGCATGAACAGCTATATCAAATGCCAATCCAAGATCATCTGTTCCAAATAATAAAGTTGGAAATAATAAATGTGCCGAGCTTGATATTGGTAAGAATTCTGTTAACCCTTGAATTAAACCTAAAAGAAAGCTTAGAAGAACTTCATTCATTTACTTTTTTGTATTGGGGTATTAATGAATAAATAGGATTTGCAGTATCTGGTTTAAATGAGTTATTTTTTGAATTTAGATACATCTCTAAAGCTTTTTTAGCTACCGCATCAGAATCTAAGTTATCAACGTCATCTGAGTCGATAACAATTAGAGGTTTGCTAATAGCGGAAGTAATTCCTTTCAAATAAGCTGCAACACTTCTTGTAGCTGTATATGAGTTTGAATTATTTGCATATGCAAAAATATCAATCTCCTCAAGCGTAAAAAAAGAATCAAGCCCTATAAATGAAAGCATTTCTGACCAATTTGGTCTTTCTTTTCTTTCATGTTTAAGTGAATACTGGACGACGTCATCTTTGATGATTGCACATAGAGAAGTTTGATTTCCAGAACTTTGTATAGCTATAACATTCATCAAGTTTATATTTGACTAGATATCAAATTAAAAACATCATCTACAGACTTTGATCCATCAACTGTAATATATTTTAAATTACTCTCAAGAACTTGATTTGAATAAAAATCTGATAAAGGTTTTGTTTGATCATGATATACGGCCAATCTTTTAAGAACAGTTTCTGGTATATCATCCTCTCTTTGGATTAAAGGTTCTCCTGTTTCATCATCTTTACCCTCTATTTGTGGAGGATTGTAGTCAATATGATAGTTTTTACCTGACCCTGGATGAACTCTCCTACCAGACATTCTTTTAACAATAACTTCATCATCTACCTGAATCTCAATAACATGTGTAAAGTTAATTCCCATATTCTTTAGCTCAGCTGCTTGACCCAAAGTCCTTGGGACTCCATCAAATAAAGAACCATTAATACAATCAGATTGTGTTAATCGATTTTTAATAAGCTCGCCTATTATTTCATCTGAGACCAGGCCACCTGTATCAAGAATATTTGAAACTTTTTTTCCAAAATCACTACCTGAGGCAACAGCTTCTCGAAGCATGTCGCCGGTACTAATTTTAGGAATATTGCATAGTTCACAAATTAATTCAGCTTGTGTACCCTTTCCTGCACCCGGAGGGCCTAACAAAATAATATTTTTCATAACTCTAATATAGCAAATGCTATAGCGTAATCATTTTCGTCTGCAAGACTAACATGAGACTTTGATATACCCAAGTTAATCATAGTTTTTTTTACTTCACCTAGTGGATTTAATAATGGCTTACCATTTTCATCCCTTAAGATTTCAATGTCCTTAAATAAAATTGGTTTTCTTATTCCAGTTCCAAAAGCTTTTGAGACTGCCTCCTTTCCTGCAAATTGCTTTGCCAAAAATTTAATTAATCTTTTCTCATTAAATGAGGAGGCTATTTTCATCTCTTTAGATGAAAGTATTTTCTCTGCAAATACAGATAAAGATTTCATCTCTTGAATTCTTGCGATTTTTACTATGTCTGTTCCTAAACCATAAATCACTATTTAATTCTCCTAAAGATTTCTCGACTAGATAAATTTCTTCCATCTAAACAAAAATGTATAGATTCTTGAGTAATATGCTTTAGGTGTTTTTTTGACACTTCTGAAAAGTTTCTCATGCGAATATTTATAATATCTTTTCCTGAAAAACTAGAATTATTTGACTCTCTAAAACCTCTTTGCGGAATAAATGAGTAGTTCTTATTTATATCAATAGGTTGGTTCAAGTCTATTTCATTTTCAAAATCTAATCCATAGCCAAGCATTTCAAGCATATCCAATTCAAAACTTCTTAAAGATATTTCAATATTTTTCTCTGAACGAATTGCTGATAAAAAGTTTTCATATAACAAAAACAAATCTTCATGGACTGCATCCTTTGGAAGAAGCCTTATTAGTAACTCATTAATATAAAGAAGACTATAGCTTGTTTTAGAAAGAGCGTTAGTTGACTCAGAAAAGTCTCTATCTATATTTGTTAATATCTTCAACTCTGATCTGCCGGTATACGTAATCTTTAATTTAGTAAAGGGAGCTAAATATCCAAAAAATTTGGACTTAGGTTTCTTAGCTCCTTTAGCAATGATTGACATTTTTCCATTTTTTTTTGTGAATAGGTCTACAATTAAACTCGTCTCTCCGTGCGGTCTATGATGTAAAAGAAAACATTCATCCCAGTCGCTATTAGTCATAGCTTCCACCAACCCCTAAGCTTTGAAGATAATCAGAATTTGTATTCCAATTTTTTTTAACCTTTACCCATGTTTTTAAAAAAACTTTTTTATTAAAGTACTTTTCTATCTCAATCCTGGCCTGTTTTCCGATTTTCTTCAATGTATTTCCATCTTTTCCAATAACTATCTGCTTTTGACTATTTCTCGCAACAAAAATTACTGCATGAATTTTAATTAAGGTTCCCTCATCTTCAAACAATTCAACTTGAACAAATGTGTCGTGCGGTAACTCATCGCCAAGCATTCTAATAATTTTTTCTCGGATAAGTTCAGAAATCATAAACATATCTTTATGCGAGCTAGATGCTGAGTTTTTATCATATAAATGTTCGTTTTCTGGAAGATATTTTTTTATTAGATTTTCTAATTCATTTATGCCGTCATTATTAATCGCTGATATTGGTATAATGTCTAAAAAATTATATTCATTTAAAAGCCTATCAATAAGTGGTAGTAATTTATTTTTATCTGTAACCTGATCAACTTTGTTTACAACACATATAACTTTTGTATCAATTTGTTTAAGTTTTTTAAGTACTGATAAATCTTGTTCATCAAGCGTTAATCTCTGAATAACAAAAAGAATAATATCTGAATCTTCCATTAAACTTTCGGCAGAGCGGTTTAACACCTTATTCATAACCTTAGGTGATTTAATATGGATGCCTGGTGTGTCTGCATATATCATCTGTTTATTGCCTTCGGTCTTAATTCCCAAAATATTATTTCTAGTAGTTTGCGATTTTCTTGACGTAATCGATATTTTTTTTCCTAATATGTGATTAAGAATTGTTGACTTTCCTACATTGGGTTTTCCAATGATGGAGATATATCCGCAGTAGCTTTTAGACATCATTATGTTTTATGTACGCTAAAAGTTTCATCGCAACATTTGTTTCAGCTATTCTTTTTGATGTACCGAAAGATTCAAACACCATATCTTTGTGCTTGACTCTACATGAAAATTTACCCTTAGCAATGTCTTCAACAATATATTTTGGTAAATCACTTTTTAGAGATTGAAATAATTCCTGCAATTCTGTTTTCGCATCCTTAAAAGTCATATCTTCAGATAATGCTGCTAAATTTTTATTAAAAGCTTTTAAAGTAATGTCTTTAGCGGCCTCCCAACCACCATCGATAAAGATTGCTCCTATAACTGCTTCAAATGCGCCTTCTAAGATTGAATTTTTTCGTTCCTTGGATAAATTTGCAGTACCCTTAGATAGTTTCACAACTTTTTCTAAAGATAGTTCTTCTGCTTTAATTGTTAAGGTTTCAGCTTTAACAAGATAAGCTCTCATTCTTGTTAACAGGCCCTCTTTTTGAGTATTAAATCTAATGAAAAGATATTCTGAAATAATGGAATTAAGAATTGAATCTCCTAAAAATTCAAGTCTTTCATTGTTTAAAGTATTACTAAAACTTTTATGTGTTAAAGCAAGTTCGATTAGTGCTTCATCTTGGAATGTATAACCCAATCGATTTTGAAGATCTTTATAAGACATTAATTAATTGTGCCAACTCTTGAGAAATATGGAAGACATGTCCAACACTCCCAAGTCATAAAAAGATAACTAGCTTCCCCAAAGAAATTTTCTCTTGGAACAAAACCAACATCTTTTGTACTATCGTTTGAATTATCTCTGTTATCTCCCATCACAAAATAATTCCCGCTAGGTACAGTCCATTCAGATGGGTACTGAATGTTTTCACCACGAATATTTCTGGTTAAAAACTTCCTATTTCCATGTTCTTCGTAATAATAATCAATAATTACATTAGATTCTTTAGATGTAATTTTTCCTGATAGATCTCTATATCTTTTAGTAATTTGCTCTTCTTTTGTTTTGTAAAATGTTCTCTTAATTGGATTGCCATTGACATAAACTTGTTTATTAATAATTCTAATTTTGTCACCAGGCATACCAATTAGTCTTTTTACATAAGGTACTGGATTATGTTGAGGAACAAACACAACAACATCACCATATTGAGGGTCACTTTGAGATAGTGGGTTGCCTATTCTATTAATTTTATATCCATAAGAGTTTTTATCAACTAGTAAAAAATCTCCTACTTTTAGGCCAGGCATCATTGATCCAGACGGAATTTGGTATGGCTCATAAATAAAAGTTCTCAATATAAATATAAGAAAAATAGGAATAAAATATCCTCTCGAAGACGAAATAATTTCATTATTTTTAAGAAACAAGCCAACCAAAAGCACTAAAAGAGAAATAACTGAGCCTACTAAAAGAACAATACTTAAATCACCCGCATTGATAAAGATGCTATAAAGCATCATTAATCCAAAAATTGTTGACAGCAAAGATGAGTTATTTGCTACAAAATTATCTTTATAGCTTTCTTTTATCTCGCTAATAATCCATGCAACAAGCACAGCAACCATTCCAATCATTGAAATTATAAAAATTGGGTCTGATAACACGTTATTCTCCAGATTTAAAATAATTTAAGAAGGCATCTTGTGGTATTGATACTTTACCGAATTGCTTCATTTTTTTCTTTCCATCTTTTTGTTTTTCAAGTAGTTTCTTTTTCCTAGTAATGTCGCCACCATAACATTTAGCTGTAACATTTTTTCTTAATGCTTTAACAGTCTCTCTTGAAATAATTTTAGAGCCAAGAGCTACTTGAATTGGCACATCAAACATTTGTCTCGGTATAAGCTTTTGAAGATTTGCAGCAATCTCTCTAGCTTTTTGAGTTGAAAAAGATTTATGAACAATCATAGATAAAGCATCTATTTTTTGATTATTAATTAATATGTCTATTTTGGTTAAATCTGACTTAAAAAATCCAATCAAAGAGTATTCAATTGATGCAAAACCCTTGGTAGAAGATTTTATTTGATCAAAGAAGTCGACTATTACTGATGATAAAGGCATTTCAAAAACAATAGAAACTTGATTTCCAAAATAAGTCATATCTTTTTGTACGCCTCTTTTCCCAGTGCAAAGAGTAATAACATTCCCAACATATTCATTGGGAGTCAAGATAGTGGTACTAACAATTGGTTCTCTAATCTCCTCAATATCATTTGGAAGAGGTAGTTGAGATGGGTTGTCAATTTTTATAACTTCACCATCTGTTTTTAATACTTCATATTCAACAGATGGAGCAGTAGATATAAGATCTAGATCATATTCTCTTTCTAGCCTTTCTCTTATAACTTCCATATGAAGAGTTCCAAGAAAGCCACATCTAAATCCAAATCCAAGAGCATCTGAAACTTCTGGTTCATAAATAAGAGATGAGTCATTTAATATTAGTTTAGAAAGAGCATCTCTGAACCTTTCATAATCATCAGAATTAACAGTGAACATTGATGCAAAAACCTTTGGATTTACCTTTTTAAAACCGGGTAGAGGTTGAGTAATTTCATCGCCTGCCTCAAGAATAGTATCGCCAACGGGAGCACCTTTAATATTTTTTATACCAGCAACCAAATAACCCACTTCACCAGCAGATAAAAAATCTTTTTTAATCTTTTTAGGTGAAAATATTCCTAATTCATCTACATTATGAGATTGTCCTGTTGAATGAATTTTAAATTTTTGACCAGTCTTAATTGAACCATTTTTTATTCTTATTAGTGACACAACGCCTAAATAAGAATCAAACCATGAATCAACAATTAATGCTTGCAATGGTTCAGTTAAGCTTCCATCTGGTGAGGGAATATCTGTAACAAGCATATCTAGTAAATCCTCAATTCCTACTCCAGTTTTTGCACTCACAAGAGGTGCTGAGACTGCATTAATACCAATCATATCTTCAATTTCTTTTTTAACTCGCTCAGGCTCTGATTGAGGTAAATCGATTTTGTTAATAACAGGAACTACTTCTAACCCCTGATCAACTGCTGTATAACAATTTGCTAATGTTTGTGCCTCAACTCCTTGAGATCCATCTACAACAAGTAATGCACCTTCACATGCCGATAATGATCTAGATACTTCATATGAAAAATCTACATGTCCGGGAGTATCAATAAAATTTAATAAATAACTAATGTCGTCTTTTTTATATTCTAAGGTTACAGCTTGAGCCTTGATAGTGATTCCTCTTTCTCTTTCAATATCCATTGAATCAAGAATCTGTTCTGACATTTCTCTAGCTGACAGTCCTCCGCAATATTCAATTAATCTATCAGATAAGGTCGATTTACCATGATCAATATGGGCAATGACTGAGAAATTTCTAATATTTTTCATAAGGTGCTGCTATTTTACAGCCAATATTGCAAATATAGGAGTATCAAGAACTTTTTATCTTCTAATTAATCGTAATCGATCTAATTATCCGATTTCCATTTCTATTAAGGTGAAGAGCTATTTTATTGCCAGAAGAGAAGTTTTCTATGGCTTCTTCATAAGATTCAACATCAAACACTTCATATTTGCTGCCTTTGTATTGAATCATTGTTATCAAGTCGCCTCTCATAACCTTACCTGATGCAGGCGATCCTGGATTAACTCTTGATACGACTACCCCATCAGGTAAATTCGTCATTGAGGGGTTATCTCTATCAATCTCTGCTACCTTTATTCCTATTGGATCAGTTGATCCCTGAGATTTTGCTGGTATGAATGAGTCTTGATTAACTGGTAATTCACCTAGAGTAAATTTAAGTTCAATTTCTTTGCCATCTCGAATTATTTTTCCTTTTGCCTTGGATTCAGGTTGAATTTGACCTACAACATGAGGCAAGTCAGAACTAAACTTTATTTCTTTGTTATCAAACTCAATTATTACATCACCAGGAAGTAATCCAGCATTATCTGCAGACTCACCTTCTTCGACATCATTTATAAGTGCTCCATATGGCTTCTTCATACTCAGGGCTTCAGCTAGATCACTATCAACTTCACTCATTCTTACACCAAGGTATCCTCTTGAAACCTTACCTTTTTCAATAATTTGTTCAGCAACATCGATTGCTACATTTATTGGAATTGCAAAAGCTAAACCTTGATACCCTCCACTTCTTGAGTAAATTTGAGAATTAATACCAACAACTTTTCCATCTAAATCAAACAAAGGTCCACCTGAATTACCAGGATTAATCGCAACATCTGTTTGTAAAAAAGGAACATAATTTCCGATATTATTGTTTTGAATACTTCTACCTTTGGCACTAACAATCCCCGCAGTAACTGAAAAATCAAAACTAAAAGGTGACCCAATTGCCACAACCCAATCACCGACTTTTAAGTTATCACTATCGCCAGGAGTTACTTGTGGCAAATTTTTTCCCTCAACTTTTAACAAAGCTAGATCGGAAAGCGGATCAACGCCTACAATTTCAGCAATAAGCTCTCTTCTATCTGATAATGAAACAATAACTTCAGTTGCATCTTCAACAACATGATAATTAGTTAATATATAGTTGTCTTTTAATATAAAGCCTGAGCCGTATGATGTAGCTTCTCTTTTTTGTTGAGGCATTTCGCGAAACTGTCTAGGTATGCCAAACCTTTCAAGCATTTCATCTGGAATACCCCCATAACCAAATGATTGCCTTTGTGAAACTTCTTTTTTTGCTGTGATATTTACTACTGCTGGGGCTGAATCTTCTACAAGTTCAGAAATATTTTCAGGCAATGCAGCAAATAAATTTGAAGATATAAGAATGTTACATATAAATAGAGTTAATAATTTTTTATAGTTTTTCATGTTCGTTGTCTTTTGATTATTTGATATTTATCGAATTAGCTATTTCTAATGCTGATTTTTGATCAATATTCCCATATAAGGTTAAAACTTTACCATCCTGCATTGGGACAACGTATATCATTTTATCTTTATGCTGCCAATTCCTTACCTTTTTAATACCTAAATTATTTTTTTCAATACGTAATATAAAGTTTTTATTACCTTTATTATATGTTCTGCTATTTGGACTTGTTCTTGTATAGCCAACATTTCTTAAATCAACATTGTATGAGGTCATATTGTCATTTGGTTGATTGTTAATTACTTCCATAACATGGTCAACAAGATTTTCTTCTGCTCTGTTTGCTGTGTCTTTAGCTTCTTTGCTATTAACAGCAATATTTATCTGATTTTTAGCAGATAAATCCTCTCCCATACGATTTAAATCAAATTGGTTGATGGCAAAAAAGGTAATAAGCACTGTGGCAGCTGCAGTAATTGAGTTAGAAACCCAAAAATTGAATTTTTTACTTCTCCTGCTAGATGTTATTGATTGAACATTATTTTTTTGCTGCCTCACGGCAGATGATATCAATGCATATTTAGATAATTTATTTTGTAAATTAATATCATTCTCTATCATCAGTAATACTTCATCGACTTCTGTATCGCCAAGCTCTCCATCGTAAAGAGCTGATATTTTTTCTTCTATGTTATCCATCTAATAGATCCTCCGATATATATGTAAGAATATTTTCTCGCGCTCTAAATATTCTTGATCTAACAGTTCCTATTGGTGTTTCAGTAATTATAGATATTTCCTCATAACTTTTGCCTTCGGACTCTCTCAGTGTAAAGGCAGTCTTTAGTGGTTCAGGCAATTTATCAACATATCTTTTTATTTTATCTAAGGACTCATAATGCATTAAGTCCTGTTCTGGATTCGTATAAGAAGGTATATCAAAATCAGTGTCACTTGTTGAAACATTTATCTTATCTTTTTTATATGAGGAACTAACAAAATGATTTTTTGCTAGATTAATAGCAATTCTATAAACCCATGTAAAAAATGCGCTATCTCCTCTAAATGTAGCAATTTGTTGCCATACTTTTATAAATGTTTGCTGAGCAAGGTCTTCTGAATCCTCTTTTGACTTGGTAAATGAATATAGGGATGCATATACTCTCGGATAGTATTTAGTCATTAAAAAATTAAATGCTCCTTCATTCCCATCTTGGGCCTTCTTAATTAACAAGGAATCTTCAATAGTTGAATCTTTTTTCATCGATTTAAGTTCCTTTTCATATCAGACAAGCAAAATAATTAAAAGTTTCCTTGCTTATGGAATTTTTTAAGATATTCATCAATGAAATCTTCGTGAATTTCATTGCCTAGACTTTCATTTTTAAACATATAATCAAAAAGCTTTTGATCGTCATAATCAAGAACTTGATCAAAGGTGTCAATAGAATATTCATCAAGTGTGTTTAATGTGGTTTTTGAGAACTCTCTCAGCAATAAATCTATTTCTCGCATACCTCGTCTACATTTCCATGTGATTCTGTTTATTTCTGTATTCATTAGTTAAAATATTATGTTGTTAAACAATTTTACAAGAAAATAGATATACAAAAAAAATTAATATCATTTGGCTCAATATATTTAGAAGCTATGAAAATAATTTCTGTTCATGGTGATATTGATAAAGTAGAGAATTTGCTTCAAGGACAGATAACTTCTGATGTAACGCTATTGGGCAATGAAGAGTACCAACTCTCATCTATATGCAATCAAAAAGGTGAGGTGATGGCTGGATTTATTATTCATAAGTCAAAGAACTACAAAATATTAATAGATGAAACTCTTGTAAATACATTTATCGATGAGTTAAGTCCATTTGCAAAATTTTTTGGTGTTACCTTCTCTATTGAAGATGGGTTTGTACATGGTCATATAACACCAGATAAAAATGAAAAAGCATTTATTTTAAATGATATTTTCTCACTTTCAGTCTCATTAGAAAAAGAAATTCTTGTTAATAATCAATCTCTATTAATGAATGATTGGGTTGTTGCCAATAAACTAGCACTAAATCTTGATTTGAACCTTGATGATATTGGTAAGTACAGGCCCTTAGAGATAAATTATGATAAAAATAGGGTTGCTTTTGATAAAGGCTGCTTCAGAGGTCAAGAAATTATTGCCAGGATGAAATATCTTGGTGTTGATAGAAGAAAATTTGTGACAATAATTTCTCCAGAAGCGATTAAAGAAAATAAAAATTTTAAAGTTATTGGTGAAATTCTAAGATATAAAGACTTTTATGTTTTTAGTAGCTCGATAAAAAGAGATTTTCTTGATGAGTTTTCTTCAAACAACCCAAGCACAGTAATAATCTAGAACTACCATAAAATTGGTTGCTTTTTATTTTTTATAAGCAGTTCATTAGTTAATGAAAAATGTTTACACCCAAAAAAACCCCTATATGAGGATAGTGGAGAAGGATGAGATGATTTAAGTATGTGATTAACATTTTTATTTATCAGTTTTTCTTTTTCTTGAGCATCTCTGCCCCACAAAAGAAAAATAACTCCCCCTTTTATATTAAGAAGGTCAATAACAGAATCAATTAAAATATTCCAACCAATACTTTTATGAGACCCAGCTTCAGATTTATTTACGGTCAATGAAGAATTTAACAAAAGCACACCTTGAGCTGCCCACTGCTCAAGATTGCCTGAACTATAAATACAATCTCCTATATCATCTTGGATTTCTTTATAAATATTTTTTAAAGAGCCAGGGATTTTGTTTCCATTGTTCACAGCAAATGCAAGACCGTTTGCTAAGCCTGGTTGATGATATGGATCTTGTCCAAATATAACTACTTTTGTATTTAAAAAACTGCACAATTCAAAAGCCTTATAGATATCTTGAAAGGCAGGATATATTTCTTTGCCTGCTTGTTGAAATGATAAAATTTTATTAATTGGTTTAAGTAAATTGATGGTAATTCCATTCTTTCTAAGCTCATGATCCCAATCATTTGGTATTTTATTTAGTGCCTTAATTTGTTGCATTTTTATCAAAATTTTTATCCACAGAAACTGTGGATAAAGTTATGGATAACTTTATTTATACCATAACAAAGCCTTATATTTAAAGGTTTTATTAAAGTTGAACAAAATTTATACAATTATTATATAAATAACCGCATATCAATAATTTATGAAATATTTATAAAAAATATTGCTAATGTAAAGTAAGCTTATCAACCTCTGCAATACCATTAATTTGTCTTGTTGACAAGTGTAAATACATCTTAATTGTTTACAAAAATAAAAATGACAGAAGTTGATTTAAATCAAACTATTTGTTTACAAATTACTACATAGTCTAACGCTGATAACATGATCAATATTCTTTATATTTTCTACAAGTTCTTGTGAAGGTTTGTCTTCAAGATCAATTAAATTTATACCAATTGAATCTCTACTTTTGTGAGTCATGTCAGCAATATTAATATTTTTGTAACCAATCTCATCAGTAATTTTACCAATCATCCCTGGCTCATTTTTGTTAATAATGACCATTCTAAATTCTGTCTTTCTTCCTAGCTTTATTGATGGAAAATTTACTGAATTAATAATGACACCATCTTTTAAAAAATTAGATATTTGTTCAGCAGCCATAACAGCACAATTAATTTCAGCTTCTTTTGTGCTCGCACCAAGATGAGGTAAAAGAATTACATCATGAAAGTCACTTGATCTTGTAACTAACTCAGGTGTAGGAAAATCTGTTACAAATTTATCAATAAGTTTTGAATTTAGGGCTTCGATGATATCTTCATTATTTACAATACCGCCTCTTGAAAGATTTATTAACTTTGATCCTTTTTTAAAGTGCTTTAAAGATTCTTTTGAAATTAAATCTCTTGTTTCATCTACAAGCGGGACATGAATTGAAATATAGTCAGAATTATTTAAGAGGTATTCCATGGAATCGGCTTTCTCAACATCCTTCGGCAGTCTCCATGCAGCATCAATAGATATATAAGGATCGTATCCTATTATTTTCATACCCATAACTTCTGCTGTTTGTGCTAATAAAGATCCAATAGCACCAAGGCCTATGATTCCTAAAGTTTTTCCTTTTAGCTCATTACCTTTGAAATTTTTTTTCTGAGATTCCATAGATTTATTAAGCTCTGATGAATCCTGACCAGCTAATGTTTTTGAATATAAGTTACCCTGTATTATTCCTCTTGATGAAAGAAGCATTCCACAAACTACAAGCTCTTTTACAGCATTTGCGTTAGCACCTGGGGTATTAAAAACTACTATACCCTTCTCTGTGGCGTCCTCTACTGGAATATTGTTTGTTCCAGCTCCAGCTCTACCAATACACTTTAAAGATTCGTTAAAATCAGCGTCACCAAGAACCTGACTTCTTAATATTAGTGAGTCTGGATCAATTTCATCAATATGAAAGTTGTTAGCATCAAAGATATCGATACCGTCTTGTGCAATATTATTAAATATTTTGTATGTAAACATTAAAAAAGGTAGGTTGTATATAGAACATAGCAGATTATATATAAAAAAAAATAATTTTATAAGATAATTTATTGCTTAATGTTGGATATAGTTCTATGTATATAGTCTTTCCATAACAAATAATCTTTTGTGTAAAATTCTTCAGAGCTTGTATCTGGTTCATACACATCTTCAAGTACTAGTTTAATGTCTTTGACTGAAAAACCTTCTGCTATCTGAGAAACAATACAGGCCCCAAGAGCGGTTGACTCAATATTTGCTGGCTTAGAAATATTTGCTTGGAGAGTATTTGATAATAACTGGCAAAAAGTTTTGTTTGCTGTCATACCACCATCAATATACAAAGAATTTATTTTAATATTATTTTTGTTTAGCAGTTCTGTTATATCTCTTGTCTGATAACAAATTGATTTAAAAGCTGCTGTGGTTAAATCAGCATTATCACAGTCTTGGGTAATACCATAAAAACCTCCCCTAATATCAGAATTCCAATATGGCGCCCCAAGACCATTAAAAGCAGGTAAAAAATGTACATTTTTTGAATTACCATTTTTATTTAAAAAAGATTCACTATCTTTTGCATTAGCGAAGAACTTCAATTTATCTCTTAGCCATTGAATAATATTTCCACAAGAATAAATGCTTCCTTCTATAGCATAGTTAATTTCACTATTAAGCTGGTATCCAACTGTTGTTAAGAGTCCTTCATCTAAAGTAATAATTTTTTCTTTTGTATTTACCATCAAAAAACAACCAGTACCGTATGTAGATTTTATGTCCCCATAACTAAAACAATTTTGACCAACTAATGCTGCCTGCTGATCACCAATTACGCCCTTTATATTGATACGCTTATTATCTAGATCTAAGGTACCAAAATTGCCATCACATGGTTTTACATCCGGCATCATAGATAATGGGATATCAAACAAATCTAGCAGATCGCTATCCCATTCCATACTATTTATATTGAAAAGCATGGTTCTAGAAGCATTCGTTACATCTGTGAAGTGCCCTTTTTCTTTTGTTAATGAATATATTAAGAAAGAATCTATTGTTCCGAACATTAATTTATTATCCTTTGCAAGGTCTCTTGCCCCAATTACATTATCTAAGATCCATTTAATCTTTGTTGCTGAAAAGTATGGGTCTATGACTAGACCTGTTTTATCTCTGACCATTTTTTCATGACCACTATCTATTAGCTCTTTACAAAATTGATGAGTTCTTCTGTCTTGCCAAATTATTACAGGGTAAATGGGTTCACCTGTTTCCCTTGACCAAACAACAGTAGATTCTCTCTGATTAGTTATCCCGCATGCGATTATAGAATTATTTTGAGCAAGAACATTGCTAACAGTTTCTTTAACTGTGTTTAATATATCAGTCGGATCAGCTTCAACCCAACCATCGTTTGGATAAGATAATTTGTATTCTTTTTGAGAATCTACAACTGAATTCTGCTGTGAATTAAAGACTATCGCTCTCGAGCTTGTTGTTCCTTGATCTATTGCTAAAAAATTACTCATAAAATATCTCCATAACCATAATTATCCACAATTTATTAACTGATTGCCAACAGCAAAAAAACAGCTTACATACACTATATAGTGAAAAAAATTGAAATTGTCACAATATATAGTGTTTTTTTACTTGTTTCTTTATCCACAACATGTAATATTAGTGATGAAGAGCAAAAGTTAGTGTAACTGCAGACACACAAAACTTCTTCCAGAAAAATTTAATTAAACTCTTTGTGAGTGGGAAAGATACGGCAAATAAAATAGGGAAACGGAATTAAGAATGGAAACACAACAAGAAACAAGCAAAACATTAGATGTTCAACAGCCAGTTGAAACAAATGAAATTGAAGCTACAGCACCAGGTAAACTGAGAGTCATAAAGAGGAACGGAAAAGTTGTTGCTTTTGAAGAAGACAAAATTAAAGTTGCGATCACAAAAGCATTTCTGGCAACTGAATCAGGAAATGCAGCTGCAAGTGAAAGAATTCATAAAAAGGTTAATACTATAACATTAAGTGTAATTGAAGTATTTGAAAGAAGGATGCCTTCTGGAGGAACTTTACACATAGAAGAAATACAAGATCAAGTAGAGCTCCAGCTAATGAGAAGTGAAGAGTTGGATGTAGCAAAAAGTTATATTTTATATAGGGCTGGTCGAACACAAGAAAGAAAAAAAGAGACGCCTGAAATTGATATACCAAACAAACCCAATATTAATATTACTAAAGCTGATGGATCACTCGTTCCTCTTGATATTGATAAGCTTGCAGCTCTAATTAATGACGCATGTGACGGTTTAGATGAAGTATCAATGAATGAGGTTCTTGAGGAAGCATTAAAAAACTTATACGACGGTGTATCAATATCAGATATGAGAACAAGTTTGGTCATGTCTGCAAGAACAAAAGTTGAGAAAGAGCCAAATTATACATATGTGACTGCAAGAATTCTTATGGATCAAATTAGAAGTGAAGCATTAGGCTTTTTAAAGGTAGCAGAAGAATCTACATATGATCAAATGAAAGAGAATTATCCAAAAGCATTCGTTGCATACATAGACAAAGGAATTGAATTAGATATCTTAGATCCAGAATTAAAAACATTTGATTTAGACGTATTAGGCAAAGCTATTGATCATACAAGAGATAATCAGTTTACTTATCTAGGCTTACAAACTCTCTATGATAGATACTTTATACATTGTGATGATGTCAGATATGAGCTGCCTCAAGTTTTCTTTATGAGAGTTGCTATGGGATTAGCTGTTGAAGAAGAAAATAGAGAAGAAAGAGCTATTGAGTTCTATAAACTGCTATCAAGCTTTGATTATATGAGTTCAACTCCAACACTATTTAATTCTGGAACAAAGAGGCCTCAACTCTCTTCATGCTACCTGACAACAATTCCTGATGATCTTGATGGTATTTTTGGAGCAATGAAAGATAATGCGCTCTTGTCTAAATGGGCTGGAGGATTAGGCAATGATTGGACATCTGTCAGAGCAATGAACTCATACATTAAAGGCACAAATGGAAAAAGTCAGGGTGTTGTCCCTTTCTTAAAAGTAGCAAATGATACAGCTGTCGCTGTAAACCAGGGTGGAAAAAGAAAAGGAGCTATGTGTGCTTACCTTGAAACATGGCACTTAGACGTTGAGGAATTCCTAGAACTAAGAAAAAATACTGGTGATGAGAGAAGAAGAACCCATGATATGAATACTGCAAACTGGGTTCCTGATTTATTTATGAAAAGAGTCGAAGAAGATAAAAACTGGACTCTTTTTTCTCCAGGTGAAACACCAGATCTTCATGACTTAATAGGAAAAGCATTTGAAGAAAAATATGAAGAATATGAAAAGAAAGCTCAAGCTGGAGAAATGGACCAATTTAAGTCTGTACCTGCAAAAGAGCTATGGAGAAAAATGTTAACAATGCTCTTTGAAACTGGTCATCCATGGATTACTTTCAAAGACTCATGTAATTTAAGATCACCCCAACAACACGCAGGCGTTGTTCATTCTTCAAATCTTTGTACTGAAATTACCCTTAATACAAGCGCAGATGAGATAGCCGTATGTAATCTTGGTTCAGTTAATTTAGCGCAGCATATGAAAGACGGAAAACTTGATGAAGAAAAAGTAAAGCAAACTGTCTCAACAGCCATAAGAATGTTGGATAACGTAATTAATATAAATTACTACTCTGTGGACACGGCTAAAAATTCTAATTTAAAACATAGACCGATTGGTCTTGGAATGATGGGCTTTCAAGATACTTTATACATGCAAGATATTGCATATTGCAGTGATGAAGCTGTTGAATTTGCAGATAGAAGCATGGAATTAATTAGTTATTATGCTATTCATGCTTCAACAGAATTAGCAAAAGAAAGAGGAAGTTATGAGTCTTATGAAGGCTCGCTATGGAGTCAGGGTATATTGCCAAAAGACTCGCTTGAGATTCTAGAAAAAAACAGAGGATCAGAATATTTAAATGTTGATAAATCAGAAACTCTTGATTGGGAATCCTTAAGAAAAAAAGTTATGACCGATGGAATGAGAAATTCAAATGTTATGGCCATTGCTCCAACTGCTACAATATCAAATATTACTGGTGTTACCCAGTCGGTTGAACCAACTTACCAAAACTTGTATGTAAAATCTAACCTTTCAGGAGAGTTTACTATTGTAAATCCTCATCTAGTTAATAAATTGAAAGAGCTTAATCTTTGGGATGACGTCATGATAAATGACCTAAAATATTTTGAGGGTAGTCTTTCGCAGATATCAAGAATACCTGATGAAATTAAAACTATATATTCAACAGCTTTTGAAGTTGAGCCAAGATATATAGTTGAGTCAGCAAGTAGAAGACAAAAATGGATAGATCAAGCTCAGTCGTTAAATTTATACATAGGGAATGCTGATGGTAAAAAGCTTGATATTACATACAGAATGGCATGGTATTCAGGTCTTAAAACCACCTATTATCTAAGATCAATAGCTGCAACATCAACTGAAAAGTCAACTGTTGCACAAGGAAAGTTAAACGCGGTTAGTGCTCAAGCAACACAAGCCGCACCACAGGAACTCGGAGCTCCGGCCCCAGTTCCTACAGCATGCTCTCTGGACGATCCAGATTGTGAAGCATGTCAATAATATAGGAGAATGAAATGTTAAATTGGGATGATTATGGAAAAGAGGAAGTAAACACAAGCGCAGCAGTAAACGCAAATACCCCTGCAGTTGAAACGCCTCAAGTTGCAAAAGAGCAACCTGCTCCAGCATTAGCTGCGGCAGCTCCAATAAAAGAAAATACAACTAAGACAGAAGAAGGATCTCGTGCGCAACTAGCAAGAGAAGCTATAAAAAATCTAGACGATGCAGCAGGCGTTGAAGAGCTAGATGAAATGGCAGGCTCTAGGGTTCAGGTTGATGACAAGATGATGATTAACTGTAAAGCAGATCTTAATCAACTAGTACCATTTAAATATGACTGGGCATGGCAAAAATATTTAGATGGAAGCGCAAACCACTGGATGCCACAAGAAATTAATATGACAAACGATATTGTTCTATGGAAGTCTGAAGACGGTCTTACAGAAGACGAAAGAACAATTGTAAAA
This sequence comes from uncultured SAR86 cluster bacterium, assembly GCA_902610905.1. Classification (GTDB taxonomy): domain Bacteria; phylum Pseudomonadota; class Gammaproteobacteria; order Magnimaribacterales; family D2472; genus SCGC-AAA076-P13. The sequence goes on from CACLXS010000008.1 coordinate 23,625, forward strand.
AGAAATTTAGGGTTTTTCTCAACTGCAGACTCACTTGTTGCAAATAACTTAGTATTAGCACTATACAGATTAATAACAAATCCTGAATGTAGACAATATATTTTAAGACAAAGCTTAGAAGAAGCTATTCATACACATGCTTATCAGTACTGTATTGAATCACTTGGAATGGATGAAGGCGAAATATTCAATATGTACCGTGAGATACCATGCGTTTCGAGAAAAGCAGCTTGGGGTCTTAAATATACACAAGAAATATCAGATCCAGAATTTAAAACAGGTACTGTGGAGACTGATAAACAGCTTCTCAAAAATCTGATTGCTTTCTATTGCGTTCTAGAAGGAATCTTCTTCTATTGTGGCTTCACTCAAATATTATCAATGGGTCGAAGAAATAAAATGACTGGAACAGCAGAACAGTTCCAATATATTTTAAGGGATGAGTCTATGCATGTTAACTTTGGTATAGATGTAATCAACCAAATTAAGATTGAGAACCCTCATTTGTGGGACGAAGAAATGAAGGCTGAAGCTGCACAAATGATACTTGAAGGTACTGAATTAGAAATCATGTATGCAAGAGATACCATGCCTCGAGGTGTTTTAGGAATGAATGCCGCAATGATGGAAGAATATCTTAAATTTATTGCAAATAGAAGATTGACTCAGATAGGCTTGCAAGAAGAGTTTAAAGGTGTGGGAAATCCTTTTCCTTGGATGTCTGAAATTATTGACTTGAGAAAAGAGAAGAACTTCTTTGAAACCAGAGTTACTGAGTATCAGGTAGGCGGTGCCCTTAACTGGGAGTAAATGAAAAGCTCATTAGAAAAGCCTCTCTTGAGAGGCTATTTTCATGAGTGGATGTTTTTTGTTTCCATAGGTGCTTGTATACCTCTAATCATAAAAAGCACTTCATCAATAGAACTTATATCTACCATTATTTATTCTGTAGGAATATTTATGATGTTTGGTTTTAGCGCCCTTTACCATAAGGTTGATTGGAGACCTAGAGTTCTAAAGGTGATGAGAAAGCTTGACCATCTATCGATATTTATAATGATAGCTGGAAGTTTCACTCCGATATGTCTTCTGGTGCTGCCAACTAATCTTGGTTTACAGCTTTTATTGATTATTTGGATCATTGCAGGAATAGGTATCCTGCAAGCAGTTGTATTTACAAATATACATCGTTTACTAAGAGCATTTATTTATGTAGTTGCAGGGTATATGGTACTACCCTATCTTGCGGTCATGTCATCAGCAATGGGCTTAACTAATTTTATTTTGACTGTGGTAGGTGGAGGTATATATTCAGTTGGAGCTATAGGTTATGGATTAAAGTTTCCAAATTTTAGTCCAAAGTATTTTGGCTATCATGAGTTTTTTCATGTTCTAGTCTCAATTGCAGCGATACTACATTTTATAGTTATATATTCTATAGTTGGGTAAAAGGATAGAGATAAAATTAATTATATAGAGAAACTTGATCTGCTAGAGACCTGGTTTATATAATCATTCAGATTATTATAATCTTTTAGATCAAGCTTATTGAGTCTGACCAAGAATTGCAGTGAAGTGACCATTTGAATATCTGCATAAGTAAATCTTTCTCCTGCTATATATTCTCTACTCGCAATAATATTGTCATAAACATCTAAAGATTCAACCGCCAACTCTCTTTGGGCTAATCCATATTTCTGATTCTGATTCTCCATTTGAGCCATATGAGGGTGAGTATGTCTGAAGCCATGCATCAAAGGCACAATCAACTCATAAGTCACCCTTGAGTACCACATCTCTATAGAAGCAATCTCGATTGGGCTTTCTCCAAATAAATTAGGTTCAGGATACAGAGATTCTAAATACCTACATATAGCAGTTGTTTCTAAAATAATTGTATCGTCGTCTAACTTCAAAGCAGGAACTCTAGAATTAGGAGCTATAGCTTTATACTCTGGTGTTTTATGTTCAAGTTTTCCTAAGTCTAGATCAATGATTTCAACTTGATCTAATATACTCTTTTCTTTTAAAAAAATTAAAACCTTGAGCGGACTAGGCGCAAGCTTGCTTGAATATAACTTCAATACTAACCCTTATTAATTAATTCAAATATTTTTAAAGTCTGTTCGCCACCATTTTGTAGCGGCCTAGCATCGTCCATATCTGATACCTTATCCCAGTTTGCAGCTATATTCTCTGGAGTCATGTCCTCACCAGTACCAAGGTTGATACCCATGGTTTCATGTATAAATATACGAGCAAAAACTCCAGCACCAGCAGCCATAACAACTCCATTAGGAGCATCTTTGCTAGCAAGATATAGAACAGCAGGTGTTACATGCTCTGGCTGCATATTTTTACCGAAATCTTCAGGTATTAAGCCCTCTGTCATTCTTGTATAAGCTACAGGAGTAATAGAGTTAGTGAATACATTATATTTTTGTCCCTCTAACTTAAGTGTATTCATCAATCCAACCATTGCCATTTTTGCAGATCCATAGTTTGCTTGACCAAAATTACCAAAAACCCCACTAGATGAACTAGTAAAAATAATTCTTCCAAACTCTTGTTCTCGCATTATTGGGTACACAGTATGAGTGCAATTCAAAGTTCCTTGAAAGTGAACATCCATAACAGTATTAAAGCTCTCAATAGTATCTTTATGAAAGCTTTTGTCTCTTAATATTCCAGCATTATTTACAAGAATATCTATTCTTCCCCATTTTTCTTTAGCTTCATTGACCATAGCTTGAACTGCTTCTAAATCAGTGACACTGGCTCCATTAGCAATTGCCTCACCACCTTCAGAGATAATTTGGTCGACAACAGCCTTTGCGGCGTCACTAGCACCGCTTCCATCAACACCTCCACCAAGATCGTTAACAACTACTTTAGCGCCTCTTCTTGCAAGTCCTAATGCATGCTCTTTACCTAATCCACCACCGGCTCCAGTAACAATTGCAACCTGATCATCAAATCTAATATTCATTTATTTCACCCCTTTTTTAGAAGTCCTTCTACGTTTAAGATAAAGTTATTCTAATAAAAATTAGTCTTATTTACTATTACTGAAATGGGAGCATCCTTGATTAAAAAAGAGGCAATAACTGGATATGAAGATTTAGAAATTGACTTATATCAAGATAAAAGATTAGAGGAAAAAAAAGATTTATGGTTTGAATCGTGCTTACGAGATTTAAATTGGGAAACAGGTTTTATAAAAATCTTTGGTAAGACCCATCAAATACCAAGACTTCAAGCCTGGTATGCGGACAACGAAATTGAATACACGTATTCTGGAAAAAAACTTCAAAGACATAATTGGAATAATTTACTGCTAGATATTAAAGAGAAAATTGAATCTATTACATCTTTTGAATTTAATTCAGTTTTAGCTAATTTATACAGAGATGGAAATGATTCAATGGGGCTTCATTCTGATGATGAAAAAGAACTTGGCAAGAATCCTGTAATAGCATCTTTATCACTTGGAGAATCAAGAGAAATATATTTTAAGCATAAAAATAAAAAATCTAACTTGGTTATTCCTCAAGTTAATGGTCAGCTCATGGTAATACATGGCAAAACACAGGAATATTGGAAGCATGAAATAAAAAAAACAAAAAAAATTAAAAAGCCAAGAATAAACTTAACTTTTAGGAATATAATTACCAATTAAATTTCATATTCAAAGGAAAAAAATGAGCTCAAGAGTAAAAGTTGTGGTAACAGGAGCAGCAGGACAAATAGCCTACTCTCTTATCCCAAGATTAGTTGATGGAAGAACATTTGGTGACAAGATAGTTGATTTATGCCTTGTTGAAATTCCTCAGGTTGTTAATAAGCTTGAAGGTTTAGTTATGGAGCTTGAAGATTCATATTTTCCTCATATGGGTGAAGTGAAATATACAAATAATTTTGAAGAAGCATCACATGATGCAGACTGGTTCCTTCTTGTTGGGAGTATTCCAAGAGGAATTGTTTATGAAGGAAAGAAAATTGAAGAAAGATCTGATTTGTTAAAAATTAATGGTGGAATCTTTGTCAATCAAGGAGAGGCTATTGGTAAATATGGTAAAGATGATGCAAAAATTCTAGTTGTAGGCAACCCCGCTAATACAAATGCACTTATAGGCAAAAATGCTGCTAACAAGGATTCTCAACTATGGATGGCGATGACAATGCTTGACTCAAGCAGAGCCAAGTCTGTAATTAGTAAGAAAACTGGAACAAATGTAAGTGATGTCAAAAATATGATTATCTGGGGTAATCATAGTCCTACTATGTATCCAGATGTTGAAAATGCTCTTATTAGTGGTAAATCAGGTGCTGAAGTTATTAATGATATGGACTGGGTCGAAGATTCTTTTCTTCCAACTGTTCAACAAAGAGGAAAGGCAGTAATTGACTCCAGAGGAGCCTCATCAGCAACATCTGCTGCAAAAGCAGCTTTGGATACGATTATTGCTTGTGAGAATCCAACTGATGACGGAGATTCATTTAGTGCTGCTGTAGCAAGCGATGGAGCCTATGGCGTTCCTGAGGGGTTAATGTGTGGATATCCTCTTTTTACTCTGCCTAATGGCACAATAGAGATAAAAAGAGATCTAGTAATGTCAGAATTTGCAAAGCAAAAGTTTCAAATATCTATAGATGAGTTAGAATCTGAAAGAGAGGCAGTAAAACATTTACTTAGATGAAACAAAGGGAAGAAATATTAAATCAATTTATAGTAGACACCCTTAGCAATGAAGATTCTAAAAATCTTCAAATAGTAACAAAGCAAGATATCTCAAACCTTGTAAAAAAGTTTGAAGATTCTGGTATATCTCATCTGAGCATTGATCCGGATTTTGAATATATTAAAGATCCAATTGATTTATTCATTGTTTTGGATGACATAGATTTATCTCAAAGTCAGATAGGAACAATTAAAAATCTTTTAAGTCAAAAAATTATAATTTTTTCTCGACCTAAGGATGGCATCAAGGAATCCAATATGATTAAACTTGGATTTCAAGTTGAACTTGAAGATAGCTCTAATAAGTTGCTATGTTTTTCATATAATCTTAAGACCTATAACAACAAAAGATCTTGGAACAATTCAGAAGGCTGGGCGAATCCAGAAAACTTTGATAAATTTAGGTGGTAGTCTTATCTAAAGTAAGATAAGAATTTTAAAAAATTAGTATTGCCACCATCAACAACAATATCCCCCGAAGCTAAAGCCATTACTGGATTTAGCAATCCTGATAATGCCATTTTAAAATTAAGTTCAGAAGTTTTTACTGTAATGTCACATTGAAGGTTAGCATTAGCTGAAACTGAGGCGACTTGATTTCTTATTGTAATAGCTCTTGTTAAGCCAGATGAAAATAAGAAACATGCTTTAATATTTTGATTAATAACTCTTTCAGGATTTAATCTAACAGATAAAATGCTAAAAATAGTATCAATTGAAATTTCTCTTACGCCCTCTTCTGTTCTTTTTGCAATTGGATAATCATCAAAATCATCATTTAATTCCATAGCCGATGAAAGAAAGTAATTTCTTTTATTTGGATTAAATGAGCGTAGTCCAATATAAAGTAGAGCTTTTTGTCTTAGATAGTTTACCCTGTCTACCTCAAAATCTAAGGCTATGAGCTTATCACTTAATTCAAGTGCCCATTGCATATCTTCATCAAGAACAGATTTTTCCAATGCATTCAGCAAAGATGCTTCACCCCCGGCTAATTTAGCAAACTTTTGAGCTTCTTCTTTTCGTGATAGAGGATCAAGATCAGCAGGATTTCCATTAAACCAACCCAAGTATCCGTTAAAAATGCTTTTAACTGACCACCTAACAGTACCATAAAATTCTGATAAATAAGGTGAGCTTTTTATAGAGTCTGGTAATTCTACCATTTCAACAATTTGATCAGGATAGTAGCCTTTATTCATTAGTCGAATTGTTTGGTCATGAACATATTGAATCGCATCTCTATAAATGGTTAATGCTTCCATAGCTTCTTCTGAGCCTATGATTGGTTTTGTATGACTTGGGAATATATATTCTGGTTCGTGAGATCGCATCTTGTCTAGGCTAGAAACCCAGCCTATAACGTCTCTGTGAGTTGTTCCTCTAATTGTATAAAGGTTTGGAAATGTTTTATAAATATTATCTCCAGGCATCAAAGATTTATGCTCTGGTAACCAAACAAATAATTGATCGTTTGTCTCACCAGGAGCATGATACAACTCAATATTAATACCAGAAATATTTATCTTTAATTCTTCTTTAAAGGTTGTATCTGGTTTTATATAACCAAACGGTGATTTAGAAACATTAAGACTCTTTCCAATACCTACATTTATAACTTCATCCTCAGGCAATGCTGTTCCAAACATTCTAGTACTTCTAACGCTAATAATTGGATTTATTATTCCCAGAATCCTTTGCATGTAATAGTCAGTTGATTCATGAGCTATAACCAAAGGTCTTTCTTTTTGTGTAGTTAAATAATGGGCAGCTCCAAAAGTATGATCTCCATGATTATGGGTGTAAATTATCGCAGTGATTGGATTATCATTCAGCTTTTTAAATCTTTTATAAATCTCTGATGCTTCATAGGTGCTGTCTGAGGCATCAATTATAATATTTCCTTTATCTCCCTCAACCATTATTGAATTAGCAATACCAAAACCTATTGCAAAATGAACTTTTCCACCAGGTGTTACATATGTCAAAATGTTTTGCTCAAACTCTTTAGAGTGTTCTATCAGTTTTTCGACTGAAGAGATTTTTGGGATATCAAGATTATCTTCTTCAGGCTTACATGAAAAAAAAATAATTAATACAAAAAAATAAAAAAGATAATTTTTGTTAAGATTTAATTTCAATTAAATATGCTCTTTACTACTACAAGAAGCTAAGCATAATTTCATCAACAATTATATTTGAACCATCTTCAGAAGTTGGTGCTTTTGATGAGCCGTTTCTCCAAACAGTTACCACTGTCCATAAAGTTTTATCTGCAGAATTATCTTTTAAATTAACTCTTAAGATATTTTCAGTTATTGTTCTAATATCATCGCGAAAGTAGTAATTATCCCAATAATATCGAGTGTAATAATGATTCATTTTATCTGACTGAACTTTATCTTTAGTTGTAATATTAATTTCAAAGGTTAGGTTTGAACTTTCAGAATAAGATAATCCAGTTTCTATTAAAGAGGTTTTTAAATTATCTTTAAATCTTTCAAGATCAATTGGATTTATTTCTGCACTGATGCTTGATTCATTTATCTTTATAGAAAAATCGCTATAATTGTTTAAGTTGAAAGTATCGACTGAGTCAACTTCAATATTAGTTTGCATACTGTTACAACCTATCAGTATCAGTAGAGTGATTAATGTAGTTATTTTTTTCATAAATTTATTATAGATTTTATTATGTTTAACCTTCAAGAACAAAAAAATATTCCTTTACTGGATGTCAATGCTCAAATATATAACGAATCAGAATTTAATTGCAAGCACATTCACTTAAAGAGCGGTAGCAATGAAAAAGTATTCATGGTTGCTTTTAGAACTATTCCTAAAGATTCTACTGGTGTGGCCCATATTTTAGAACATACAGCCTTATGTGGTTCAAAAAAATACCCAGTAAGAGATCCATTCTTTATGATGATTAGGAGGTCTCTTAACACATTTATGAATGCTTTCACCTCTAGTGATTGGACTGCATACCCATTTGCAACACTGAATAAAAAGGATTTTAATAATCTTTTAGGTGTATACCTTGACTCAGCTTTTTTCCCAAATTTAGATAATCTTGATTTTGCTCAAGAAGGTCACAGGTTAGAGTTTCAGGAAAAAAATAATCCAGAAAGTGAGATTGAAATTAAAGGTGTTGTTTATAATGAAATGAAAGGCGCTATGAGCTCAATTACAAGTCAGTTATGGCATGGAATGTCTAAGCACTTATACTCTTCTTCGACTTATAAGCATAATAGCGGTGGAGATCCAGAGAACATAATTGATCTCACGCATGAAGATTTAGTGAATTTTCATCAAAAACATTATCATCCATCAAATGCTACCTTCTTTACATTTGGTAATATAGATCCGCTAGAAATACAGTCGTTCATTAAAGAAAATGTTTTAGATAATTTTTCACCCTCAGATGAAGTTGTAGCAGTTAAAAATGAAGATAGATTAGAATCACCAAAAATTGTCTCAGATTTTTATAATCCTCAACCAGGAGATGAAAATAATCATCATATTGTTTTAAGTTGGCTTTTAAATGAAAGTCATAACCCAGTTCAGCTGCTTGAAACATATTTAATGTCTAATATTCTTTTAGACAACTCTGCCTCTCCTCTTAGAAAGGTTTTAGAAAGTACAAGGTTGGGTAAATCTCCTTCACCTTTAACCGGCCTTGAGGCTGATCAAAAGGAGCTTGTATTTGCTGCCGGGTTAGAAGGTGTTGATTCTAATAAATCAAAAGAAGTTGAGACGCTTATCATGGATTGTCTCAAAAAACTTGTAAAAGATGGAGTACCCCAAGATCTGATAGATTCTTCTCTTCATCAACTAGAAATTAGACAAAGGGAAATTACTGGCTCTGGTATGCCTTTTGGTTTACAAATTATGCTAACTTGCTTGCCCGCCTGTATTCATAATGACAATCCATTAAATGTATTAGATTTAGATAGTGCCTTTAACACTATTAAAAATAATCTTAAAACAGATAATTATATCGAAAATCTTATTGATAAAAGTTTAATTAAAAATAATCACAGGTTAACCTATTCACTAATTCCAGATCCTCAGTTAAATAAAAAAAATGAAGAAAAAATTCAAAACAAAGTTTTTGAAATTACAAAAAACTTTTCTTCAGATGATAAAAAGAAGCTTATAAAGCTAGCTAATGACTTAGAAAAAAGACAAAACTCTATTGATGATCCCGAGGTCTTGCCAAAGGTTACAAAAGAAGATATTCCTATAACAAGGAACTATGCATCTCCAATAGCTTTTTCAAATAATGAATCTGCTAATTACTTCTATAAAACTGGTACTAATGGAATTGTTTATCATTCAATGATTTTTCCTTGCGAAGCTCTTGATAAAAATGAATTAGAAGTTGCTAGTTTGTTTTCCAATACATTAACTGATATTGGCCTTGGTAAAGATGGATATGAAGATATTCAAAAATATCAATCATCATTCACTGGAGGAATTTCAGCTTCTTTTATAACTTTACCCAATAAAATAGATGATACTTTTAAACTGGCACTAAAAGTTACCTCAAAGAGCTTAGAAGGCAATGAGACTTTAATGCAAGATCTAATGTTAAGAACTGTTAAAGATTCAAGCTTTGAAGAAACGAAGAGAATTGAAGAGCTTTTAGAATTTATCTCATCTGATAATGAAAAATCAGTTATTCAGAATGGTCATATTCTCTCTATGAGTAATGCTGCGTCTCAAATAAGTGATATTGCATCAACCAATGATCTCACATCAGGATTAAGATTTATTCATAATACTAATCACCTCTCAAAATTAGTTAAAGAAAAAGATGAGCTTGCAAAATATCTAGAATTGCTAAGATCTATAAACTCTAAAATTTCTAATACACCGAGTCATTTATTTACAGCATCAGCATTAGATAAAGCAAATTTAAATTTAAATTTCGCAATTAAAGAAAATGCTAATCAGTATAAAAATCAAAACCTTGTTGCCCTTCAATCAAATTCAATTGGTTGGATTACTGGCTCACAGGTTTGTTTTTGTGCTGAAGCTTTTCCAACTGTTGATTTTAGGCACGAAGATGCCCCTGCTCTAACTGTACTCGGAACAGTTTTAAGAAATGGATATCTTCACTCTGCTATTAGAGAGAAAGGAGGTGCATATGGTGCTGGAGCCTCCCAAGACTCAAATAACAAAGTTTTTAAATTCTTTTCTTACAGAGATCCTAAATGTAAAGAGACATTTAACGAATTTAAAAAATCCAGAGAATGGTCAATTAAGAATATTACAGAAGAACAATTGGAGGAAGGAGTTTTAGGTGTTATATCAAGTATAGATAAACCATTATCTCCATTTGGCGAAGCAATGAGCGATTTTATGAGCTCATTAGATCATAAAACTCAAGATGAACGTTTGAGCTTCAGATCGAAAGTTAAAGAATGTACCTTAGCTGACCTCGCTATGGTCTCAGAAAAATATTTATTTAATGGATCTAAGCGCTCTGCTATAGCCGGTCAAAACTATGAAACAGAGCTGAAAGATTTAGGGTTTAAAATTAAAAATATATAGATTTAAAAAAAGAAAAATCTTTTTTTCTTCAATTCTTTAGCACATCCCCAATATTGCTGTTGATATTTAGTAGATCTTGTTTGAACTCTTTCAGCAACTTTTATAAGCCAGGGCTTTTTTCTGTATGTTTTCTTCTTAAATCCAGCATAACCCTCATGATATGCAAGGTAGAGAGATCTAGCATCTAACCTATCGAAACCTTGATAATAACCTTTTGAGGCATACCAGCCAATAAAATCAGCTGAATCAGCAAAGTTTTTTCTATTTGCTCTGCTGTTACCAGTCTCATCTTTATAATCATCCCAAGTCATATTTAAAGCTTGAGAATAACCAACAGCTGTAGATTTTCTTTTCCAAGGTATAACCCATAATAATTTTTCTCTATCGGGTTTGGCATCTCCTTTATAGCTAGACTCTTGATAGACAATTGACATTAATACATATGGTGGAATCTTCCATCTCTTTTCTGATTTCATTGCAGCCTTATACCAACTTTTCTTTTCTTCAAATATTAAGCATATGTTATCTGGATTTTGGGGAGGTGTTGTCATGCATGATTGTAGAGAGAATATCAAAATTATAAAAAATGAAGTTTTTAAAAATCTAATATTCATCAAAACTTTTCTCCTGGTTCAAAACCTCTAAATGTTTTAAAACGAGGAAACCTTAAGCTGTAATTTTCACCTTCCATACTCTGTGTTACTGCATCTGCTCTAATTTCTATTAATTGTCCGATCAATGAATCTTTATATTGCCAAAATTTTTCTCTATTTTCATCTGTCAAACCACTGCCCACATTTAATGAAAAAAATTTTCCATCATCATTGCCCTCAACTGTAAATGCTCCTAGTTTGCCAACATGTCTTCCAGTGCCTTCATGAACCTCAGTTACTTTTAATGTAACTTCAATAAAAGGTTTCATTTTTAGCCAAGCATGACTTCTTTTGCACTCATATAAATCATTCTCAGGTTTAATCATCAATCCTTCATAACCTCGCTCTAAAGCCTCTTTATTCATTTTAGAATAAGTTTCTTCACCCTGATCTCCATCAAAATCTACAACTGTATAATCAACAATCTTGATGCAGGATGGAAATTTTTTAGAAAACTTCTCTAGATGGTTTTTTCTTTCAAGGGTGGTAAGCTTGCTTTTGCCATCGTTAAATTCTTTAAGAGGTAAGATATCAAACAAAGCTAAATATGCATCTTCTGTTTTTGCATTGGTTTTCCTATGAACCTGTTTCATTAATGATTGAAAGTCATCGCTCATGACCTCGCCATCAAAAACCATATTATTAAATTCAGGTTTGCTTAATGCTTTTTCAATATGAGGAAAATTGCTAAATATTTTTCCATTTCTGCTATAGAGGGTTGTATTATTTTTCTTTGTTATTGCTACTACCCTCACCCCATCATATTTATATTCAATTAAACAGTTACCTTTGATCTTTTTTGGATGTTTCATGCCATCATGAGATAGCATGCACGCAAAAACAGGCACCCTAAATTGAATATCCATTTTTTTTGCAACATTGTTCACTGTCTTCTCGCTTACGCCGCACCTCAAATCCTTTATTAAGATTCTTCTATACCAATCATTCCATTCTTCTGAGGTGGCTTTATTCATTAGCTCTAAAATTTCATCCCTTGCAGCATGACCAGTCTTTTCTCTTTCTATCAAAAGTAAAGTTGAGTTCTTAAAAGTAACCCAATCCAATCCTTTTCCATTTTTATCAGATTTAGGTACTTGTTTAACACCAAATGTGACCAATGCATCTAAGCACATTGATAGGCCTTCCTGGAAATCTAAATCATTAATATTTTCTTCAATAACACTCTCTTTAAACAACCTACTATTCTCACTTTCTAGTTTTTGAATTATTTTCCAAGGCTTCATTAATCTGATTTTTCAGCAACTGCTAGTTGTTTTAGTCTTGCTATCTCTTGTGCTTGAGACTCAATATGCGAAATCATTTGTTTTGTTATAGGCATTCTCTCTTGATCACATATATTGGCATAGAATTTTTCAGTAAATTCATAAGCAAAATTTACCATATCTTTTACTGTTTGAATTGGGTCCATGACATTATTCAGATCAGCTGCAACAAGAATTGCAAAAGTGCTAGTCTCCGCTTCAAATGTTCCAGGGTTTAAAGCATTGGCTATTCTGAAAGACTCTTTATTATTACTATCTTTTATAACAAAAAATCCATGAGATAAAGTTGCTCCGAGATTATTCATAAAACCATATACTTGGTCAATTTCGAACATAGACTTATCAACGGATATTAAATTTAAGACAACAAGCTTTTGTTCTTGATAGTCAATATGATCTTTATCCTCAAAATCAAAAGCTTTTTGAGACTTTATATCAATTTCATCAAACTCTTTTATTTCAAAAGTATCTGTAACAGGCTCAATTTTTACTTTAAGTTGTCCTCTGTTAGAAATTTTTCTTATGAAGAGGAAAGTAATTATTAAAAATACTAGAACAGAAAGACCAATTAAATATATATCTATATTTGAGTCCATCATACTTCAGCAAATTCTAGAGCTTGATTAACATCAACAGAAACCATTCTAGAGACACCAGCCTCTTGCATTGTAACTCCCATTAAATGATCACTTTTTTCCATAGAAACTTTGTTATGAGTTATAAATATGAATTGAACTGTCTTTGACATCTCCTCAACCATATTTATAAAACGCATTGTATTTAAATCATCTAATGGTGCATCTACTTCATCTAAAATACAAAACGGAGCTGGATTCAGCTCAAAAATTGCAAACACAAGAGCTAAAGCAGTTAAAGCTTTCTCTCCACCTGAGAGCTGAGAGATTGATGAGTTTTTCTTTCCTGGAGGTCTAGCCATAATTACCACTCCGGCATTAAGTGCATCATCTTCAGTAAGAGCAAGCTCCGCAAAGCCACCACCAAATAACTTCGAAAATACCTCTTTCATTCTTTTGTTTATTGAGTCAAAACTATCTTGGAATCTTGTTTTTGTTTCCTGGTCTATTGTTTTTATGGCGCCTGTAAGTTTTTCAAGAGCTTCAGTGAGGTCATTGTATTGAACATCCAGCTCTTCTTTTCTTTTCGATTCTGCGGCTATTTCTTCTGGAGCTGCCAGGTTGATAGCTCCTAGACGTATGATTTTTGCCTGTACATCAGCAAGTGAATCCTGAAGAACATTAAGCTCCATAGTTTCATATTCTGCATAATCTATATTTTCAATATCTAAACCAGCTTCTTTAATTTTAGTGTTTGCATTATCCAAATTAATTTCATGAGTTTTTAAATCTAATCTCAGATTAGTAACTTTCTCTGTAATTGATTTAAGATCTAATTCAGCTACATTTTTTTGATTTTCAAGATCTCTTAAGCTGTCATTAAACTGAGATTGTTTTTGCCTTATTGCTGTCAATTCAGATTCTGCTTGAGAGCTCTTTTCTACTAAACCATCCATAATCACTTGAATTTCAGACTTTCTGTTTTCTGCTTCTTCAATTAATTTTTTTAATTCGTTTTCTCTACTTAAGTACTCTTCAGGGGCAGCTAAATTGACTGAACCTAACTGAGCAATGTTTTTTTGTATTTCATCTAAAGAGACTTCAAGCCCTTTTAAATCCATACCCTTGTAGTGAACTGAATCAAGGTCTGAAATACTAACCTCTGCTTTCTCTAGAACAATTGAAGCATTTTCTAAATTAATTTCATGAGTTCTTAGCTCAAGCCTTAAATCATTAATTTCTTTCTCAAGATTTCTGAGTTCATTTGATACAAGAGATTTTTTGCTATCCAATTCTTGCAATTGATTATCTATATTAGTCTGAATTATGATCTGTGATTCCAATTGATTGTCAATTGAAGCTTTTTGATTATTAAAGTCTTTAAGCTTAGTTTCAGCAATTCTTTTATCTTCTTTGGCTTTGTTAATAGAGTCTTGTGCTCTATTTTTTTGATTTAAATATTCTTCAGTAAAACTTTTAGATTGATCAGACGCAATTTTTAATATGCTCATCAGAAGTTCTTTTAGCTCAGATAGTTTTATATTCACTTTATCTGCACTTGATCCAAATGATTTTAGCAATTCTGTAATTGAATCTAGTAAGTGTATTGCTTTTTCTTTGGGACTTAATTGCTCGTTGTTTGACTCTTTTTCAACTGCATTTGCATAATTACGTGAAGCCTCATCAAAATCTGATTTCGCATTTTCCATTAAATTATTAAGGTTTTTTATTGAGCCTTCAATCCTTGCAATTTCAGCATCAGTAGAAAATTGATTTTTTTGAATTTCTTTTATCTCATTTACGATTTTGTCTTTATTAGCTTTAATACCATCAAAAATATCTTGCTTCGAATCTAATTCATTTTGTTTAATATTTATTTGGTCTTGTAATGGTTTGATTGATATGCCGATACTATTTTTTTTCTCTAGAGCATCAAATGCTTTCACAATAGCAATATTTAACTTTAATTCTTTTTCCTTAGGGTTTAAGTCCTTAAATGCAGACTCTTTTTCAAGAGCATCTTTGTAACTCTTTTGAGCTCTCTCAAGGGCTTCTAGATTAGTGGCTTCAGATTTATTTATGTTATGAAGGTCTGATTCGTGTTTTGCTATTTCAGCACCAATTGTATAAAAATTTTTCTGAGCATCCTCATAAGCATTAATAACTGATTCATTCTGAGTTCTATAATCATCAATTTGTGCTTGTTTTGAATCTGATTCGGCTTGTTTTATTTTTAGATCTCTATTTAAAGCTTCAATGTTCTTTTGGAGTTTATTTTTATTATTTTTAGCTTCAAGTGAATAAAGAATTGCTATATCAGTTTGTTTCTGATTTTCTTCTTCTTTTAACTTATTATATTTCTCAGCAGCTTCTGCCTGATTTTCGAGCCTTCTAATAAGCCTTTCTATTTCATCTTTAATATCCTTAACTCTTGATAAATTTTCTTTTGTTTTTTTAATTCGGCCCTCTGTTTCTCTTCTTCTTTCTCTGTATTTAGAGACTCCTGCAGCCTCTTCAATGTGGGTTCTAAGCTCCTCTGGCTTAGCACTTACAAGCTTGCTGACCATTCCCTGTTCAATAATTGCATAAGAACTTGGCCCTAAACCAGTTCCTAAAAATATGTCTTGAACATCTTTTCTTCTGCACTTTGTATTATTTATAAAATAAGTGGACTGTGCATCTCTTGTCATAACTCTTTTGATAGAAATTTCATTAAAGGAAGCATATTCACCACCAATCTTTTCACTAGAATTATCAAAGAGTAATTCAATACTGCATTGTCCAGATGGCTTTCTATTTTCTGAGCCATTGAAGATAACATCAACCATAGACTCTCCACGAAGATTCTTTGCAGAGAGCTCTCCCAAAACCCATCTCACGGCATCAATCACGTTTGATTTACCACAACCATTAGGACCAACTACGCCAACTAAATTTGAAGGAAAAGATATCTTCGTTGGATCTACGAAACTTTTAAAACCTGATAGTTTTATATGTTTTAGCTGCATTTGTGAGAATATTTTTCTTAATGATATATTAAACTATTGTTCCCTTTTAAACCATTCATTTGCCTTAATATTATAGGAATTTACAGGCTTAATGTTATCAATTAACAAAGCGTTTTCAGAGTTAAAAATAGAAGCTATTTCAGGGCAATTTAATGATACTTTTAAATCAAGAGTTTCTTGATTTAGGTATGCAGAAGCCAAATCAAAACCTGGAATGGATGAATCAATATTTTCGAATATAAATTCAGAAGTGTCTGAGAATTTTTTTGAAGCTATAGGTATATTAGGGCCATTCATTATAAATACTTCTGCAGTACCAAAAAAATCTGAGCATACTGGTGGAGGTGCAAAATTTATTATTAATTTGGACATAGCAAAATCAGGAAATTTTGCATCTCTAAGTTTTGTATATAAAGTATAGAAAATAAATTTTTGATCTGTAGTTTGAAAGTATTGCTCAGAGATGGAAATTAAGCTTTCGGCAGCAATAAATTTGCTGTCTTTAATGGCTCTGTTAATATAATTTTGCAGCCAGTACACTTTGTCTTCATTGTTTATATTTTTATTAAAATTTTTTTTATTGTTCTCAGAAATTTTTTTATCAGCGCTAATATTCATAAGAATTTCTGAATTAATCTTTTGTTTTTGAATTGAGCCTAAAAATGAGTATTTACCAACAACAGTAAATAAACAAAAAATAATAACTAAAAAAGATATTCCAAATATATATCCCTTATTGTTTGTGTTTTGCGATAACAGATATGCCAAGATTGGGATGAATGCAAAAAAAGCTAAGAAGTATATAAAAAACATTATGTCTTTCTTCTAAAAAAGAACAATAAAAAAGCAATGAATAAAAATAGTCCTGGGGCAATCCATAGAATATATGTGCTGCTATTCAATCCTGGATTATATAAGACTTCGTTTCCAAACCTATTAGACAAAAAAATCTTAATTTCATCATCAGTTTTACCTTCTTTGATTAATTGTATGATTTTCTTTTTAATATCCTCAGATACCGGAGCATTAGAACTTGCCAAGGATCCGCTAGTGCATTTCGGACATCTAATTTCTTTTATTAAGCTATAAAATCTTTCCTCATCTTTTACATCTTCGAAATTATATAAAGAATCGCCTATAACACTTGTTGACGATATAAAAAATGTTAGTAATAAAGATTTAATTAACATTAAAAAGGTTCTCCTGTTTTATAATGGGAGAAAAGACATCGCTCCAAATCATTTCATTCACCTCACCCCTATAGTGGGCAATAATTTTTCCATTATTAATTAAAAAAGTCTCGGGCGCTCCAGTAACACCCATATCTAATGCTAATTCACCTTGAAGATCATGAATAATAAGTTTGTAAGGATCACCAAACTTGGTAATCCAATTTATTGCATCTCTTCTTTCGTCTTTATAATTTAGTCCAATTATTGGAATACCCTGTGAGCTTAGTTTTACTAAATAACTATGTTCTATTCGACAAGTAATACACCAGCTTGCCCAGACATTGATTAAGTGCGCGCCTTCAATATCTGTATTTATTATCAGCTTGTCCGAATACAAATCTTCTAGCTCAAACAATGGCATATTTGAGGTTTGAAAGCTTGCTCCTGGATAGTATTTATCTTCTTCAATGTATAAATAAAAAAAGTAAAAAAACATCAAAGACGCGCTTAATAAAAATAATCTAAAAAAAACTGTCATAAGTGCACTCTATTCAATGATCTAGCTAAAAATAAACCTGAAATAATCATTAATGTAGCTGAGAACCATATCCATCTTATAAAATAATTAAACTGAACATTTACAATCCAACTCCCATCGTCTAATTGATCTCCAATAGTTAAATATATATCTTTTAAAAAAGAGGCATGAATTGCAGTTTCAGTTGTTATTTGGCCTCTGACAAAGTATTTTCTTTTTTCAGGATTTAAAGAAAATATGGTTCCACTTTCATTTTCTATTATGAAATCTGCTTTTACAGATTCATAGTTTGGGCCTTCTATTAATTGTAAATTGCTAAATGTAATTTCATGATTTTTATAAGTCTCGGTTTCATTGATTCTAATATTTAATGCTCTTTCAGAACTAAAGTCATTGTTTAGCGCAATAGATATTATTAAAAGTCCAAGTCCTAAATGAGCCAAAACACTATATATGTTTACAAATTTTCTTTTAAAAAGATAAGCATAAATTACTAAGATGTATCTACTAATTATTAATGAGCCAGCGAATAATGAAACAAGGGTCCAGGCTTTGGATACAGAATAAAATTTAAATGATAAAAAGGTAATAAATAAAGAAATTATTACACTAATTATTAAAGGGTTATTTAAAAAAGAAATTTTAAATTTGCTTTGCCATTTAGATTCAATAGAAAAAAATAAAAATAGGCAAGCTAAGATAGTAATTGGAACAAAGATAGCATTATAAAATGGCGCTCCAACACTTATTTTTTGATCATAAATAAATTCATATATTAATGGGTACATCACGCCAAGCATTGTTGAAAAAATTAATGTTCCAAAAAAAATATTATTTATTGAAATAAAAGATTCTTTTGATAAGGAAATTATTCTTTTATTTGAAAACAGTATTGTAAATCTATAAGAAAATAATAAAAGAGACATCATTACCAAAAGCCCAATAAAGGCGAGCAAATAAAGACCCCTTTCAGGATCGTTTGCAAAAGAATGTACGCTATCTATAATTCCAGACCTTACTATAAATGCACCAAATAAACTTAACGAGAAAACCAGAATGGATAATAAAATAGTCCAAACTCTTAGAATTGATGACTTTGATGATGCGCTTAGCGAATGGATAAATGCTGTTGCTGCCAACCATGGCATTAAAGCAACATTCTCAACTGGATCCCAGAACCAATATCCACCCCATCCTAACTCATAGTATGCCCACCAACTACCTAAGGTAATTCCTAGAGTTAAAAATGACCAAGCAATTATCGACCAAAATCTAACCTGCTTTTCCCAATTGATATCAGAATTACCCTCAATCAAAAAAGCAATTGCTTGCCCAAAAGCTATTACAAAACCAACATATCCAAGATATAGAGTTGGTGGATGAATCGCTAATAAAGGATCTTGAAGTACTGGATTTATATCAGCTCCATTTTCTGGAGGCACTGGAAGTATTGTTTCAAATGGATTGGATGTTAATAATAAAAACAATAAAAAACCAACAGTTGTTATTGATATTACTCCAATGCTTCTTGCTTTAAGCGGCTCATTGTTATCAACCGAAAAATTATAGATTGCTCCCCATAAACTAAGAAATATAATCCAGAGAAACATTGACCCCTCATGCGCACTCCATATTGAAGATATTTTGTAAAAAACAGGTAAATTTGTATTTGAGTGCTGAGCTATATATAGAACACTAAAATTATCATTGATTGCTAACCAAACATATATCAAGAAAGAGAATAAGAATAGAAAAAAACTATGAGAATAAGTTCTAGATATTAGATTAATAATATTTACATCATTAACATTAAAAAAAATAGAAAATACAAAACATAAGAAAAACAGTCCTGTAGCTAAAATTGATAAGAATTGTGCTACCTCTATTAGCATTATTTTTCTATGTCTATGCTTGGCGGCATATAATTTTCATCATGCTTTGCTAATACTTCCTCAGCAATTATGGTTTTGTCTTTTAGATAGCCTAATACAACCACACCACTACCCTCCTTAAATAAATCTGGTACTATTCCATCAAATTCAACATTAATCGAGCCTTTGTAATCTGTAACAATAAAAGTTATTTTAGTTTTTTCTCTTAATACTGAGCTCTCTAAAACCATACCACCAATCTTTATTCTTTTATTTTCTGGTATATCTTCTGAAAATATTTCTGAAGGTGTATAAAAAAAATCTAAATTTGAATCTAAAGCTCGAATAATGAGAAAGGATCCAAGTGCAGATGTTGCTAATATTAGTAGAACTGTTTGTAGTCTTTTTTTTCTGATAGGCTTCATTTAATTTTTTTTGAAATTTCTTTTATTTTTATTTTATAAAAAAGAAAACAAATTGATAAACATAAGGCAACTATTAAAATAACTAGCCATACATAAATACCATGATTTTGTCCGTTTTGGCTTTGCATTAAAAGCGCTTCCAAAAATGTATTAAATTGCAAGTCAAACATAGTCATTTACCCAAGACTTATTTTTTTCTCTCTTTAAAATTTGAAGTTTAGATGAAAGAATTACTAGGCAAGTTACTAGCCCAGTAAAACCAATTATTGATCCAAATAAAGGATAAAGCATTACTAAATCAATTGCTGGTTTTTCAGATATTGTTATAGATGCTGGCTGATGCAAAGTACTCCACCACTCAACCGACATTTTTATTATTGGGATATTGACTGAACCAACTAAGACAAGAATTGATAGAAACTTATCTGCTTTTTCATTGTTATTAAAAGAATCATGAAGAGAAATAAGGCCTAAATACATAATAAATAAGATTAAGGTTGATACAATTCTAGCATCCCAAACCCACCAAGTGCCCCATGTTGGTATACCCCAAATAGAAC
>CACLXS010000009.1 GCA_902610905.1 uncultured SAR86 cluster bacterium
ACTACTACCTTTAATATTATTTTTCTTTAAAGCATTTAGCGTTAAATTAATCATCTTATTACTATTTCCACAAATTATAATTAATGGAATTTGATCTTGGTATCTATAAATAAAATCGATAACAATTTCAGACACAAATTCGTGTTTTTCGCCATGTAAATCTAAATGAGTAATACCTTTTTCTTCAAATACATTCATACTTTGTTATTATAATTTCTTATGGCTAAACTTCATTTTTTTTATTCAACCATGAATGCAGGAAAGTCAACTTCTCTTTTGCAAACAAATTATAACTTTGAAGAAAATAATCATAAAACCCTGCTGTTCTTGCCAAACCCCATAAATAAAAAAAATAATAAAATTAAATCTAGAATTGGTATAGAAAAAGATGCTATTTTAGTTAATACAAAATTTAATTTTTATAAATACGTAAAAAAGATTCAAACTACTGATTTAAAGTGTATTTTAGTTGATGAGTCACAATTTTTAAAAAGTAATCAAATTAATCAATTGTCAAGAATAGCTGATGATTTGGACATACTTGTAATGTGTTATGGATTAAGAACAAACTTTAAAGGTGAGTTATTTGAGGGCTCATCAAGATTATTGGCAATTGCAGATGATCTTCATGAGCTTAAAACAATTTGTACTCTATGCGAAAACAAAGCAACAATGGTTCTTAGGTATGGTAATAAAGGTGTTTTAGAAACCATGGGAAAAACAATTAAAATAGGTGGAAATGATATCTACAAATCTGTCTGCCGGTATCATTTCCGAAAGATAACTAAATTAATATAAGAAAATCTACGTTACTTTTTGCAAGAGTCTAAAAATGACAATGATTCACTATAAAGCGTCATGTAATGATCATAAGTTAAGGTATTTGAAAAATGATCAGCATTTTCTAGGATTACAAGCTTGTGATCCTTTCCATATTTCTTAAGCTCATCTGCATATTTGTATGCATGCTTAACCGGTACCCTTTGATCATTATCACCATGAACAATCAAAATTGGAATTGAAACGTCCTCAACAACATCGATTGGGGAAATACTCCCATCAAAATATGCTCTTTGTTGAATTTCTTGAGCACCTCTCAATTGGCTTAAATAGTAACCTTTTTGTTGATCAAGATCTGTAACAGGTGCGCCTGCAATAACGCAACTATATATATTGTTCTTATTAGTTGCTGCAATTGATGCATAATAACCACCATTTGACCAACCAAACATAAATATATTATCTTTATCCACTCTACCTTTTTTTATAAGATCAATTGCCCCCCAATCTGCATCATCTTGCATTAGAAGACCACCCTGGCCTCCGTTATTAAAAGCTTTTTTATGAAACTCTATTCCATAACCATAAGAACCTCTGTATTGAGGTTGTAAAACCATATAGCCATTATTAGCAAACATCTGTGGCCAAGTATCATAGGTAATAGACTCTCCAACAAAGGGCCCGCCATGAGGCATTACCACTAGAGGGAAAGGCCCTTCTCCTTTTGGTACATGAAGATATGCAGGAATCATAAGACCATCAGATGATTGATACTTGATATATTCTAATGATGCTAAATCTTCAGATTTTAAAAAGGGCTTCTTTTCTCCAATTTTTACAAATGAATTATTATTAAATAAATAATAGGTGCCAGGATCATTTGGTGCTGTATTCAAAACAACAAAGGTGTTTGTGTCATAACTAGAAGAAATTATTGATACCTGGTAAGCATTAGGAATGATACTTTCAAGTTGATAATAAAGTGCTTCCACTTCAAGAGAAAGATCTCCACTAAAATAGATTCTTCTATATTTATCAGTATATTTTGTAACACCTATTAATGAGTCAGGATATTTAGATCTATTGTAATGATATAAAGGTCCATTAAGATCAGCATCTTTAAAACCGAAAATCTTTTTTACAAATCTTTTTTGTTTTGGATTATATTTCCAAAGAGAAGATTTATCTTCACCATTCTGAGCTATAACATATATATCATCTTCAAAACTATTAGTTCTTAATACTCTAAAATCTTCAAAACTATCTTCATGCATCCTGTGATATTCAACCCATGATGAAGTACCTTTTGGTCTGTAATACCATATATATTCATTAGTTTGTAAATCAAAGCCAGTAGAAGAAATTGGAACAGCATTGTCATCAAATCTTATTCCGCGATATTCACCACTACTTCTGAGAATAAGACGTTTTTTATCTGTCTTGAAATTATAAATATAATATGCAGGATTTTTAAATGACTGTCCTCTTTGAGCCTCAGCATATGAAATAATAACCTCATCTTTTCGCTCAGGCAGAATGTCAACAAGTCTTGTGGCAAAACGCTTACCAGATCCAACACTTCTATCATTATCTAATTCTTTGAATTTTTGAGTTTTAACATTTAACAGTGCAGTCTTATAGTTAAAGACTCCTTGGTTAAATCCTTCAATTCCTTTTCGAACCTGCTGACTAAACACTACAACCATATGCGTGTCACTAACCCAATAATATTGTTCCACATCCATTTTTGTACCACCAATAACCATTGGAGTACTAGATAAGTTATCTGTTTCAAGAATATGGATCTCTTTTGGGGATGTTCTAGAAGGAATTTTTTCAAATGAGAGATAAGTTCCTTCTAAAGAGACCTGAACATCATTTAAACCATTACCTACCGCCCAGTATTCAATTGGATATGGGTCTGCAGATAAAGCATTGAGAGGAAATAAAATATAGATTAATGATAAAAATTTTTTCATAGTTTTATTATAAACAAAAAAAGCACGAATAAATCGTGCTTTTTTAAAAATATTATTCCGTTAGAATGTATATCTTACGTTAAAGAAATATGATCTACCGTTAAGGCTATAACCATATCCTAAAGGAGCATTACTTTTTGATTGTATTTCTGAAGGGTCAACCATTGGTGGCTCCTTTTCAAATACATTTCTTACACCTAAACCAAGTGTTAAATTATCATTGTAATAGTATAAAGATGCATTGTGAGTTACATAGGCTTTAATAAAGCCAATATCTCTACACAAAGTATCACCAACATCAACTTGGTCTAGATTTGTGGCTGAAGTATCTTTAGTATACCCGTAACAAGTATCAGCAAAGACTTCGTCTCCATCCTCATTTCTTGTACTTTCTCCACCATTAGCACTTCCCCAATCATCTAATTGATCTTCATCTTGATCAACTCTAGATAAGTAATTAGTTTGCCAAGATAATCTAAAGTCACCAAGCTCAAAGAACATTCTTGAGAAGATATTATATTTAGGGAATCCTGGTTCTCCAGCATAGTCTTCAAAGTCTTGATTACCCTCATCATCAACATATAATAGTGATCTTTCTCTAACAGTATTAGCATTAATATCTATACCAAAATCGTATGTGTTACCCATGATACTAAAAGAACTTAAGTGAAGGATATTTAAGTCGATACCTGAGGCAACCTCTGCGTCTCTATTTAGAAAACCAGTATCAACGTTAGAAATTTTCTGAGTTGTAGGATCTCTTTCAAGCTGATTACAGAATGTACTTTGTTGATTAGGTACATTTACATAGCACTGGTAGTTAACATAACCAGGACTTAATTCAATAATTGAGTTATTAACCTCAATATCATATCTTGTTAATCCAATAGTTGTTGATGTTGAACCATCAGAGTCCTTAAACAAAGATGTGTAAGGAATTTCATAAACAAGACCAAAAGTAGAACTTATGGAAGTTTCACTATTTAAACCACTGGCACCACCAGTTGTAAAATCAGTACTGTATACAGGACTTGAATAAGAACTTGTGCCAGGATCACCATCTAATAAGGTATGGCCAAATTGAAGGGGATCTATTCCAGCTGCTGTACAATTTTCAAGAGTCTGTTGGTCTCTAAAATCTTTAGATCTGTCATATTCATAACCAGCCTCAGCTGATAAAACAATAGCAGCTCTTGGAGTCACACAATAATCATAAATAGACGCATTATCTTGTTCTTCTCTTAATGCAGATTCTCTCAAATTAGGCGCTCTAAAAGCCGTACCCTGAGTAGCTCTAAGCAATAAATCAGGAGTCGGTCTATAAGACATTTTCACACTGAATGTTTTTCCGCTGTCTACTGATTCAGCTTTAGTAAAGAAATTACTATTAGTTGTTTTAGTATGTCTACCTGAGAATTCTAAATTTAATTCCTCTACAAACTGAATACCTGCTAATAACGGCATTGCTACCTCAAAATATGCTTCATCGTTAACTTGTTTACCTTTAGCTCCACCGTTAGAGGTAAATCCAAAGAACAAACCATTATCAGCAATGAAATCAGGAACTGAATCAATTTCTAATTCTTGTTTTTCAACACCAATTACAGCAGCTACATCACCACCTGGCATTGAACCAATAACACCAGTTGCGAAAGCTCCAAATACGTCTTGGGTAATAGTTGTGTCGAATACAGATGAATCAAAAAGATAATCTCTTTCTGCTTGAGTTGCAAAATCCCCTGTTATCCCTTCAAATATTGATGGAGCAAATAAATTTACCGGAACACATCCGTCAGAAACATCTGCAGTTATCTCACCCACAGATCCTGTAGAATCACATGCACCATTTGGTAAAGACGTTCCACCAAATGCTCTGCTACCATAACTAGGATCATCACCATAAGGGGCTGACGGATCATAACCTAAAGCAAAGGATAATCTATCACCTCTGATACCTTCTCTAAATGATTTACCGACTGATTCAGTTGAAGTATATGCAACCTCATATGTCCAATCAGAAAATTCTCCAAAATTAATATCAAAATCACCACGAGCACCAACAACAAATCTCTCTTGTTCTACCTCAGTTGTAACTTTGGTTCTGTCACCAATAATTGAGACAAATGGCCTTGTAGGAATGGGACCTGAATCGCCTTCACAAGTTGTACCGTAGTAAATAGGTGCATAGTAGCAGAAATATGAAACTGAAGTATCAACTGCACCAGTTACTGGATCAATATCTACACCCCACCAGTCTCGGAATCCGTAATTAGTTGATGGTCCATATAATCCTTCATAAAGTGCATTTGAGTCATCAATAAAGTCTTGATTTGCATATATATATCCACCCATAGCATTACAATCAAATCCTATTTCAGAGTTGGGATTACAAACATTATATTCATAATCAGCATCAACCCATGGACTCAACTGAGATGTACCATAGTTACTATAAGTTTCTCTTTTACCCTTTTGTAATTCAAAAAACAGAGTAGTGTTTGAATCATTATCTAGGGTATATTCACCATAAGCCATGAATGAAACTCTATCGAATTTTGGATACATAGTAGAATACAAATCATTACCGTTTGTATTGAAGATACTTCTTGAATAGTCGGTAACACCATCTCTAGGGTTAACATCAACCTCAACAGCGTTACCCATAGATTCAGGGAACCAGCCTGCAGCGTTAGGATCTATTGTTTCATAGCCGACACCGAAACCATCACGATATCCTAATGTCCATGGGCCAAATGGTAGATATGAAGCCACTTTACCAACTGTAAATTCAAACTGACAATCTAGAACATAATCACCGTATTGAACTTCGTAATATACGTTTTTAGTTCTTGTTTCACCTTGTTGGGTTATTTCGTAGTCTACAGTACAGTCATCTGTCCATGGTCTATCTACAAACTGAACTTCAGAGTTTGCAACCCCTTCAAGAGCCATACCATAAAACCCTCTATCAAAACTCTGTCCAAAGGCTAAACTTACAGTGACATCTTCAGCAAAATCTGAAGTATATGGTGAATCAGTTGCATAAACTTCAAACTCAAATCCATCAAAATCTGATCTGAGAATAGCATTAGATACACCGGCAACAGCATCAGAACCGTAAACTGATGAAGCGCCATCTAATAAAAGCTCATATCTTTGAACAAGAGCACTTGGTAATAAGTTAAGATCAGGTGATGAAGGTGCTCCTTCCACACCAGCAGGACCAACTCTTCTTCCATTTATGAGAACAAGTGTTCTACCGGAACCTAATCCCCTTAAAGAAATTGTGGAAGAACCTGGACCGTTATCAAGACTGAAACCTGAGAATGATAAGTCAATTTGCTGACCACTTGCAGTAGGACTTTCTTGTAAAATTGATGCAGCATCAATTAAACCAACTTCTCTTGATATTTCTGTATTTAATATTTGTAATGGCGCTATTGATGTAAAGGTACTTTTTTTGATTCTAGAGCCTGTAACAACAATATCTTCAACATCTTCATCTACAACACTTGGAGCTTGAGATGATGTTTGAACTTCTTCATCAACAACAACCTCTTCTTCCTCTTCTATTACCTCGGCTACATCAGCTGAAACATCTTCAACTTCTTCAGTAGCATCCATAGGTGCATCAGCAACTATAAATAATGGCAATGCTAACAAAAATGCAAACAATAAATTTTGGTTTTTCATATATATCCCCTGATATTGTAAAAAATGTACATTTCATGCTTCATAACGAGCATGAGTAATAAGATGTTATTAGAGAATTAATGATTTTACAAGTTTTTATGTGAAATTGATTTAACTAAAAAATTTAAAATTAATCTATAAAAATGTATAAAAAAATAAGATTAATTATATTGTTATGTCTCCACACATATATTCAACTGCATTACCGCCAATATAAACTCTATTTTCATGAATTTCACATATAAGCTCACCACCTCTAGAAGAGATTTGTTTTGCTATAAGGTTAGATTTATTAAGTTTCTCCGACCAATATGGGGTAAGAGTGGTATGCGCTGATCCAGTAACAGGGTCTTCATTAACTCCAGTAGCAGGAAAAAAGGAACGAGAGACAAAATCACAATTTTTTCCTTCTGCTGAAACTATTAAACCGCGAGTAGAAAGTTGTATTAACATCTCAAAATTAATATTTAAATTAGCAACATCCTCTTCTTTATTTAGTATTACTAAAATATCATCCCTACCCCTAAAAACCTCTAATATTTCTTGATTTATAATTTTATCAAGATCTTTAATCTCATCTTTTACTATATTGTCTTTGGGAAAATCTAAGAATAGTAAATCATTTTTTTTAAATACGCCTAGTGTTCCATTTTTTTTTGATTCAACTGTAAATGATGTTGCTGTTGGTTCAATATATTTAAAATATATGTATGCAGATGCTAGTGTTGCGTGCCCACATAGATCGATTTCACATGAAGGTGCAAACCATCTGATATGAAATCCATTCTTTTCTTTTCTAATAAATGCAGTTTCAGAAAGATTATTTTCAGCGGCAATATTTTGCATTAGATATTCATCATCAATATCATTAGAAAAAATTACAGCAGCAGGATTTCCAGAAAAAAGTTTTTTTGTAAATGCATCAACGTAATAGACTGGTATTTTCATAATCAATAGATTTTTTGAAAGTATTTATTTTTTATATATCTTTCCTTCTTTCATTACAAAAATAACATTCTCAAGTGTTGCAATGTTTTTGATAGGATTGGTTTTAACTCCAATGATATCTGCATCATAGCCAACTTTAATTTCACCAATATTTTTTTGCCCAAATAGATCAGCTGTATTAATAGTTGCCGCTTGAATTGCTTGCAAAGGCGTCATACCCCAATTAACCATATATTTAAATTGTCTTGCATTATCACCATGGTCATATATACCAGCATCAGTACCAAAAACCATTTTAGCACCCATGGAGTTTGCTAGTTTAAAATTTTCTCTTTGAATCTTTCCAACTTTTCTTTCTTTTTCTAGTGATTCCTCAAGAATCCCCTTTTTAGCACCCTCACCTAAAATATAGTCAGATACATAGATGTCCATTGATAGGTATGTACCATTTTTAATTGCTTCACTGATGGCACCCTTATTTATAAAACTTGCATGCTCTATTGAATCCACCCCAGCCTTTATTGCCGCTTGAATACCCTTTAACCCATGAGCATGAGCAGCAACTTTCATGCCATGACTATGGGCTTCATCAGCAATTGCTATCATTTCATCTAAAGTAAATTGCCTAGCATTTGGATCAGTATTCTTAGACATGACTCCACCTGTCGCAGTAAATTTTATGAGATTCGCTCCGTATTTACGATTTACTCTTACTGCTTTTCTAGCATCCCAAGGGTTATCAACAATGCTATGCTTTTCTGAGGAACCGTGATTATGAAATGGCAGTAAATTATTATCGCCATGGCCGCCAGTTATACTTAAAGTAGGGCCAGAAACTAACATTGTTGGCCCATCTATGACACCTTTATTAATTGCATCTCTTAAGGCAACATCTGCAAAATGGCCTGCACCTACATTTCTTACAGTTGTAAATCCTGCCTGTAAAGTATTTCGAGCATTCTTAACTCCATAGATAGTTGCCATTTGCGAAGACTCTCCAATGGACTGATATCCATTAAGTTCATTATTGCCAATTAAATGCACATGTGCGTCCATTAATCCAGGAACAAGCACAAGGCCATCTAAGTAAATAATATTTTTTTTCTTATCTAAAAGTTTTTTTTCATTTGAAATTGCAATAATTTTTTTATCTTTTATATATATATTTCCTTTAACTAACTTACCAGTTTGAACATCAAGGTAACTATCTGGTACCAATACATATTCACTAGCTTTTATTGAAGGTATTAAAAGCACCAAGAAACATAAAATATATTTAATTAAATACAAATTTTTCATAGTCATAGATTACAGCAACTTTGTTACATATGTAATATTAATTCTTTTTGGCATATAAATTGCAATATGTTCACATGAATATTGCAATTTTTTTACATAAGAATTGTAAGATTTTTACACTAACATTAACAAAAGAGAATAAACATGAAAAAATTATTACTTGCATCAATTTTAATAATTCCTGGCATAGCTCTATCAGAGATTGAAATTAAAAAAGGCTACGCTGTTAAAGGTAAGATATCTGTCATTAGAGATACGGCAAAATATAGATCTGTTGAGAAATGTAATGCCTATGCTACTACTAAAAGCAAGACAGTTGCATTTACTTATAATGAGAAAACAAGAGAATGTACTTTATACAAATCTATAAGATCTATATTGGAAGAACCAAACGCAACATCTGGAATAATTAAAGAAGTTTAGTTGCTGCCATACAATTTTATATTGTAGTATTCTTCTACGGTACTCTTTGCTACCTTCTGGAGAAATTCTCTATCTTTATCATTAATAGCACCAAAGTAGTTATAGTCGATTAAAGTTGGGTCTTTTTTATATATGCTTGCATATAAAACACTCGCTGCAAGATAAGTGCCAAGTATGTCAGGATGAGACCCATCAAAAAATTTATGTAATTCTATAGTCTTATCTAGTTTATATGCCTTTTCAAAAGCTATACCCACAGGAAGCACTAATACGTTATTTTTCATTCCTGATGCTTCGTAAGTTTTAATAACTTTATTAATCATATTAGGGTCATATTTTTTATGAGATTTTCCATAAGCATGAATCATATATAAAGCTGGCTCAGAACCTACCTTTCTTATTTTTTTTATTAGTTTACGTGATTGTTTAGCAAATTCATTTCTAGATTTTTTTGACAGGACTTCTCCGCTTCCACCTTGAAGAATCACTAAATCAAAAGGTTTTGATACAGATAGATTTTTATAATTGAGTAAATGATCAATATTATGGTGAGACAATCTTGAGCCACCAATTGTTGCCGATTTGAATTCAAGGTTATCTATCTTGCTTGGAAATGCTTCCTCTACCATTCGTCTAAAATGATTGTGAAGACTGTCGTTATAATATAAATAACTATTTCCTACAAATAATATTCTCTCAGGAAAATTTGAGATAAGTTTATCTTTAGTTTCATTAGATGAAAAAACTTGAACACTAATAATCGCAAGTAAAAGGTATAGGAATTTCATAAATTTAATTCTATACCAGATTGATTTATTCTGTATTTATTAATGCTTCTCTCACGCTCTCGTGGATAATTTCACCATTTTGAATATTTAAACCGTTTGCTAGATGAGGGTTTTCTTTAAGGGCGGTCTCTATTCCTTTATTGGCTAACTCAAGAATATATGGGAGAGTGGCTTTATTTAGGGATTCTGTAGCTGTCAGTGGAACAGCACCCGGCATGTTAGTTACACAATAATGAATAATTCCATCTTCATTATATGTAGGGTTATCATGAGTTGTCGGCTTACTTGATTCAAAGCATCCGCCTTGATCAATAGATATATCTACCATTACAGTTCCGGCTTTCATCAACTTGAGCATCGATCTTTTTATAACTTTTGGAGCTTGCTTACCAATAACATAAACAGCTCCAATAACCATGTCGGATTCTTTTATTGCATCTTCAATAGAGCTTTCAGACGAAATTATGTAGTCAATATTTTTATTGCCAAATCTATCTTTTAAAAGATTAAGTTTCTCAGATGACAGATCAATAATCTTTATCTTTGCTCTATTATCAATAGCTTTTTTTATTGCTTCTGTTCCAGCAACTCCAGCACCAATAATAGTTATTGTTCTTGGTTCAAGATCATTAATTGATCCAATTAATGTTCCCATGCCCCTATTCGGCTTGAGCAGAAAGTATGAACCAACAATAAAGCTAAGCTGCCCTGCAATTTCACTCATTGGAGATAATAAAGGCATGCTACCGTCATCAGCAGTAACAGTTTCTAAAGCAATTCCTGTAACACCTGTTTTCGTTAAATTTAATCCGTTTACAGGATCACCAGCCAAGTGAAGATAAGCAAACACTGTCTGATCATTGCGTAAATATTTAAATTCTTCTGGAACAGGCTCTTTTACTTTTACAATTAATTCAGATTGGGCGTAAAGCTCTTCGGCTGAGCTAACAATATTTGCACCAACTTTCTTATAGTCAGAGTCAAGAAAACCAATTTCAGCCCCTGCATTTACTTGAATAAAAACTTCATGATTAAAGTTAACTAACTTCGCAACAGATTCAGGAGTTAAACCAACTCTAAATTCATTATTTTTAACTTCTTTTGGTACGCCTATTTTCATCAATTTACTATAGCAAATTCATTACGAAATATAATTAAAAATAAATTATATAGGTATAACAAAAAGTTATTATTTTAATTTTTGGTTTAGAGGATTATTTAGAAATAAAAGCAATTATCTAATGAAAAATACAATGAAGATATCTTTATAGAATTTGGTGGAGCTATTGGTTCAAAACTGGAACCAACTACTACCCTACTTTAGGAAAATTAATTATGTCTTTGAAGAAAATTCTAAATTTGGATATTATCCAAAGTAGAATATATTTTTACATAAAATCTTCAACTTATGAATGAGCAAACTATTAAGAAAAAACTTAACTTAGTTCTTTTATTTGCTTTAATATTTATTTCTGGTTGTGGGGGCGGAGGAGGAAGTGCAACTACTCCTGATGAACCTGATCCAATTCCTTCACCAAATTCATCAGTACCATCATGCTCAAATTATTCTTTTATAGAAAATACTCAATACTGCTTATTTACTAAAGATGGTTTAACTAGAGAATTTTATATATATGTTCCAAGCAGTTATTCAGAATATATTACTCCTGTCCCTGTTTTATTTAGTCTTCATGGCGGCGGTGATTATGCAGAGAGTAATATGCAATATTCTGGTTTTAAGGAACATGCTGACACTGATACTTTTATTCTTATTTATCCTCAAGGCTCCTATTACGAAGATAAAGGAACAACAGGATGGAATACAGAAGAAAGTGGCGTTGATGATGCAGCCTTTATAGAAAGCATTATTGATTGGACAGGCAATAACTATAACGTTCAACTAAATGAGGTATATGCAGCAGGGTTTTCTAATGGTGGGTTTATGGCATATCATTTAGCTTGTTATTTGAGTGCCAAAATTGCAGCTATTGCACCAGTTGCCGGCCTTATGAGTAATTATACCTATAATACATGTAGCCCACTTCACCCAACTCCATTAGCTCATATTCATGGCCTACAAGATGATATTATTTCTATTAATGGAAGTGATTATCACCGACCTCTTGAGGACAATGGAGACACAACTGGTGTTATTACATACTGGCAAGATTACAATCAATGCACAGAATTCTCTCAAGAGGTTCTCTATGATGGCGAGGACAATATAGGCACATTCAAAAAGTGGACAAATTGTTCTAATGGAGCAGATATCAACTACTGGATTATTACCAATCAAGGGCATGAATGGAATGAAAACGATAAGGGAGAGGCAGGCAGCTTTGATACCTCTCAAACTTTATGGAATTTTTTAAAGCAGTTTGATATGAATGGCTTTAAAAGTTAGGTCATAACGAAATGGTGGAGCTACGCGGGATCGAACCGCGGACCTCTTGAATGCCATTCAAGCGCTCTCCCAGCTGAGCTATAGCCCCAAAGATTCAACATCTTACCTAACAACAATTTTGAAGTAAATTATTATTTATTCAAGATTAACAACCTCTCCAGGTACCAGTGATATAAAGTCTATTCCACTATTATTTTTAACCGCATTTTCAAGCCTGATTTTTGGTTCAATAGTATCTTCATCTGTTAATGTGAAAGTACCCCAATGCATTCCAAACCCTTTTTCTGCTTCTAGGTCTAACATTATCTGAACTGCATCTTCTGGATTAACATGGCTTTCTGCCATAAACCATTCAGGATCGTAGGCACCAATGGGAATAAATGCATATTTTGGAGAACCAATTATTAATTTAGTCTCAATAAAGTCATTTGAGTATCCGGTATCACCAGCATGATAAAAGGAATAGTCTTTATGTTCTATGAACCAGCCGCCCCATAAGCTTTTGTTTCTATCAAATAGAGATCTTTTAGACCAATGCTGCACAGGAGTAAATGTAAATTTAAAACCTAACGAATCAAATGATTCCCACCAACCAAAGTTATAAACATTATTAATTTTTTTTCTTTTTAATAATCTCTCATCACCTGCGGGCACTAAAAAAATTGCATTTGGATGTTTTTTTGAAATCTTTTTTAAGGAATTTATATCTAAATGATCATAATGATTATGACTAATAGTAACTATATCAATGTGAGGTATATCATCAAGTGCAATAGCTGGTGGTATTAATCTTTTTGGTCCAATATTTTTAAGTGGTGATGCTCTATCAGAAAAAATAGGATCTGTAAGAATAGTTACGCCATTTTTTTTGATTAAAAAAGTCGAGTGACCAATCCAAACAGCATAATTATCATCATCTAACAAATTTAATTTTTGCCATTCTGATGAGAGTTCAATTTTACTAATCTGTGGTTCAATATCTGATCTAATCCATTTCAACATATCTGCAAATGATTTTTCAGAAGCAACCCCGTTAGTATTTTTATACTCACTTAATAAAAAGCCAGATACAGTTAAAAGAAGAATGAAATAAATTTTATGCATAAGTTTAATTAATGAGTACCCTCAACGATTGTTACCAATCTTTTTGCAGAGGATTTCACGAAAATTAATGCTTCTTGATATTCATCAGAGTTGTAACAAAGTTCAGCCTCTTCAAAAGAATTAAACTCAATAACAACGGTTCGTTGATAACCTTCACCTTCAACTTCTATTTGTTTGCCACCCCTAATAATAAATGTTCCTTGGAATTTATTTATTATCGGTCCTGCTAACTCAATATATTTAGCATACTCATCAGGTTTTAAGATATTGCCTCTTACTACCCAATACGCCTTCATGCTATGACTTATATTTCAATCTAGTTTGGTGAAGAATTGGCTCTGTGTAACCGCTTGGCTGGATTCTGCCTTTAATAGCAAGATTACATGCTGCTTTAAATGCTAATCCAGAGTATGAAGGCCCCATAGGTTGGTATAATGGGTCTATAGCATTTTGCTCATCTACAACAAGTGCCATTTTTTTCATTGCAGATACAACCTCATCATTGGTGACTAAATTATGATGGAGCCAATTAGCTATATGCTGACTAGATATTCTACATGTAGCCCTATCTTCCATTAATCCAATATTATTAATATCGGGTACTTTTGAGCATCCAACCCCTTGATCAACCCATCTAACAACATAACCCAAAATACCCTGACAATTATTTTCTAGTTCTGCTTGAATCTCTTCAGATGATATATCTGAAGGATTTTTGTGAACAGGTATATCTAAAATAGCATCAAGGCTAGCTTTTTCTCTATTCATAACTAATTCTTGTTCATCACTTACTAAAATTTGATGATAATGAATTGCATGGATGGTTGCTGCAGTTGGAGAAGGTACCCATGCACAATTAGCTCCAGCTTTAGGGTGTATTGTTTTTGTATTGTACATTCCAAGCATTTCATCAGGCATTGGCCACATTCCTTTGCCAATTTGCGCTTTACCCTTAAAGCCTGTTTCTAAACCTATATCAACATTCCAATTTTCATATTGAGCAATCCATTGATGCAACTTCATGTCTGCTTTGGTTATCATTGGACCAGCTTCCATGCTTGTATGAATTTCGTCTCCTGTTCTGTCAAGAAAACCAGTATTAATAAATATGACTCTGTCTTTTGCTACTTCAATACATTCTTTTAAATTAACCGTTGTTCTTCTTTCTTCATCCATAATGCCAACTTTTGCAGTTAAATGAGGCAAACCAAGCGCCTCCTCAACAGCTGCAAATAAATCACATGTGAATTGAACTTCTTCAGGACCATGCATTTTTGGTTTTACAATATAAATACTTCCAGTTTTTGAATTTTGATATAAGCCATTTTTATTAAGGTCATGTATAGCAATGCAAATTGTAAACATTGCATCAATAATCCCCTCAGGCACTTCATTACCTTGTGAATCTAATACACCTGGGTTAGTCATTAGGTGTCCTACATTTCTAACTAACATAAGGCTTCTGCCTGGTAGGATTAAATCTTTACCATCTTTAGTTACATAAGTTCTATCGGGGCTTAGCTCTCTTGTGAGTAATGAACCATTTTTATCAAAAGATTCTTTTAAATCTCCTTTCATTAATCCTAACCAATTTCTATAAACTAGTGTCTTGTCCTCACCATCAACAGCTGCTACAGAATCTTCACAATCTTGAATTGTTGTAATTGCAGATTCCATAAGAATGTCTTTAATGCCTGCTTTATCAGTCTGACCTATAGGATGAGTGGCATCAATCTGAATCTCAAAATGTAAATTATTATTTTTAAACAAAAGAGCATATGCATCATTACCATTATCACTATATCCAACATATTGAGATGGATTCTTTAACTGGGTCTTTTCAGCATCAGGTAGAACAGCTTGTAGTTCTCTATCAACAAAATCAAAACCTAGTACATCTTTATAACTCCCATTTGCAAGAGGGATGGTCTCATCTAAAAAATTCTTTGCAAAGTCTATGACTTTATCGCCTCTTATAGGGTTATATCCGCCAACTTTTTCAGCACCATCGTCTTCACTAATTACATCAGTACCATAGAGTGCATCATAAAGACTGCCCCATCGTGCATTTGCTGCATTTAGTGCAAATCTTGCATTCATTACTGGAACAACAAGCTGAGGACCTGCAATAGTTTTTATTTCTGGATCTACATTGTCTGTAACTATTGAGAAATCTGAACTTCTTGGAGCTATATAGCCTATTTCAGTGAGAAATTTTTTGTATTCATCATGATCAAATTCTTGATCTTTTCGATCTTTATGCCAATTATCAATCTGAGCTTGTATGTCTTCTCTTTTTTGTAATAAAGATTTATTTCTTGGTGAAAATTCATCAATAATTTTTTCAAAAGATGACCAGAAGTGTTCTTTAGAAATATCTAAACCATTTAAAACCTCATTTTCTAAAAAATTACTTAAGTGCTCAGAAACAGTAAGTGAATTTGTATGAGAGATATTTTCTTGATTCTGTGGTTTTTGTGGATTAAAAAAAGATGCTAATTTAGTAAAAATATTCATCGAAGAATTATAACAAGTTGCACAAAATAGCCAACAGCAATAACTCGCAACCTTTATTCATAATTATCAATATAATGCTTAGGATCATAGTTCCATACATTTGATTTAATAGATCGCATGGCAAAATAAGGAAAAAATTTCATAATAAAGTTTCTTAAAAAAACCAATAGAGGGTTTGATAGATGATTTAAAAAACCTTGTCTTAATGATAGATTCGATATTTTTTTTATTCTTTCCAAACGCAAAGACTCATATAGATTTTGAGCTTTATGAATATCAGAGTGATATTTGATTAATA
This sequence comes from uncultured SAR86 cluster bacterium, assembly GCA_902610905.1. GTDB lineage: Bacteria > Pseudomonadota > Gammaproteobacteria > Magnimaribacterales > D2472 > SCGC-AAA076-P13. The sequence continues at coordinate 16,234 of CACLXS010000009.1, forward strand.
AATTGCCAAAAACATAAGCATCCTCAAGCGCTAAGCACCCACCTTGTCCAATAAATGGCACTATTGGATGAGCTGCATCGCCTAAGAAAGTTAAATTCTTATAAACAAGATTTTTTACAGGAGGTCTTATATAAACTCCCCATTTAAATAAGGGAGTTTTTTCATTTATAAAAGAAAAAAATTCATGATTACTGTGACACAGATCATTTCTTAGTTCCGCGTATGTACCTGCTGTCCGCCATGATTCCTGGTAGTTTCCACTTGTTTTGACTACAGCCACAAAACTTACTTTAGAATTAGTTATTGGATATGAAACAATGTGATGATTTGTTCCTAAATAAGTTTTAATATTCTCCTGTTTTTTATCTACAATTGCACGCCATACAGAATAACCACTGTAAAGTGGGTCTTTATTACTATCAATTTTTTTTCTGCACGAAGATTTAATTCCATCACAGGCAACAATGTGATTAACTTTATATGATTTATTACCAGTAAAATTTATTTCTAATCTATTAGTATCTATATCATTTAATTGATGATTAAATAAAATCTCACCATCAAGTTGTTTATAGTTGCTGTACAAAACTTTATACAAGGTCTGTCTAGATGTTGTAATAACATCAACAATAAAGTTATTGATTTTTTTATTGCCTGAGAAATAAACCGCTTCTTTAGGATTCTTTGAAAAAGCAATAACCTCATCATATATATTTAGATATTTAAGAACTTTAATACCATTTGAAGAAATAGAAATACCCGCACCATAGTCGCTAATATCATTTGATTTTTCAAATATAACAACAGGAATATTCGCTTTCTTTAGAATTAAACCAAGAGCTAGTCCTGAAATTCCTGCACCTATGATTGCAATATGTTTTGAATAATTATTCACAATAATATTATGCATGAAATAAAAAAAATGGGAGCCAGTGCTCCCATTATTTAATGGCTAATAAAATTAGCTTGGTGTTCTCATTGCAGCACCAAAATATGAGCGCGCATTTGAACAAGAAAAACCTTTTAGATTTTGAGATGCTTCAGAGCCCATAATTTTAGAATAAAATAAATCTGCATTAGAACCTCTTTCTGAGATTGATGATGAATACATAAGTCTTACAAAATCAACCCCTTCAGCTAATTGCACACCAGAATCAGGAACAATAATTTTTCTTCCAACAGTATCGCCCAGAGATTGAGCATAAATAGCAAAATCTTTATATAGGTCATACACCTGTCGTAAATCATAACCTTCTTCTAAACTACAATCTGCGTATGTTGCATACATCATATTGCCCGCTTCCATACTTGCAGGTTGAGATATAGTCCACTGCCATGTATCAATTTGTTGAGAGTTTGTTACAGGTAAAGATTTCAACAAATCTGCTCCGCCACCAGTAATCCAGGTTTCTAAGCCCTTAAATTGTTCAGAAGGCGTGGGCCATGTATTTACCCACATAACATCAATACCAGCTAAATTTGAGTGAAAGTAAGGCTGCAGAATTGCAACTGTCATAGAATCATAAACTCCATCCTTTTGTTCTGCCCATTTAGCAAATTTACCGTACCATGCAGATAAATCTTCAACATCTTTACCCTTGTTAAAGGTACCAAGATAGTATTCAGCCTTATTTACCTCAGGCTCATATTTATATTCCTCTTGCGAATAAGCAAAAGCACTCATGGTTATTAATAATGAATATAATATTTTCATTTTTTACTCCCTATTAGATTAATATCTTCAATATACATTAGAAAAAAACAAATATATAAATAAAATTGTGTATAAATAATATATAAAGTATTTATTAAAAATTAAAACTTTTAGAATCTGGTTTTACTTCTTTTCGTATAATGCTGGGCAGTAAAATCTTAAAATATCTTTTGGTCTGCTTAATTTGTGAAATAAATCTTCTTGATATATATAAAAACCAAAATTTAATATGATATTTTTTTTTGTTATAAATTAAATTAGATACAGATTTATAGGGGGGTTCAATCATATATTTTTCACAACAGTCTAATTGAATTACTGCAGCACAATCTAGTTGCAGAGGATTGTTAAATGTGGTTCTACAAATATGTGCATCAGCAAGCGCATAGCCATATTTTTCTTCATTTTTTAAAAGAGCATCAGCTCCTGACGGCCTCAATACATAGCCAGCTGCTCCTGTTCCGCCATAGTATAAATAACTTAATTTATATTTATTATTAATGCGATATTGTTTTTTTGAAATGACTTTTTTTCTTGCTCGTGTTTCAAGATTAATATAATCGGAATCTATATCTTTTATTGATTCTAGAATCATATTTATATCACTAGATATAAAAGCATCATCCTCAAGAACTAAGGCCTCTTTATTGGTTTCTAAAATTAATTGCCAAACCATCTTATGACTTAGATAACAACAAACTTCAGCTCTGCTTAATGGTCTTTCCCAATTAAATGCAACTGATTTATAAAATTCTTCAGTAATATCATTTACAGATTTTGCATTAACTATTTTAAACTCTAATCCTAGCCTAGAAAATTGTTGTTTTTGGAACGCAGCACGTTCATGATCTTTTGGAAGATTGATTACATATACATCCACTTACCACCATCCAGTTCTATCTCTGCGATGAAGTTCTTTAAATCTTCTATAAATTGTTTCATTATCTTGTAGGCGCATAAATACTTTTTTTAATATTTTTGGTGTTAATAATCCATCACCATATTTTGATACAAATTCATCAATACGCCATCTCAAGTTACGCAACGTATCATCTGTGCCAACTGCAAAGGCTGAAGTTCCATCCCATAAAGCAACGCGATTATCATGTAAGTTTAAAGATTCCAAATAATTTAAATCAATGCTACTACTTGGACGAATGAGTTCTTCAGTTTCACATAATTTAACGGTATTTATAAGAGTTGAAATAGCTAAAGCACATGCACGCTCAGTTGCATTTGAGCTATGATCTAAAAAAGTGTCAGATGCTGAAACAAGCCATCTTGTATTGAGTTTGTCTAATAGAAAATTTTCATGGTTTTTCCAGAGATCTTCAAATAAATTTACATTAGTTTTTAAATCTACCTCTCTTCTTATTAAGACTATAAGCGATGCATGGTAATGACAAAGAGCCGATTGGCCAACAAACTCTTCCTTTAAATTTTCTATGTGTTTAGTGATACTTACATCTGAACCATGGGTGTAGTTAATATCTTTCCCTTCGATAATGGTTTCTTTTAGCTTGAAGATATTTTCATCAAATTGAGCTTTTATAGCTTTTGATGCACCAAATCTTCTTTTATGACGAGAAAAAGAAAAAAATTTTTCAAACTTAGATTTTTTTCGCTTCAAAATTTTATTCCCTCCAATAATCTTTAATCCATGGAGTTGGTTTTATATATCGATACCATTTACCGCTTTTACCTTTTATTGCATCAGGTGGATTTGGTAATCCATGAAATAGAATAATTTTTGCATTTAATGGAATGCTTGGCTCTTTAAAAAATCTCATAAACATAGAGGGAACACAATGGTATTTAAAGCTTGGAACCCATTCATCAGGCCAATAGCTTAATATATTTTTGTCATAAATCTTTTTTGATAAGTATGCTTGTTCATGGCGAAATTGCTGTTTAACAGAATTTACATTATTTTTAAAAAACTGGAGGACGTCATCATGTTGTCCAATATTAAAACGAAAAACAGATGAATTGCCCTCAATTTTTTTTGGTCTTTTTTTATCATGTGCAATTAAAAAATCTCCTGTATGATAAAAAAAACTGTCTATATTACTGACAATCAATACATCTAAATCCAAAAACAGTGTCTGTCCTGATAGACCGCCAAGATTATTTTCTAAAACTGTTAGTTTTTTCCAGCCTCGCTCAGGTATACCATCTGGGAGTTCAATTATTGGAATTGGTTCTATTTTCACCTCATTGCGAATACCCTCAGCATTATCTGTAAAACAAATTAATTGAAATGGCAAAGTAATATTTCGGGAGATCATTCCATAAAGTCGATTCACGTATAAGGGAGGAAATTTATCACCCCACTTCATACATATAATATTAACTGTTTTATTACTCAAGACTCCACAATCCCTTAATCAAATAGCTATCTAAGAATATACACCAAAAAAAAATAAAAAATTACTTAAATAGTATTTAGATTCAATTTTAATTGCTAATTCTTCCATTCAAATCGAATTGAGATAAAAAATGCCATATTTCTTCTGATGCAGAAATATTAAAGTTATTTAAACTGGGCCAAGTATGGCCCATAGAAGGTATTCTTATTAATTTTATCTCAACATCATTCGAGCAGGATTCATAATTAATAAAATCTATTGAGCCTTTTTCGTTAAAATAATCTACTACAGCAAATAGTCTTTCAGGATTACATTGATTGATATTAGACCAATAATTCAGGACATCTTCTATAGGTTCCATGCCTAAGTCTCCCATGCCAACGTATGGGACAACAAGATCTTGCAAACCATGAATTTGAAGAATGGCTGTTGGATGATTGGGAGCACAACCAGCTAATGTTTCTCTACTCATTGAACCAGTGACAGATGCAATAGCAGCTATTTTTGCACTTAGATTACAGGCTAAATGATAACTCATAAAACCTCCATTAGACATTCCAGATGAATAAATTCTATTTTTATTAATCTGCTCTTTAGTTGATAAAAAACCAATAATAGTATCTATGAAATCAACATCATTAATATTACTGGCGGCAGTCCATGCGCCAACATTCCAATGAGATGAACTATTTATTGAAAAAGATTCAAGCTTATAACCTTGAGGGTAAATTACTATAAATCTATTTTCTTCAGCAAGCTCTTCATAGTCAGTGTAGGATTTATGTATTTCAGCAGAAGAGCCATATCCATGTAATGCAAATAAAACAGGAGAATTATTTTCATTTAATGATTGAGGTTTATAAATTAAATAAAATCTATCTAGCCCATCATGAATAAATGAACATCTTTGGGTATTCGGACCAAAAGATATACAAGTTTCTCTTGTCTGCTCATCAATAACAACCAAGTCATTATTTTGTGAAATTGCTTCCCCGCTTCCACTACAAGATATAAGTAAAATAGAAATAAGGATAAAACTTATAGTTTTAAGGTACATGATTATTTAAAAATTAAATGCTTGAATTGGTGCGGTACGCCGGTCTCGAACCGGCGGCCTTCTGCTTGGCAAGCAGACGCTCTACCAACTGAGCTAGTACCGCATTGTTCCATTAAAAGGTGCACATTATATTATAAAAAACTCAGAAAATTATATTTAAAATAACTATTTTAAATTAATTCTTTGAACCTCTATAAATCTATCAAAACTTTGTTTTTTAGATAGAGAAATATAATGAGGATCCAGCTGAGATGGGATCACAAGTTTAAAGTCTGAAACCTTATCATCACGAATTACATAATGTTCATGATCTATTTTTGCGTGGTGATGTTTATCAGCATAACCTATATGCTGAATCTTAATTTCAAAAGGATTACCAATACCTAATTTATAAATTAATTCATTATCTTTATTAAAGAAATTCACAACATAAATATCATCTTTTTTAATTATGGGTCGAATAATATCTTTTTTATTGGGTTTTTCTAAATCAATAGAATTAACTTGAATATAATCCTCTGAGAGATCAAGAGTAAATACTTTCTCATCCTTATTTGCACTCGGAGTTATACGTTTAAAAGAATCAAATTTACCCCTTGAATTAGAAGTATCACCTGATGACTCATCATACTTACTCCAATTAATTTTAATCGCAGCTCCCATGGAACAGCATATTTCAGCAAACATGTAATCTTGGTTAGCGCTTATTTCATTATCATATAAATAGCCCTCATCGCTTGAATACCATAACCAAGAGCCAACGTATGGCTGTTGTGCATCATAAGGTAAATTAGCATCGTTCCATTCATAATAATAATTAGATTCAAACCAACCCTCATAAAAATCTACTGGATTAGTAATATCATTTGGCGCTATTAAGTTACCTGATAAATCCTCAACTATCCATGAATATGTAACCACAGCATTATTTCCTGGTCTGTTAAAAGATACGCTAACATTATTTTCAAGTTGGGATTGTTCAACATCATCTACAAACCACTTTAGTTTTATCTTGGTAGGATCATAAACAGCATCTATTACAAAATTAATTGACCCATTTGATAATGCTGAACTTGAAGTTAATCCTTCATAATTAGATATTCCGTTAATAGTATAGTTACCAAAGCCTTGATTCATAATTGAGCCATAAGCAAAACCTTCAATATTCACTTTTCCAAATCCCAGGTCAGCGCCACTCTCCATTACTGTCCAATATTTTGGCCTATAAGTTTCATCTTCAGAATAATAAGTTCCTGGAATTAGACCAATTTTATTTACGCAGTCAGAATAAACATTTTCACCAGTAAACTCTTCATTATCAGGGTATTGATTCCAAAAACATTCACAATCTTGATAGGTTCCATTGCCAACTTGATCCCTGTAATAAATATCACCATCCGAATAGTTGTAACAAATATCATAATCAACACCTGGAACGTTGTTAAGATCATCAATAAAATGTTTCCATTTGACATTATTTGGATTAGAGACTGAAGTTGTATTAATGTAAGTATCTGCTCTAGGTAGATCTTCGCCATACTCAGAACCTGAGTCATATTCATCACCCATATATCCATGAGAATGACCAAGCTCATGCATAACCACCTCTTCAGTACCATTAGATAATTGCTGAATATTAATATTACCTTGTGCTACTCCACGCCCACTAAGCGAGGAAATAAATGCAGCTACATCATAATCAAATGCATTACGAATTCTTTCTCTACTAACATCACCAATACAATAAACTGTCGGCGTACTTGGATAACAACCAGCTTCTATTTCAAATGCTGATAGACCTGTTTTATTAACTTCTTCAATTATTGCGATTGAAAAAAAATCTTCAATAAAAGGAGATGCATCAGAATCAATAAGGGTGTTAACTGAATCTAAAACCTCACTTCTAAAAAATTCATAATTTTCAGAAGTAATTCTATCACCTATAAAAACATATTCTGTAGCAGCTGAATCATCTGGACTACCAACCAAATAATATACATAATGAGAATCAGAGGAACAGTTAGCTCCATCAGCATCACAATTATTTTCAATATCAATAGTATATTTATTTGAAATAAAATAAGCACTGAAACCATCAGCACATTGAGCAAGGCTTCCATCAGATACACAAAATGCTATTTCTTGATAACCCGCATTGTTTAAATCATTCATATTTAGAATTATTTCACCTGAACCACCTATTACTGGTTCAGTAAATGAACCAGAAATTAGCTCATTTGAAATGTCACCAAAGACAACAAGCTCAGAAGTATCATTATCAACATCGCTGATACGCGCACTTACTGTAAGAGTATCATCAAAAATCATGGTGTTATTGTCATAGCTCGAAAAATCACTAGTTATTGTTATTGTTGGACTATCATTTATAGGATTAACAGTTACATCAACAATTCTTGTATAAGTAATAGGTCCACCAACTGGCTGTTGATTTTCATCTATTTGAGTTGCACTGAAAGTAATTGTGAAATCATCTTCTCCAAAATAATTAGGAGAGGGTGAATATGTAAAAACTCCAGAATCATTAATATTAGCAGTACCATTTTTTGCAGGCATCGAGATTGAGTAAGTGATATTAGACGTATAGTTGGTTGATGCAGAGAAACTACCAGTAAGATCTACATCTTCATTTGTTGAAAGAATTTTATCGAGACCTACTGTAAACGAAAATGGAGCTGCTCCACCGCCGCCACCCCCACAGGAATAAATAAAAAATAAAGATAAAGTTAAATATATATATTTATTTCGCATCAATTAAGTATATATATTTCCTAAGTAAAAAAAAACCGCTGACAAGCAGCGGTTTTTTATCTTAAAGTTTTATTAAAACTTGTATCTTAGACCAGCTTTAAAAATAGGACCATGATCTTGATATAAGAACATCATTTCTTCATATCTTGAGAATAGTCTTACACCTTCATCGCCTATATTAAGAGCTTCGACAAATACAACTGCGTTATCATTGATAACATATGATGCATTAAAGTCAATTTGTCCTCTAGCTTCAATAAATAATGGATTAAACTGATCTTCACCTGCATAACTTTCAGCTCTGTAGTTATATGACAACCTTGCAGTATATTTCTCATCTTCATAGAAAACTGAAAGGTTTGCACCATCACCAAATCCAGGTAAAGCTCTTTGCTCACCAACTAGATAAGGATCAGCTTCTTCATCAGTTCGAAGCTTTGTTACGTTTGCTTGCATACCGTATGGAGTTCCTTCAAAGAAGTGTTGAAGCGATAATTCAACACCTGAGAGTTTTCCATCATACTTATTAACTGGTTGAGTAATATTGAACTGTGCTAAAGCATCATTAGCATCACCAATACCAACCCAGTTAACACCTGAGACTCCATCAATAGCATAAGTGCCTGTTGGCCAACCATTAGTGCTGTCAGCTGTTGGATGAGCATATCCTAAACCTACAAATATTGCTTCCCAACAAGCATTTGTTGGTCCAGGAACCCAGCCTTGACCAGGACATTGACCTGCAAGATATGAGGTTTGAGCTAATCTTGAGTTAAATACATCGGGAACATTATTGAATGATCCAGTGTAGCTGTCAGCTCCATGATAATCTTTAATTTCTTTAGAGAAAACATTTACAGCAAAATAACTACCTTCTGCATAGTAGTTTTCATAAGCAAAGTCTAAATTCATAGAAGTATATGGATCCATTGCAGGGTTACCACTTACTAATGAAGTTGGAGCTCCGTATGAATAGTTTCCTAGATCAAAGCCAGCTCTTGTTTGCCATAATGATGGTTGCGCAATAGTATCACTGACACCAAATCTGATTACTTCATTATCATTCAGACCAATACTAATATTAAAAGATGGTAGTAAATAATCGCTCGTTGAAGTTGCATTATATGTACCTTCTTCGGTAACCATTATCAGACCTTGGTTTTGTCCATATTCTGGAGTACTCCAATCACCAAAACCCCAAACTGTATTAACGGGTACAGTAGCCATACTTGAGGAGGTTCTTGTAATCTCTTCATATCTAAGACCTAACTGAGCTTTAACAGGTAAACCATTATATTCAGTATCAAAGTTAAAGTTTACAAATACTGACTCTGTTTCTTCAAGAATATTGTTTAATGAATCTGGTGTACCAGCACATAAAACACCTCTATTTGATGTTCTCACAGAACCGTTATACAGGTTATTACCGTCGTAACCAACTGCAAGCCAGCCAGTGTTTTCGCCATTTTCTACAGCATCATCAGCTGTACAAGCTTCACTCCAGTTATTAAGATTAGTCCACCAAAGTGCACCGTTACCAGTTGGATTGATATTACCTCTTTCCATCCAGTAAATTGCATCTTCAATTGACATATCAGCCCATTGGAAAGTACCTACACTTAAACCAGCCATCCAATCATCAGTAGTTGTCATAGTAAATGCATCATCCGGTGTTGCAACAACCGATGGCATTACAGGACTTCCTTCTGTATTACCAGCTACTATTTTTGATCTTGCATTGTAGTTGTCATATTCCATTTTAGAAGTTGACAAACCAAATTCAATACTTGAAAGATGATTAATGTTGTCAGAAAGATCTTCCCAAGTTGCTATTATTTGAGTTTGATTAACTGCTCCATCAGCAGTAGCTTCTGACATATATGCTTCTCTAGGACCCATATCACCACCAACAAGAGTATCAACAGCTACACCACCTCTTAAGTACTCCTCAGTAAATACAGGAACATTTCCTGTCATATCAAGCGTTCTAGCTCCAAGTTTTGCATGACATGATGTCCAATTACCGTTGTATGTCTCCCATGGGTTTGCACCCCATTGACCACCAGCACCAAGACATCCGTCCCAGCCACCGTTTGAATAAATTAATACATTATCGCCATTATTTTCAGATGCAGATGTTGATTCATGATGATCAATAGTTACGTTAAAGTTATCAGTGAATTGGATATCAAGATTTGCACCTTGAGATTTATTTCTTTTAACAGAATCACCATATAAAAATTTATTATCCATAGCATTTCCATCACCATTACCAACACCTTGTGGAACAGTTGCTGATATCAATGCTCCATTATTGTTTACAACATATGAGTCAATATCCCAACCTGCCCAGTATGATGATTTTTCTCTACCAGTTGTTTCAAATTCCAATGATGAAAACGTATTATCTAATGTTAATACTGCCTTATCAGTTAACTGAATCTGGAATGTTGCTTGAAAGTTCTGTCTTAATCTTTCATTATCTTTAGCTTTGAAACCAACACTCTCAGGAGTGAATACAACCCCATCAGGTCTTCCTGTTCCAGTTACATTTGTAGCTGTTAGTCCATAACCACCAGGAACCCATGTAATTTCATTTGTTCCAACTTCTCTATTATGTCTCTCCTGATGTGATCCTGAAACTGCAAAACCAACAGGTAAAGAATAATCACCAAATTGTAGTTCACTGTCTCTACTAAATAAGAAATCAAATTCAGGTGTGTAATCATCACCTATTTCAACTTTAGTATCATTAACTGTTCTTACAGAAAAAGATGTAGCATCACCAGTTACTAAAGGTTTTGTAGTAATCATGTTGATTGTTGCTCCAATACCACCAGAAGGTAAAATAGCATTTGATGATTTGTATACTTCAACAGCAGAAACACCATGTGAAGATATATCACCAAAGTCAAATCCTCTACCATGCTCGTATTGTCCAGCAACTGTAGGCATAGATCTTCCATTTAGAGTAACAAGGTTGAACTGGTAACCTAGACCCCTAACATTAACTCTTGAACCTTCAACGTTACTTCTATCGATAGTAATACCAGAAACTCTAGCTAATGATTCAGCAAGGTTTTGATCTGGAAATTTACCAATGTCTTCAGCTGTAATAGCTTCGGTAACACCAACTTTACTTCTTTTAAGTTCAATAGCGTCAATCAAACTTTGTTTAACACCAAGAACCACCACATCTTCAACTTCTTCTTCTGTTTCATCTTGTGCGATAACAAATGAAAAAGGAATCATTAATAATAATGATAATAAATATTTATTCACGGAATTTTCCCCCTTTTATAAAAAACAAATCAATTAGACATCATCGTAAGAAAAACGTCAAGAATTAATTAAAAATATATATTTTGTAAATAATTTACAGAATACATAAAATTAATTAATAAAAAAATATATAAAATTCAGTCTTAAAAAAAGACTTATTTATTAAAAAAAATTTCTTATCGCGATTCGCGAGGTTTTGATTCGTTTACAACAAGCTTTCTACCTTCAACCTCAGCATCATTCAATGCAGCTATTGCATCTTCTGCTCCATCACTCATTTCAACAAAACCAAAGCCTCTTGAGCGGTTTGTCATTCTATCAGTGATGATTTTTGCAGATGTTACTGTACCGTGTTCGGCAAAAAGATTTTCTAAATCTTGGTCATTCATACCCCAAGATAAGTTTCCAACATATATGTTCATATTCTAATGATTAATAAAAAAAGCTATCTTACATGAAAAGTAATGATAAAAGTAAAAAAATTAATCATTAATAAAATTAATTGTCTCTTCGCCAAATTCTTCCCACCAATTAAGGCCTAATTTATGAATTTTTTCTAAATTTTCATCAGAAGCGTCATCCAACATTTTATTAATGTTGCCTAATGGAGAATTAATACGAAGATAATTTTTGTCAATAATATCTGTTGCTATGTCGTTGTGAATTTCAGAATCAAGAACCATACCAATAATGTCATTTCTTAACCAACCAACACCACCCCACTTTGATGAATTCTCACCTTTAATTTTATTTTTGTTTTTGCCGGCACCAATACTAAGAACTTTTATAGTTTCAGCATTAAAATATTTTTTTGCCTTAATAAATCCTATTATTGAAGGGTTGTTTGTGACAACCCCTCCATCAATCATCCACGAGCCTGAGCTGATTTGATATGTTGGAAAATACATAGGTGCTGCACTTGATGCACAAACAGCATCTACAAAAGTAATATCAGGGGTTTCAAAGGAGGAGTGAATAACATGTTCTCGCCTTTCTATGTCATAGCAAAGAGTTAATATAGGTTTGTGAGAATCACTTAAATTTTTATTTTTAAATAGTTCTTTTAATATCTCAACTCTACCCTTAGTTTCATATCTAGGTCTTGCTTGTATCAATGATGCTTGATCCCAAAAAAAAGAAGTTTCCATGATTTTATCTAAGTATTCTTGCGACCAATATTTTTTTACCTCTTTGGCACTTAAACCATCACAAGCAAAACATGCTGCATTTAGAGCGCCAGCACTAGTCCCAATAAACATATCAAATGTGTCAAAAACTTTTTTTCCTGTCTCTTCTTCAAATTTTTTTAAAAAAACAATTCCAGCAATTGCTCTTACGCCTCCGCCATCAAATGAAATAATTTTTTTTTGAGGTTGTGTGACTTTTTTATGCTTAAGTGTGCTAAAAATACTGCTTATTTTCATAGATAACTTTTAGCTTATATTTATTTAATAATTTTCAAGTTAAGTGTGTCACTTGCCTGCTGAAGACTTCCCAAATTTTCTACGTTAACAAATCCCGCATTAACCAGTATTTCAGTTGCTCTTTGAGATCTATTCCCACTACGACAATAAAGATATATTTTTTCAGTTTTATTAATATTGTTTTGAATACTTAAAATGTTTTGCCATTCAATATTAATAGCTTTATTTAAACGAGCAGATTGAAACTCTTCTGGAGTTCTAACATCAATGATTACCTCTGCAATTAAAAGACTTGAAGATATTAAAACGGAGAAAAGAAAATTTTTTATCAACTATAGCCAATCCTGAATAATCATATCTGATGCTTTTTCTCCAATCATAATTGTTGGAGCATTAGTATTTCCACCAATTAAAGTTGGCATAATAGATGCATCTACAACTCTTAACCCTTTAAGATTATGAACTTTTAATCTACTATCAACTACCGCCATCTCATCATTGCCCATCTTACATGTTCCGACAGGATGATAGACTGTATCTGCTGTTTCTCTAATTGCCTTTTCTATATCTTCATCATCGTCTAAATCAATTGGTCTTAAAACATGCTTGCTTGTATATTTAGAAACAGGCTCTTTATTCATAATTTTCATCATTTTTTTATATCCAGCAATCATGTCTTTTACATCATCTGGATGAGATAAAAATTTTGGATCTATCTTTGGATTATCTAGTGGGTCAGCTGAATTTAAAGTTACTTCACCTCTTGATTTTGGACGAAGTAAACAGGTGTGGCAACTAATGCCTGTTCCCCATATATGTTCCCTGCCATGATCAACGATCATTCCTGGTGAAAAATGCAACTGTGTATCTGGTATCTCAATATCATTTCTTGATCTAATAAATCCTCCTGCCTCAGCTACTGTTGATGTAAACATTCCTGTTTTTGTAAGGATATATTTAAATAACTCATATGGGTATTTAAAAAACAAGGTTCCAATTGAGAAGCCAAAAAGTTTAATTGATTTATATTTATGTACAGTTACATAATCGATATGATCTTGAAGATTTTTTCCTACGCCCGGTAATTCTAATTTATGCTCAATGCCATGTTTTAATATTTCGTCTGCTGGGCCAATGCCTGATCTAAGCAAAATTTGAGGAGAGCCAAAAGCTCCGGATGATAGTAAAACTTCTTTAGAAGCTTCAATAATAAACTCATTCCCTTCAGCATTAATGCAAAGAACACCAGTTGCTTTGCCATCAACAATATTTATTTTGTTAACATTTGTATCAGTTAAGACTGTTAGGTTGTCTCTTTCTAATGCTGGCACCAAATATGCTTTAGCAGTGCTACATCTTTTACCGTTTTTTTGAGTGGTTTGATAATAACCAATTCCTTCCTGACTTTCGCCATTAAAGTCTTCGTTATGTCCAAAAATACTTGATCCAGTTTTAACAAAGTCATCTACAATTTTATTTTTGTGCCTGATTTTATCAACGTTTAATGGACCGCCTTGACCGTGAAAATCGTTATCAAAAATTTCATTGTTTTCACATTTTTTAAAATAAGGTAGAACTCTCTCAAAAGACCAACCCTCATTTCCTAACTCTGCCCAATGATCATAATCCCACTGATGACCTCTCACATATAACATAGCATTGATAGAACTTGAGCCTCCTAATGTCTTACCTCTTGGTTGAAAGCCTCGCCTATGTTCCATAATCTCTGATTCGACTTCGTGTACACCACCAGCTGAATCAACTATAGAAGATGCTGGCTCAGTTATTGAAACTTGTTCAAATTCTTTTTGAGGCACTGTATTATAATTCCAGCTGTAGCTACTATTACCACCTAAGAAAGCAAAACCAAGAGGAACTTTTAATCTCACGTCACTATCTTTTGAGCCTGCTTCAATCAAACAAACTCTAAAATTTGAATTAGAACTTAACCTATTTGCTAAAACACACCCAGCTGAGCCTGCTCCTAAAATAATAAAATCGTAGCTTTTAGTTTCCATGATTTAACAACTCCTCTATAAAGTTTATGATTTCATCGTTAAGCTGTAAACTCAAATGTGTTGAAAAATTTACATACCATGTTCAAATAAATGTTATGAATTATTTTTATATATTCATTCTATTTTGGGTTTTAGTTGCTTCTGTAACTTTTATCTATTTATTCTTTGTAAATGCCCCATATGGTCGTCATATGCAGCAAGGTTGGGGTAAAAGCATTTCAGCGAGGGCTGGATGGGTAATTATGGAATCGCCTTGTGTGATTTTAATTATTATCTATGGGTTTTTGATGAAAGATAAATTATTGCTAGTACATGAAATTTTTCTATTGCTTTGGCTTTTACACTATGTACACAGGTCTTTTATTTATCCATTCTTAATAGATTTAACTAATCCAAAAATGCCAATAAGTATTGCTGCATCTGCATTTTTCTTTAATATAATTAATGTAAACGTTCAAGCTATTGGTATCTATTATTTTACTCAGTACCCCGCAAACTGGATTGTTAGTGAAGCATTTTTATTAGGAGTAATAATATTTTTCATTGGTATGTTCATCAATATTAAATCTGACTATTTGATTATTTCTATGCGAAAAGAAAATGGACCTGGATATCATATGCCCAATAAATTTCTTCATAAATATATATCATCGCCTAATTATTTTGGTGAAATTATTGAATGGATAGGTTGGGCTATTCTTACTTGGAGTATCTCGGGGGTTGTTTTTGCTTTATGGACAATTGCTAATCTAGTTCCAAGAGCGTTTGCACACCACAAATGGTATCAAAATAAATTTTCAGACTATCCTAAAAATAGAAAGGTTATTATTCCAGGAATTATTTAGCACCATCTAAGTCTAGTATTTGTTTAGCTACTTCTAATATGGAATCTTCGGCTGGTCGTGGACTCCAACCAAGGATATCTTTTGCATTGGTAGCATATTTAACACTTCTGACTCTTCCAATAAATGGTAAAGAAAATTTTAGCTCTTCATTAAATTTTGCTAAAACTGGTGTTATCCATGCAGGAATATTTATTTTAGGAGCCTTCTTATATCCATTTGTTCTGAGAAGCTTGGCAACGTCTTTGTACCATAAATCTTTCTCAGATAACGCAAACCTTTTTCCATTGCTTTCAGGATTCTTCATTGCCAAAATGTGAGCTGCAGCTACATCTTTTACATCAACATAACCAAACTGCAAAGGAACAGAAACAGGCATTCTTCCAGTAACAACCATTTCAATAGCTTTATTTGATTCACCTAAATCACCTGATAATGATGGGCCAATTACTAAAGCTGGGTTAATTACTGCTAGTTCAAAAGGGTTTTCTTCTTCTTTAATAAATTTCCATGCAGCCATTTCTGCCAAAGTTTTGCTTTTTGCATAGTGGTTAATTGTTTTTTTATCTGGATCTGACCAATCGCTTTCATCATAATATTGTTTTAAAACAGTAGTTTCAAAAATTGCAGCTACAGATGAGGTTAAAACAACTTTTTTTACATTGTGCTTTTGAGCAAACTTCATAGCTCTATTTACTCCAGCTACCGCTGGTCCAACAAAGAATTCCTCATCCTTGGTAGATATTGATATTGGTGAAGCAACATGTAATAAATAATCACAGCCAGCCATACCCTCATCCCATCCCTCATCATCAGTTAAGTTAAAAGTAAAAAGATTTAAATGTTCAGTAGAAGTATTATTCTTTTGAAGAGCTTGAAAAACTTCTTCTTCTCTTTCGGGTGATCTAATAGATCCGTTAACTGCATATCCCTGTTTTAGCAACTGATCAATACAATGAAGTCCAATATACCCTGTTGCACCTGTGACTAAAACTTTTTCCATTAGATACTCCTTATATTTATTAATAGGCCTATTTTTCTAAAGCTGCAGCAAAACTAATTATTTCTTTATCCGACCATGGTCTCCCAATTATAGAAATACCTACTGGAAAATTATCTATTTTAAAATAAGGAATAGTTATGTGAGGTAACCCACCAAATGCAGCATATCCGCCATTTCCAAAAGACACTCCATTGTCAATAGCAGCTCCATCTCCACCTTCATAATCAATCTTCCATGCTGGACCTCTAGTAAGACCAATAAAAGCATCAACTTTATACTCATCCATTAATGCAATAGTTTGATCTGTGACACTCTTTAAAATATTTTTCGCTGAAATATAATCATCATGCTTTTCGGCTGCTTCTAGAGAAGCATAAAATATCTCTTGACCAAAAAAAGGCATTATTTTTTCAGAATTTTGATTATTAAAATCAATGATTTTTTTGAGAGTCTTTTTTGATTCTGCTGATTGAGCAAGATAGCTTTCTAAGCCGTATTTAAATTCGTATAATAAAATTAAGTATTCTTCCTCGGAAGGATATTCTCTATTGTCCTCAATAAAAACAATCTCTCCACCAAGTTTACTCACATCATCAATTAATTGATTTAAAAACCTTTTACCATATTTATTTTCAAAACCTGACCTTAAGAGACCAAAACGTATCCCATTTAAATTATTATGTTTTATGTTTTCCGCAAAATTAAAATCAAAATTATTTGGTATAAGTTGAGTTTTTGCATCCATTGGATCTGGTCCTGAGATAACTTGAAGAGTTTTGGCAACTATTTCCACCGATGTACCCATTGGTCCAGCAGTATCTTGAGAATTAGCGATAGGAATTATTCCTGATCTGCTAACGAGCCCTAAAGTAGGCTTCATACCAACTATTCCAACTACTGAAGCTGGACATGAAATTGATCCATTGGTTTCAGTTCCTATTGCTATATCAACAATGCCAGTTGCAACAGCTACAGCAGAACCAGAGCTAGAACCGCAAGGATTATATTTAGAATTTAATGGATGTGTAGTCTGTCCATTTATACTCGACCAACCACTAACAGAATTTATTGACCTAAAATTTGCCCATTCAGAAAGATTAGCTTTTCCGTAAATGCGATAGTTTGCATTAATTAACTTTTCAATGATAAATGCATGTTTTTTTGCAATATTGCTTGATAAAGCTAAGGATCCTGCTGATGTAACTTTACCTTTTATATCAATATTATCTTTTACAACAATCTTAATTAAATCTTCATTATCAGAAGTTTCGTATATTTCAATTAGTGCATTATTAACATCTGATTGAATATAAGTTGTTATAAAAAATACAATTAGAAATAGAGGTTTATTCATTAAAAATTATCATGTAAAAAAACAATATATCTTTTTAGTTCTTATTAAGAGCTAAGTCAATTTATTACGCATTATATAAAAAGAGAGCTAATTTTAGCTCTCTTTTTCAACCTTACTATTTATAAATAATAAGGAAAAAATACATCCTTTTTAGGCTTAGACTTATGCTCAGTTTTATTTTGTGTGCGTAAGTTGTAATTTAGCTTGTTAATTGCAATTTGTAACATAACATTACTGCCTATTTTAGGTGTGTTTTGTTTTTTGTGAATGTTTAAAGCATTCATAACATCTCCTTTTAAAAAGATGCGTTCCTTCGGCATCATTACCTACTTCCGTCTCTTTCGAGATGAACGATGATAATGCGTTCCTTCATCTTACGATTACTTCCGTCCCCTTAAGGATGAACGATTAAAAAATAGTAACAAAGAATATATATATACAAACTATATATAAACCCGTGGTACCCGGCTGGAACTTTTGATTCTTTCTATGTGTTATCGCTATCTTTATATTCTAAATCAGATTTATCAAAAATTTTTCTTTCAGATTTACCAAAGATTTTATAAATGAAATTTTTCAACCAACTCATAACATCTCCAAGTTAAAATAATATTTATCAATAATGCCATAAGAGTTTGTCAAAATAAAATGCATTGTTTAGGATAGGTTATGAAAAAAATATCACTATTACTATTTTCGCTACCATTAATAACTTTTGCAGAATCCATTTCAGATAAAAGATTGGTATCTGAACTTTCTATAAATGAGTTAAAACAAATCGTTAGAAGCATTGTTGAAGAAAGTATTGAACAATGCGTTGTTACTGGAACTATGGAAGGAAGAGCTAAGGTTAATCTTAAAGTTGAAGGTGAAGTTATTGCAAAGATGGAATGTGAGTTCGAAAAACCAAAAAAATTAGAGGAAGTAAAAAAAGATTAATTTAATCTCCATAAAAATTTATAAGAGGGAGAGTGCAACTAAAAAACTATTTCCAGGCTCCGTACTCACTTCTTCCATTTTTTCTCAGCCCGTAAGGGCCAGCAATATAAAGTGTAATTGGCTTAATACCAGCTTCTAAGTCAACTCGATGTAAATTATCAGCACTTCTAATACCTATATAAAATTTTCCACGCCATTTTTTTTCTTTTTTAATATTTGTCTCCCAGTACCCGCCACTTAAAATAATTGTTATATATGGAAAAGGATGATTATGAAGTCCAATCCCGTGGTCATTATCTATAATATGATTAATAAAAATGTTGAAAAGAAACCACTTCGGCCTTTTCCTAAATAATAAATAATACCTATCAGTCCATGGTTTAGCTAAATGATATTCTGGGTGTGAGGGACCTCTATCCATCACAACTCTTTTTCGTCCTAATTTTTCGAGAATCTTAAGAAAAAACATAGAAATAATAATGCCATAACATACAAACATACCCCATAAAAAAAGCCAACTATTGTGGATGTGATTATAAGTGAAAACAATAAAGCCATTATTAAAGATAATTTTGAGTAAAGCAAAACACATTATTTATAACTAGTTAACAGCTTAAAACCTCTCAAAATATTCAACCACTAGATATATACCTGGGGTACCCGGCTGGTACTCCTGCCCCTATGTAACTCTTTTAGTTTTGTTAAGTTACTTTTAATTAACAAACTATTACAGGAATGTAACTTGAAAAACACATTTAACACATCTAATGTTTAGTTAGTAGGGAGAACAATAAATATGAAATTAATATACACACTAATATTTTGCTTTTTTTCATTTGGATTGATAGCAGAAACTTCAGAACAATACACCTATAGAGCCGAGTTTTTCTTTGGTAATATCAATGAAGGTAAATCATATGAAGATGTTAAAAACCAGAATATGGAATACCTAAAATTTCTTAAAGATAATGACCTAAAGTATGGAAGAGCCCTATTTGTGCCCATATGGGCGGGTGAAACAAAATATGACATTATTCAATATGGTTATTGGCCAAATGGACAAGAACAATACAAAGAATGGGGAGCCTACATGAATAAATATCCAGCATGGGCTTCTGAAAATAGTGAATTTGAAGATGAGGCAGTTGAAGTTGGTAGAAGTGTTTCTATGTTTGGTGTTAGAGCCAGAGGAATTAGAATACCAAATGAAGAATATGATAGATTTAAATTTGTAGACTTTAGACAGTGTTCATTTACAAGTAATGGAAACATGGAAAATCTCTTAGATTTGAATTCAAGAATAGAGTCTAGTGAGAGAGAAATGGGTAACAGGGCTGGTTATGGAGTCCATTATTTAAGGCCTTACAGAGGTTTTGATTCAGATATTGACTATGACTTTGTAATAATGCGTCATTACTATAATGCTAAAAGCAGAGCCGATATCGTAACAAGCACTCCATCTTATAGAGAGATGATGGAAAAGGAAGGTTATTGGAAGGAATTTAGAGAAAATATAAATTGTGGTCCCCAGTCAACATATAGAGTTGAATGGCTATATAACTCAGACTCGTAAACACTAAAATACGGAAAAGTTACATTATTTTCGTAAGACGCAAAAAAAGCCCACTAATGTGGGCTTCTTAGTAAATTGGCATCCCGTAGGGGATGCCTTAATTTTTTTAAAATTAATAATTAAAAAAATTTATACACAAGGAACATCGGTACTTCTATCTTTCGATTCTAATGAATTAATCTTCCATCCATCAGAGCTATTAATATAAACATAATGTGCCCTGCCTTCGAAAAGCAATTTATCATTGTTATTGTATCTAGAGTAATCAGCGCATAATAAATAAGTATCATCTTTAACATTAGTTACGCTAATACTATCTATCACGCTGTATGCGTAACCTTCTTGTATATTGGCTTTGAGGTCTTTAAAAAAACGAATTACATCTTCATTTGTTTCCGCAATGTCATTAAATGATTTTAAATCAACTGGGGTATCAAAATAACTAGCAATACTTTCAAAATCATTGGCAATAAAATCATCTACATAGAGTTGATATAATTTTTGTATTTCAAATCTATTTAAATCATCTTCATTATTTACAGAACAGCTTACTGCAAAAAAGATACAACAAATCATTATCAGCTTTCTCATAACATCTCTTGTTAATAAATAATCTAGATAATGCCAGGCTAACTTGTAAAGATAAATTATATATTTTATGTATATTGTTTATAACTAGTTAAGACCCCAAAACCTCTCAAAATATTCAACCGCTAGATAAAGACATGAGTTGAAAGTAATATAAAGCTACTTATCAATAAGAACCGATATTTTTAGTTAATGTTTTTATATACAACTGAACGAAATTGTTTTTGTATCTCAATTTGAAATGGTGTTGTTCTACTCATAAAAAGACCATATATTCCATTCGTTTGATCAATCCAAAAATGTGTATTATGGTAACCTGACCACCCAAAAATACCCCTTGGTGATCCTGTTCCATCTAAAAGTGGTTCCTGAAGAGAAAACATTGAATATGAGTATCCAAATCCATCATCATATCCGCCTGCTATAAAATGATCTGTTACAACACTTGTCATAAGTTTGAATGAGTCCTCAGATATAATAATTTTATCATTATAGCTGCCTGCTGAAAGAAGCATTTCACAAAATTTTCTGTAATCATTAAAAGTACTTACTAAACCTTCTCCACCAAGTTGTTTTTTTGATGTCTTGTCATAATTTAATTCATCAAAGTTTTTCGTAATGCTGCTCACTCCGCTGTCAGGCATTAATAAGTTAATACCCGCTTCCTTTTGAGCTTTTCTATATAGAGGTTGAAACTTTTCTCTGTCTTCCTCAGTCAAATAGAATTTTGTATCTTTCATTTCTAAAGGATCAAATATATTTTCTTTGAGGAATAGATAAAATTCTTGTCCTGACAAAACTTCAACAAGTCTGCCTAAAATTGCTTGATTAATTCCATAGAGATATTCAGTTCCAGGTTCAAAATTTACAGGACGATTTGCAACATGTCTTACAAATTCATCTAGATCTTTAAATGGGTCTCTGTGGTCAGGCACGTTTGCACCAAAAGCAACATATCCATACCCACTTCTATGTGACAAAAGATGTTCAATTAAAAGATCATTTGCGCAATTATAAGTTCCGATGCTTTCTTCTTCTGATTTACATTGAAGATTATCAAAGTATGGTAAATATTTTTTTACTGGATCTTTAACATCAAATAATTGTCTGTCTCTGAGAATCATCATTGCAACAATTGTTATTGGTTTAGACATCGACCAAATTGGAAATATTGTCTCATTAGAAATTGACTTATCTCCTTCAATGTTTGAGTTAACAATAGAAAATGCTAAAGTCTTGTCTTTTGAATATACTCCAGCGACATTAGAGCCAGTTACACCTGCATTTACGAGTACTTTTTGATAGGACTCAACAGAACTTTGTAATTCATTTCCTAATAATATATGTGATGAGAAAAGAACTACGTAAATAAAGAAATTAGTTTTTTTAAATAACATTTTTATAAAGTATTAATTAATATAACGTCTCATTTTGCCACAACAATTTGTTAAAATAAAACACATTGTTTAAATCTAGTTAATACCCCAAAACCTCTCAAAATATTCAACCACTAGATATATACCCACCCCACCCGGCTGGTATTCCTGCCCCACCTAGTTTTCGTTTAGACCAAATGCTCGAGAGCCAAGTTTACTCTTAAGCAATGACTCATATCGCAAAACATCATTCCTACTCACTGTTCTTGGAAAGACATGATGAAGTGAGTATGTAAAGTTATTTGCAAACTCAGAATTCATTTTAGCAAGAGCTTTTAGAGCCTTGTTACCATTATGCCCTGTTCTTGCATAGCCCTCCCATCTAGACCAAATACCATTACCTCCTGAGGCAGAGCCAACATATTGCAAACCTGAAGACGAATCAAAGATTACATAAACACCTGAATGTCTTGAGAGATATTCATACCAGTCTTTATTACCATAAGGATTATTAATTATTTCTTTTAACTCTTGATGCGACAAATGCACCTTATCCCATCCCGGAAATATAGATACGAAACCTTTTGGATAGATTTCTATTACTTCCTTATCTAGCTTCTTTTGGACATAAGTTTGAGATTTACCCCAGTCAATAACCAGTCTATTCCTATAAGTCTCTAACAATTGAGACTGTTCAAGTTTGTAAAATAATTGCTTACTTAATGGCGGAGGTCTTTTATATTTTTTATTTCCATAATAAACGTCTGTAATTGATTTAAGATAGTTCTGGTAAGCAGAATATCCTGAATAGTATTTCTTAGCTTGATTGAAAGAAATTCTTCCATGATTAATGAAAGCACCTCTAAATAGAGCTTTGGACTTTGGCATGGCAACAAAATTTAAAACTATATCAGTATCTTTATATTTGTCTGCAGTCATATTCCCAGAGAATACGCTTAGTAATTCGTCATCAAACCTAATCAAGTCATCAAAACCATCCCAGCCTCTACCTTTCATAACATGACGAGTAGCCTTAATGCAGAGACTATCAGCATTTGGTTCTTCTAATTTTATTAAGTCTTGTAATGTTAAATCTGACATATTTTGATTTTAACTTATGTGGACACACTTTAACTAATGGTGGACACAAATATGGACACATCTAAAACTATAGAATCCTATACCTTCAAATATATGCAATGGACACATCATGGACACATACCCCATAAAAAAAGCCCACTACTGTGGGCTTCTTAGTAAATTGGCATCCCGTAGGGGAGTCGAACCCCTGTTGCCGAGATGAAAACCCGGTGTCCTAGGCCTCTAGACGAACGGGACGTGATGCGAAACGTATTATATGGAATCAGAAGCAATTAGCAAAGTAATTAATTATTATTTTAGCTTCTTATTTATGGCAGCAAGAAACCCTCTCATAAAACTTGTTTCCATTTCATCAGGATGAAGCCTTGAGAACATTCGTTTAATTCTTGAAATAATCTTTTTAGGATTATCTGGATGAATAACATCGATTTTAACTGCTGTTTCAATAAAATGATCTATTAGCATTTGGAGATTTTCAGAGTCAACTTCTGGGTAATCATGCCAATCTCTTGGCTCTTGGTTGAAGTGAGATCTAAAAATTTCGTAACATACTATTTGTGTTGACATTGCTAAATTTAATACTGGGTATTCAGGGTTTGCAGGAATTTCAATATGAGTATTTGCAAGTTGAAGTTCTTCATTTGTAAGACCCCTATCCTCACGTCCAAATAAAATAGACACTTTTTTATTTGATGTAACCTGAGAGTTAATTATCGATGCGCCCTCTTCTGCATGGACTTTTGGCCATTGAATGGTTCTAGTTCTTGAAGAAGTAGCATAAACAAAAGTACTGTCTTTGATGGCATCTTCAATTGAATTAAAGACTTCTGCATTCTCTAAAACATCTACAGCATTGCCTGATAAGGCATTGGCTTCACCTGAAGGGAATTTTCTTGGATTAACTAGAGACAAACTCGAGAGTCCCATAGTTTTCATTGCTCGAGCAACAGAACCAATATTGCCTGGGTGGGATGTTTCCACCAAAACAATATTAATTAAGTTACTTTTGAAACTCATATATGCCTATTATCTCCATTTCCATTACAATAGCGACATGTCAATACAAGCTTTATTAAATGTTAACCAAATTGCAGCTAGAAAAGGTGCTAGTGAACTTGAGTTTGCAGTAAAAAAAGTGCACAACTTGGATACATCTAAGGGCGGTCCAGATGGTTATTTAAAAGCAATTATTAGAAGGGTTGAGGGCATTGTTATTGATGAAATAAGAAAATTTTATCCAGAAGATAATTTTTTAGGTGCTGACTCTGGTTCAGAGATTAATAATTCAAATATTACTTGGGTTTTAAAAGCGATTGATGGAGAAACAAATTTTATCAATGGTTATCCTCATTTTGCTTTATCCTTATGTTCTCTTGTAGATGAAGTTCCAACTACAGCAGTTATTATTGATCCAATTAGAAGAGAAGAATTTTGTGCCTCCAAGGGCTCAGGAGCAACTTTAAATAATGGAAAAATAAGAGTTAGTAAGCAAAAAGGTTTATCTGAGGCTATGATCTCATTTTTTAAAAATGATGGCACAAAAAAAGATTATAAATATGATTTCGATAAAACCTATAAAGAAATTGCTAATCAAGACCTATCTTTTAGAACTTCGGGTTCTATTGCTTTAGATCTTGCATACTTATCATCAGGAAGAATTGATGCGACATGGGCTTATGGAATAAAGCTTTGGGATGTAGCAGCTGGTCTT
Source organism: uncultured SAR86 cluster bacterium (assembly GCA_902610905.1). Classification (GTDB taxonomy): domain Bacteria; phylum Pseudomonadota; class Gammaproteobacteria; order Magnimaribacterales; family D2472; genus SCGC-AAA076-P13. Next base: position 41,354 of record CACLXS010000009.1, read on the forward strand.
CTTATTGCTCAGGAGTCAGGAGCGCTGATAAGTAATTTTAATGGAGATCCTAAATATTTAGATGGTGATCATTTTATTTGCTCATCACCTAAAGTTTATAAATCAATACTTAAATCAGTAAAGCCTTATTTTACCCCTTAAGGTAACTCATCAAAATCTGCACCTTCAGGTTCAGGTATAGCTAAATCATCTTGAATCAATGTAAGAGACATAAGCATATTAGCAACAACATATATTGATGAATATGTTCCAACCAACACTCCAAGTATTAATGCAAGACTAAAACCTTTTATCATTTCTCCACCAAAGATGAATAATGCGAATAGGACTAGCAAGGTTGTTAATGATGTGACGATGGTTCTTCCTAGTGTTTGATTAAGAGATAAGTCAATCATAGCTTGAGGTTCCATTTCTCTTTGAGTTCTAAAATTTTCTCTAATTCTATCTGAAACTACGATAGTGTCATTCAAGGAGTAACCGATTACAGCTAATAGCGCTGCTAATACTGTTAAATCAAAATCCCAAGCAAAGATAGAAAATAAACCCAATATAATGACAACATCATGGCCTAAAGCCGTTACTGCACCCAAAGCAAATTTATATTGAAATCTAAATGCCACATACATAAGTATCATAAATAAGGCTACTAACATTCCTAGGCCGCCCTGATCTCTTAATTCGGCTCCAACTTGGGGTCCAACAAATTCAACTCTTTTTAGCTCCCCTACAAAACCATTACTATTGAGCAAGCTATAAACGGCATCGCCGATAGAACTATTGCCGTTTTGATCAGCTACTTTAATTAGTACATCCAAGTTGGTTCCAAAATTAACCACCTGAGAATCTTGAAAACCGTTTATTACCAAGGTTTCTCTTATTGCCTCTAGATTTACTGGATTTTCATAGGTTATCTCGACTAATGTTCCACCACTAAAATCTAGTCCAAGACTAAGCCCACGAAAAGATAGTGAAAGAACTGAAACTAAAAAGATAATAAGTGATGCTATGCCTGCAACCTTTCTATATTTCATAAATTGAAATTTAAAATTCATTATATTTTTAATTCCTTAATATTTTTATTGCCATATACAAGATTTACTATAGCCCTAGTACACATAATAGCTGTAAACATAGAAGTAATAATTCCAATTGAAAGAGTTATAGCAAAACCTTTTACTGGGCCTGTGCCAATAACATACAAAATAAGCGCAGCAATTAGAGTTGTAATATTTGCATCTAAAATTGTTATAAAAGCTCTAGAAAAACCATCTCTTATTGCTGATTGAGGATCTTTCTCTTTAAGCTCTTCTCTAATTCTTGCAAAAATTAGGACATTAGCGTCAACTGCCATACCAACAGTTAAAACAATACCTGCAATACCAGGTAAAGTTAAAGTGGCGCCTAAGAGTGACATTATTCCGGTTATTAAAACTAGATTAATAAAAAGTGAAATGTTTGCTGCTAAGCCGAACACTCGATAATAAAAAGCCATAAAAAGAACAACTAGGGTTAATCCAATAACAATAGATTTCATTCCTAATTCTATGTTTTCTTTACCAAGACTTGGTCCTACTGTTCTCTCTTCAACAAACTTCATTGGGGCAGCAAGAGCGCCAGCTCTTAATAATAATGCTAGTTCACTTGCTTCTTGAGGTGAACCTACACCTGT
>CACLXS010000010.1 GCA_902610905.1 uncultured SAR86 cluster bacterium
GGCCCAGTTATAAAAGAGACAGAAAAAAATCTAAAACTCTTAGCCGACTCATGGAGAATGGCTCAAGAAGTTGATAAAGCAATACCGGTTTTAGAGAAAGCGGCACAAATGTCTAAAGACGGAAAATCTTATGTTCTTCTAGGCAATCTTTATTTATCTGAGGATAGACTTGAGCTGGCTGTTGAATCAATTAAAAAAGGTTTGAAAAAAGGAAAAATTGATAAGGTTTCTCAAGTTCATTTAACGCTTGGCCAAGCCTATTTTGAACTTCAAAAGTTTGATGATGCAAAAAAAGAATTTAGAATTGCAGCTAGAGACAAAGATAAAAAGGTCAAATCAACTGCTAACAATTGGATAAAATATACTGAAAATGAAGAGGTTAGGGTAAAGAATCTTGCTCTTAGAAGAGAGTACATTCAAAGTCAATCATAACTTTAAGTATTCCTCAATTTTAAAATTGTAATCATTGTTTTCGTCTTTTTCATATGATTTTGATGAAATTTTCTTCCAGTTAGACATATCAATTTTTGGATAATAGATATCTCCTTTAACATTGCAGTCAACCCTAGTAATGACAAGCTTATTTACAGAAGATGAGGTCTGTTTGAAAAGATAACCACCACCAATAATTATTATTTCATTATTTTGATTTTCTTTCTTGTTATGCTTTTCGGCACTATTCATAGCATTTTCTAAATTATTAAATACATAAGCACCATCAATTTTTTTTAGAGTTCTAGATATTACATAATTTATTCGATTAGGAAGAGGTCTCCCAATTGACTCATATGTTTTTCTTCCCATGATGATTATTTTATTGAGAGTATATTTTTTAAAATGAGCAATATCATCTTTCAAATTCCATGGCAGATCATTATCCACCCCAATCACAAGATCATTTGAAACAGCAACAAGATGGGAGATAGTTTTCATCTTTACACTGCCATTTTTGCTTTAATTGCTGGATGATGCTCATAGCCTTCAAGCTTAAAGTCATCTATAGAATATGATGAAAGATCTTCAAGAGAATTTAATTTTGGTAAGATTAACTTAGGAGGACTAAATGGTTTTCTTGATATTTGTTCTTTGACTTGTTCAACAGAATTCAAATAAATATGGGCATCACCAAAAGAATGAACGAATTTTTTTGGTTTGAGATTAAGTATTTCTGCAAAAATACTCAATAAAAGTGAGTAGCTTGCTATATTGAATGGCACGCCAAGAAACATATCAGCACTTCTTTGGTACATGTGACAACTTATTGTTCCATTGCTTATATAAAATTGCGACATAACATGACATGGAGGCAAAGCCATTTTTTCAATTTTTCCAACATTCCATGCTGATAGGATATGCCTTCTACTTTCAGGATTATTTTTTAGACTACTTATTAAGGCTTTAATCTGATCAATACCATCCCAGTCTCTCCATTGAACACCATATACAGGGCCAAGTTCTTTTCTTAATTCATTATTTTCATATCCTAAATCTTTTCCTTGATTATCGGCATTATCTGTCCAAATAGTTGAATATTTTTTTAAGTCTGTAAGCTCTTCTCTATTTTTTCTAAACCTTATTTCAGCAAGTCTTCTTTCATCACTAGAGCCTTCCAGAAACCAAATTAGCTCAGATACAACACCTTTCCATGCCAGTGATTTTGTTGTAACTGCAGGAAAACCTTTTTCTAGATCAAATGAGAGCTGATGACCAAAAGACGAAATAGTTCCTGTATTGGTTCTATCATTTCTTTTCTCACCATTCTCTAAAATATATTCCAGCAGATCTAAATAGGCTTTCATGAAGTTTTCCTTGAATAAAATAACATTATAAAACCAATTGCTATCATTGGAACACAGAGAATTTGTCCCATGCTTAATGATTCTAAAAATACATATCCTATATGAGAATCCGGCTGCCTAAAGAACTCAATAATAAATCGTATTAATCCGTATAGTATTAAAAAGCTTGAACAAACTACGCCATGAATTTTTGTAAGTTTATTTATCCAATACAAAAGAATGAATAATAGAATACCTTCACCGAAACTTTCATATAACTGTGATGGATGTCTTAATAGGCCAAATGGATCTGTGGGAAAAATAAATCCCCAATCACCATTTGTTTCTTTTCCGTATAACTCACCATTAAGGAAATTACCAATTCTTACGAGACCAAGGCCTATCGGCATAGCTAGAGCTGCTCCATCCATAAGCCTTAAAAAACTCAGATTATTTCTTTTAGAAAAAACTAAAAAACTTATTACTACTCCAACTAAACCTCCATGGAAACTAAGACCTCCTTGCCAAATATAAAACAGAGATAATGGATTGCTTATTAACTGCTCTGTTCCATAGAAGATCATATAACCAAATCTTCCTCCACACATAGATCCGATAAATAAACCATACATGAAAACTAAGTCATTTACTTTTTCATGATTCAAACCAAGCTCGATCATTATTTGATTAGATGTCAAGAAAAGGTATATAAAGATTGCGGACAATAACCAAGTAACTGCGTAGTATTGAATTTTTAATGGACCAATTTCGATCAATGAGGGGTTATTAAAAAAATCTGATAATTCTACGATCATGAAAAAACCATATAAATAGATATAAGAAACATCATACATGCCATCATTCTCTTTAATATTTTTTCAGATACATGATGCGCAATATTAGCGCCATATTTGGCGGCAAGTATACTTGTTAAACTTATACCAATAACGGCTGGCAAATATATGTAGCCCAAAGCAAAAGGGGGTAAAAGTATATTGTCGACACCGGAAATAAGATAACCAAGGGCACCAAAAACAGCTATTGGAATTCCACATGCTGCAGAAGTTCCTACACTTGAAGTCATTGGTAGCCCAGAAGCTTTTAAATAGGGAACTGAAAATATACCTCCACCGATACCTAAAATAGATGAGAAGAATCCAATTCCACTTCCAACAAAGTATGGTTCTTTGCTTGTTTGATTCCTTGGTTTTAGTTTTATATCTCTACTAACGCTCATCAGAATTGCAATAAGTAATGCAAAAATTCCTATAATTGTTTTCAGTAAATTTCCGTTAAGTTGTACTGCAAATAAAGCACCCAAGAATGCTCCTATTACTATTCCTGAAGCTAACGGTTTAAGAAAATTATAACTTATAGCATTTTTTTTACTATGAGCATGTGCTGATGATATCCCTGTAAAAACAATGCAGCCTAAAGATGTACCTACTGCCATGTGAATAATAATTTCTTCTTCAAAACCAAATTGTATAAAAAAGGCTACAAAAAAAGGTACTGTAATAATTCCTCCACCAACACCAAACAAACCAGCAACAAGCCCAGCAAAAATACCTAAAATTGCAAACAATGTGAGCGCTTCAATCATTATTCATTTCTGTGCAAAAATTATCTTTAAGTTCATTAAGGACTAACCGATATACTTCTCTTTTAAATTCAACGATAGCATACAATGGATACCAATAAGGAACCCATTGAAAATCAATAAACTCATTATCTGGATCATTTTCAAAATGAATTTTTACATCATGCATAAGCTTAAACATGAACCATTTTTGCTTTTGGCCTCTAAATCTTTTTTTTAGAAAATGATTCTTTCTTTTTTCATGTGGAACATCGTATTTAAACCACTTATCCGTTGAAGATATTAATTTTACATCTTTCTTTTTTATTCCAACTTCTTCATATAATTCTCTTTTTGCAGCCTTTATAGGACTCTCACCGAAATCTATTCCTCCTTGAGGAAATTGCCAACTATCTATTTTTTTTCTTTTGCATAGCAACAATTTGCCGTTATCATTGATAACAATAATACCAACGTTTAATCTATATCCAGGTTCATTTATCATTGTGTAAATTATTATTTTTATGAAAAAAAATTTAGCAATATTTGATTTAGATAATACCATTCTAAATGGAGATTCTGATTATTCATGGATCAATTTTTTGATTGATATCGGTTATGTTAATAAAGATGAATATGAGAAAAAAAATCAATATTTTTATGACAAGTATTATGAAGGGAAGCTAGATTATGATGAGTGGGCTGAGTTTGCTCTATCAACAATTAAAGGGAAAAGACCAGAAGAAATTGAAAATCTCCTGAATAAATTCCTTTCGTCAGTCATAGAGCCAATGATTAATATATACGCCTTAAGATTATTACATAATCATTATCACAATAACGATGTAATGTTACTTGCCTCAGCTACAAACTCTGTAATAGTTAATCCAATTGCCAAGAGACTTGGTTTCGAAAATATTGTTGCAACAGAGGTTGAAATAGTTAATGGAGTATATTCTGGTAAGTTTCAAAACACTCCAGCATTGGGTGAGGGCAAACTTCAAAAGGTAAGAGAATGGATGCGTAGGAATGATTTTAGTGATTTTAAGAATACTACATTTTATTCAGATTCAATAAATGACTTTCCATTACTTTCAGCAGTTAATAAAGCGGTAGCTGTAAACCCTGATAATAAATTGCGAGAGGAGTGTGAGAAAAGATCTTGGGAGATTGTGGAATTACCTTAATTAGAATCTATATTATCTGCAACAATTTGTGCTGTATGTGCGCTAAGAGTCCAGCCTAGATGACCATGTCCTGCATGATAGAAAACCCCCTTCATTTTACTTTCTCTAGTTATAGGCATCATATTAGGAGTCATAGGTCTCAATCCAGCCCAAGGAGTATATGTCTCAGTGCTAACATTTGGAAAATATTTCTCTACCCATTTTAATAAAGGTTTAATTCTATCTTGTCTTATATCAGTATTTATTCCAGCAAGCTCTGCTGTCCCTGCAACCCTAAATCTATCGCCAAGTCTGCTAGCAACTATTTTTACGGGTTGATCGATTAAAGATACAGTTGGAGCACATTTTTTGGATATTTCATCTTTAAGATCAATCGTTACGCTATATCCTTTAACAGGATATATATTCATCTTATCACCAAGTCGACTTGCAAAGCTTTGTGTGTTGACTCCTGCACAAATGACAACATTATCAAATGAATCGTTAATTATTTCATTTTCATGTCTCATGGTAAGAACTAGCTTATCTTTTTGCCTGGTTATATATTCAACTGTTGTTTTAAGTTGAAGGATTGCTGAATATTTTTCTACAAGAATCCTCTCTAGATTCGTACAAAATTTATGAATATCACCACTTGCATCAGACTTGGTATATATTCCGCCAAGAATTTTTTCATAATTTTTATTATTTTCGAAAGCTGGTTCAATTTCTTTAACTTCTTCAGTAGTTAATATATCCCACTCCATGCCCTCTTGATGAAGCCATGAAACCTTTTCTTTATCTAGTTTGAATTCTTTTGCATTATCATAAAATCTTAGAATGCCTTTTTTAAGTAATTCAAATTCTATGCCTTCTTCATCGGCTATTTTGAAATAAATTTCCCTAGCTTTTTTCGCAAAATTAATTGTATCAAGAGTATTTTTTTTATGGTCACCCTTGAGAGTTGTCCAAAGAAATCCGAGCATCCACCTATATTTTTGGATTTCAGGTGATGGATTAAATAATAATGGAGCATCGGGAGTAAACATCCATTTAATTCCGCTCACAACATTTTTAGTTGTATTCCATGTTTCTGCGTTACTTGCACTTAACTGTCCTCCATTGGCATAACTTGTTGCCATTGCAGGATATCTTCTGGAGTCAATAATAGTTACGTTATGACCTTTTTTTACAAGAGCATAAGCTGTAGTTGTACCAGCAATTCCAGCACCAATTACAGCTATTTTTTTCATATTGCATTGTCTCAACAAATATAAATAAAAGCGACATAATAATATTAAAAACTTACTTTTTATTTGATAAAAATTTAGTTACAATCCAAATAAGAATGATTCTCATTTAGAAAACCCATAAGGACATAAGCATGAGCGAATTTATAATTGTATTTAGAGAAGTTTTAGAAGCGTCTCTTGTTGTTGGTATCATTTATTTGATTTTAGAGAAATCGAATCAATTGAGCCACTTTTATAAATTATGGATGGGCGTCTTAGCTGCAATTGTTGCAAGCATTCTAGTCGGATATTTTGTTTTAGCCGCAAAGGAATCTCTTGGCAATGATTCTATTACAGCTTTATTTGAGGGCATTTTCCTTTATTTAACAGCTATTTTGATTTGGTATGTAATATTTTGGTTATCAAAACATGTTAGTGATAGAAAAGAGCTTGAAGGCAAAACTTTAAATGCTATTAAATTATCTTCATGGGGAGTATTTTTTGTAGTTTTCTTTGCAATTCTAAGAGAGGGCTTTGAAACTGCTGTTTTCTTAATCTCAAGCTTTTCTATTACTGGATCATTCTCATATTTAGGATTTATAACTGGAGCAGCTCTTGCAATCCTAATAGGATATTTAATAGTACTTCAAGGTAGAAAAATAAATTTAAGATATGTATTTAAATATACAACTTTACTATTAGTCTTTTTATCAGCAGGGATGGTTGCCTATGGTACTCATGAAGTCGAAGAGTATTTAGTAAAATCAGACCAAATTGAGAAAACAGAAATTTATAGACCTTGGGATATTTTACAACCACAGATGAATGAGCAAGGACAAAAGATTTATCATCCACTTCATGACAAAGGCTCTATAGGCGTTTTCTTAAAAGGGTTTTTTGGCTATAACAGCAATCCAAATATTCCTGAAGTTATTCTTTGGATTTGTGCTTTATTTTTTGGGTTAAATATGTGGAGAAGATTCTACTTTTAATTATCTAATTGATCCATATTATTAATAGCTTTATTCATTTGTCTTTCGCGAGTAGCATGTTCATTTACTGCCCTTAGCATTGCGTCTGCTTTTTTAAGCAATTCTTCAGTTGAGTTTCCAAATTTTTCAAATTCTTTTTTTAACTTACCAAATTCTTCCATAATCTCTCCAGCTCTATTATTAAGAGCAAGAGTTCTAAAGCCCATATGAACACTAATCAAATATGCTGCTAAGGAGTTTGGCCCCATAATTAAAACTCTTGAATCTCTAAAAACAGATTCGCGAAGATTTTCAATAGAATCGATTAACTGCATTAAAGACTCACTGGGTATATACATAACTCCGAGGTCGACAGTTATACCCGATTGAAGATATTTATCTTGGATATCTGATGCATCTTTTATTACATGTCTTTTTATATCGTCTATAGATTTTTTAATTAATCTTTCGTCTGTTTGATTAATTGAATCTAGATAAGTGTCGTAAAGTCCTGAAGGAAATTTGGCATCAATTGGCAACAAAAGCCCTTCTGGCATTTTTAAAACAAACTCTACTCTCTTGCCAGTGCCTTTGATTACTTCTGCATTTTTTATATATTGATTTGGATTGAAAATATCTTGCATTATGGATTCAAGCGACCATTCACCAAATTTTCCTGCAAGAGTTCCACCAGACAAGTATCTTCGTAACTTATTTAATGGATCATGAAATGACTGTATATCTTTTGTTAGATCTAATAAGGTATCTTCTTGTTTTAATAATGCTCTGTCTAATTCCTTTATTGACTCTTGATCTTTGTCTTTATCGGACCTATTTTGAATCTGTAAGAAAATAATGATGATTAATAATGAAATTATTATTATTGATATGATTGTTAGAATCCAGAAATTCATTTTTATCCAAGAAAGTTTTAAATTTTCTTATAATATATACCACTAATCATTTAATTCTATAAAATAAGCGGTATGTCAGAGAACATTTTAACTTATTTTGAGCAGATCAAGGCCCAAGGTCTTTCAATTGATATAACTAGAGGAAAACCAGATTCATATCAATTAGATTTAGCAAATGACTTATTAAGTATGAATGTCGAGCCATTTGACGGCAAAGTTGATTTAAGAAATTATGGAGAGCCTTTGGGCATTGAAGATGCTAGAGTTCTTGGCGCGGAACTTCTTTCAGCTCCTGCTGATCATGTTATCACAGGCGAGCAATCTAGCTTAATGCTTACTTATCAGATGATTCTTTCAAAATACTTGTTTGCTAATCCTGTACCATGGAGAGATATCGAAACTCCAAAGTTTATATGTCCTGTACCTGGATTCGACAGACATTTTAGAATGCTAGAAGATTTTGGAATCGAAATGATAGCAATACCTTTGATAGAAGATGGTGTTGATCTAGATGCGCTGTTAGATGCGCTTCAAAATAACTCAAATGTCGTTGGAATAATTTGTGTACCTCGGCATTCAAATCCATCTGGAGAAGTTTACAGTGACGATAATATAAATAAGCTTTTTGAAATTGGTAAAAAATATTCTGAAGATTTCCTTTTTCTTTTTGATCATGCCTACTTGGTTCATGACTTTCTTCCTACCAAGAATCAAATACCAGTCTGGAAGTTAGCAGAGCAAAACAAAACTACCAATCAAACAGTAGTTGTAACTTCTTTCTCTAAAGTTACTTTTGGAGGCGGTGGTTTATCGTTTATGGCAGCAGCGGATGAAAATTTATCTCTAATTAAAAGAATAAGAGGTTCTATGGTAATTTGTCCTGATAAGGTTAATCAAAAAAGACATACAAAGTTCTTTAAAGATTCTAATGCTGTAAAAAATCATATGAAAAAACATGCTGATTTAGTAAGGCCTAAATTTGAAATAGCATATCAAGCATTAGAAAAACTTGATAAAGATATCGGTGAATATTCTCGACCAACTGGCGGCTATTTTATTACTTTTACATCACATAAACCTATTGCCTCAAAAATTGTTGAGTTATGCAAAGAGGCTGGAGTACTTCTAACCCCAGCAGGTGCGACACATCCTTATGGAAATGACCCTAAAAATAATACCTTAAGAATTGCACCAACATTTATTAATGAAAAAGAGTTAGAAATTGCAATGGACGTTTTTGTAACTGCCACACAGATAGCTCACAGCCAAGCTTAATTTAGTTTTTTGCTTTACTATGAGGCAGATAGTTAAAACCATCAAATGATTCAAATATCTCCTTGATACCAGGATGATTACACTGTTTTTTTGACTTGTCTAACAATAAGTTTTGTTCTGATACATATGCTATGTAAAAAATTTCTTTATTTTCAGCAAATAAATGATAGAAAGGCTGTTCTTTTTTTGGTCTAATCTGCTCAGGTATAGCTTGATACCATTCTTCCGTATTATTAAATTCTGGATCTAAATCAAAAATAACACCTCTAAAGTTTAAAAACTTATGCTTAACTATATTTCCAATAGAAAATTTTGCTTCAACTAATTTCTGCATTATATTTATAAATTAAACTATTTAAGGAAAAAAGTCATGATAGAAAATTTTAGAGAAGGTCATAAAAAAGAAGATTTTATGGTTGTTTCAACAAACAATATAGAGGGAGCCGAAATAACTGAGTATTTAGGGATAGTACAAGGAAGTACTGTAAGATCAAGAAATGTGGGCTCTGATATTTTTGCAAATTTAAAAAATTTAGTTGGCGGAGAGCTAGTTGGTTATTCTAAATTACTTCAATCTTCAAGAGATCAGGCATACCAAAGAATGTTAGATGACGCTATTAAAAAAGGAGCCAATGCTATAATTTGCTTTAGATTTCAAACTTCTACCATAACTCAAGGCGCATCAGAAATTTTGGCATATGGCACTGGAATAAGAATTAAAAAATAAGGAAAAAATGAATAAAACAGAAAAAGTTGCATTTAGAGAAGCAGTTATTGTTGTAATGATGGGGGCAGTAATTAATTTTCCCCTTCAAACATTTTTATTATGGCTGACAATTGATAATTGGCAATGGTCAAACCCATTAACAATTTCATTATTTACGCAATCTATACTTACGCTGGTTGCATTAGTAAGAGTTTTCTCAATAAGAATGAGATTTCAAAGAGGAAAGTTTTAAAACTCAATCATTCTTCTTGGCATGTTCTTTTAAATGGTTTTTATAAGAATCTTTCATTCTCATTTTCATTCTATGCGAAATCATATCCTTACACCATACATCATAAACTGTTGAATAATTTGAGGCTAAGGTAGATAAAGCGATTGCTTCACCCCATTTTTCTTCATTCCAGGATTTATCTTTTAAATCTTCATGTTTTTTTATGTCATCAAAAACACTATCTGCAGCTCCAAGGAACCATCCAATACCAGACTTAGTTTCCATACACTCTTTTGCACTCATAAGCATGTTGGGGTGCTCTTTTTTTTCTTTTTTATGATCATCCGCATACAAGGAACCCACCATAGAAAAAGCAATTATTAAGGTAGTTATTTTTTTCATATTTCTCCAAAAATTTTTATTCATATTAATAGAGTAAATTATTTACAAAAAAGTTCAAAAAAATATTTACTTTTAAAAAAAAATATTCATAATTCTCAAATATTTATACTCATAGGCAAAATTCTTTTTGTCTATCAGTATGACTATCCTTGAAATCATTCAAATTATTAGCGTTATTTTTGGCACATTGATAGCCGCACCCCTTATTGTTTCAAAAAAGTATAACAAGAGATTGATAGGTCTTATTGCAGTTGCAATGGGTAGCATCCTTGCGATGATAGTTCAGCTATATGCAGGTTTATATTACTTTTTCTTTGCTTCTGCTTTTTGGTTATTAAATTCAGCGCATGCAATTCGTAAAATGCTTAAGACAAATAGAGAAATTTTTTAGATATTAACAAAATCTTTATATCTTAGGACTGTAAGTCCACTTGAATCATCATTCATTTTTTGCACCATTGCTTTTGCAACATCTCGCGCTTCTACAAATTTAAAATCTGAAAAAGGACCAAGCATCAAAGGTGCAAAAATTTTACCCCCTAACTCTATTAATGAAACATCAAGTTTGAATGATTCGTTTACTCTTTTACCAAGTAAGTGGCTTGGTTGAGCAAAGATAGTTTTTGAATATCCTATTTTTTTTATAAGATTTTCCATATTGCCCTTTGTTTTAAGATACAAGTTATATGAATTTTTGTCTGCACCAATTGCAGAAACTATTGCTATTGATCTTGCGCCATTATCAAATGCTTTTTTAGCTATTTTTAAAACATATTCACAATCTACTCTAATGAAATTATCTCTATCAGATTTGCGAATATATAGTAGCTCACTTGAGCCTAACTTTTTTCCAATTGCAATATAAACGTGATCAATCCTTGGAAGGTTTATTTCATCTAGGTCATCAAATCCAGTAATGATTTCTTGAAATTTATTTTGATCTTTATCTGAAGTTCTTCTGGATAATAAGAAAATATCTTGATTTTCTTTTGAAATGCATTTAAAAATTTCATTACCTACAAGTCCGGAGGCTCCAATTAGTAATGTTCTTGTTTTTTCCATCAAATTAAACTAATAATTTTTGATATTAGGTCTTCTATAGATTTATTGCCATTCAATGTAATATCGGCCCATTTATTGTAAAGAGGAACTCTTTCTTTGTATATATCATCAATACTTAGATCATCAGGAGCAGCCAAACCTCTTTCTTGACCATGTCCAATTCTTTGTTTAATCTCATCAAGAGGAGTATTGATATACATAATTTTAGAAAAAGAGCTTAGATATAACATTGATTTTTCAGAATAGACAGCACTACCTCCTGTAGATATAACTTTTATGTTTTCATCAAGTCTAAGTATTACCTCTTCTTCAGCTTGCCTTACAAATTCGTAACCCTTTTCCTTTTTTAGTTGTTCTAAGGATAATTTAAATTTTTCTTCAATTAGTAAATCTGTGTCAACAAAACTAATGTCTAATTGTGATGACAAAATTCCACCAATTGTTGATTTTCCGCAGCCTGCCATGCCTATAAAACTTATGTTATTCATTTTTAGCAAATTCTTCAGTTGCTTTAATTAGTTCATGAGTGATCTCTTTTTCAAAAGCAGTATGTCCAGAGGAGGGCGAAACTATTAAGTTGGCTTCTGGCCAATTTTTGGATAATTCCCATGCAGTTGTCATCGGGCAAACAATATCATATCTACCTTGAACGATTGTAGTAGGAATATTTCTTATGATATCTATGCCAGATTCTATTAGTTGATTTTCGTGCTCCAAGAATCCTTTATTAACAAAATAATGATTTTCAATAAGAGCGAAGGCTAATGCAAATCTAGGATCAGAGAAGCTATCTGCCATATCTGGGTTATAACTCAAGCTACTAGTTGAGCCTTCCCATCTGGACCAAGCTATAGCTGCAGTTAATTTTTTTTCTGTGTTATCGCTTTTAAATATTTCATGATACGCAGACATTAAATCATCTCTCTGACTTATATCAATTGGCTCTAAAAATTTTTCCCATGCCTCTGGAAAAATGTTGGAAGCTCCTTCTTGATAAAACCAATCAAGCTCTTTTTTCCTTAGCATAAAGATTCCTCTAAGAACCATTTCACTGACAGATTTTGGATAGGTTTGAGAGTATGCAAGAGATAATGTACTACCCCAAGAACCACCAAAAACTAGCCATTTTTTAAATCCAAGTTTATTTTTAAGAGTCTCTATATCTTCAACAAGATCCCATGTAGTATTTTGTTCTAGACAACCGTGAGGCTTGCTTCTTCCGCAACCTCTTTGGTCAAAAATAACAACATGATACTTTTCTGGATTAAAAAACCTTCTTACTGTTGTACTTCCACCACCGCCAGGACCGCCATGAAGGAAAACTGCTGGTTTACCATCCGGATTGCCACATTGCTCATAATAAATTTCATGACAGCCTCTTTCCATGTAACCAGTATTAAATGGCTCAATAGCTGGGAAGAGTTTAAGATTATCAGACATACAAACTAGCTATATTTTTTTTTAAGAGATTTAATTTCGTTTGAAATAATGACCGCTTTATCTTTAAAAAACTGCTCATGGTTTTTTTCAACAACATCCAAATCGTATAAGTAATTAACCATCGTTCCTTGAGATTGTTTTAAGCCTTTATCAGAGAGATCTGCATCAAGATTAATTTTATGAAGAATAGCTCCGTTGCCAAGATGAAATCTAGCCACTGGATCATTAGGGAGCCCATCTTCTCTATTGGATTCAGTTAAGTAAATTATTGAATTTTTAAGAAGCACCTCATTATTAACTTCATTTAAACAATTTTCATATGCCAAAGGTGCATTTTTTTCCATCCACTTCATCAATCCAGGAACAGGAGATAGTGTTACAAATTTATCCAAACCTTGAATTTCTTGTTTAAGCTTATGAGCTACTTTCTTGATTAAAAAATTTCCAAATGAAATTCCAGAAAGACCATCCTGACAGTTAGATATAGAGTAAAAAACAGCAGTATTGATTTCATCAAAGCTTAACTCTTCTCTATCAATTTTAATAATATTTTCAATTGATTCTGGTATTTCTTTTGTGAAAGCAACTTCAACAAATATTAGAGGATCTTCAGGCACAAGAGGGTGAAAAAAGGCAAAACATTGTCTGTCATTCGGTGCCAGTCTTGACCTTAAGTCTTTCCACGAATTTATTTCATGAACTGCCTCATACTCTATAATTTTTTCTAGAACATTTGCCGGTGTAGACCAATCTATTTTTTCCAAGACAAGAAATGATGGGTTAAACCAATACTTGAATAGTTTGAGCAAACTAGCATCAAGTGGCTTTAGTTGATCTTTATTTTGTTTTATAAGAGTCCTAATTCTTTCTCTTAATTTAATAAGTCTATGAGTTCCATTTGGAGTTGCATTTAGCCTTCTAAACAACTCTATCCATTTTGGTTCGGCAGTATTGCTAATTCCTTGTAAATTTTGCTGATTTTTATTTTTTAAATAATTTTGTGCAGCTTTAATAATTAATTCGGTATTTACATCATACTCCTTAAGGAGATGCTCAAGATATATTACTAAGTCTTCATCATTTTTTTCTTCGATTAAATCTAATAAATGCTCTCCAAACGCAATTGAAGAAACCTCGCCAGACGCGTGCATCACAGAGTCAGTTGCTTGATTTAAGTCCGTATGCAGCGTGCCAAAGCCTTGTGAACGAAATCTTCTTAAGCTCAAGCCATTCTCCATAATGGAAGAAATCATATTTTGGAAAAAATTCATAGTTAAACTATACTTTACAACTTTTATTTAAAGCAATTTTTAAAAATAAAGTAATTATCAATAATTCGATAAAAAATGAAAAATATAGACTTAAAAACTAGATATCATTTTTTCAGTTTCTTCCCACAATCTTTTTGCTTCTTCTGTATCTATTGCATGATCAGCAACACCAAAATACCTGCGCATTGATTCATCTATATACTCTTTACGTTCTGCTACATCACAATTTTCACAAAATACTCCACCAATATCATTTAGCATTGAGCTTACAGCACACCAAATAGTTGTTGAAGCACCCTGTGAAGGGCTCTTAAAAAAGTTTTCTGCAAGATCTGATAGTGAGCCGTCTTCTTTTTTCCACCCTAGAGCAACCATCTCCTCATGCTCTAAATGTCTTTGAAGAGGGGTTAAAATACCTCCGGGATGAACAGCAAAACTTCTTATACCTTTATCCTTCATTTTTCTGTCAAACTCAATTGCCAAAAGAGATGCTGCTGTTTTTGATTGTCCATATGCAGTCCATTTATTATATGAGCTGTCTTCAAAATGAATATCATCCCATAGAATTTTTGAAATAGAATGAGCAGAAGAAGATAGGCTAATAAATCTCGATTGTCCGTCCGCACGAAATTTATTCATTAACTGTTTTAGAAGTAATTGATGCCCAATATGATTAATGCCAAATTGGCTCTCCCAATTATTACCAACTCGCGTTTCTGGACATGCCATAATACCAGCGTTATTTATTAAAATATCAAGCTTTATATTTAGTTGAGAAAATAATTCTACAAAACTCATCACCGAGTTTAGATCAGCAAGATTTAATTCATAAATATCATTTTGAGGCACAATGCCATCAAGAATAGATTTTGCACGATTAAGCCTCTTTGCTGGAACTATTACTTTAGCATTAGCTTTTTTTAAAGCTTTAGTTGTTTCTAAACCAATTCCAGAATAACCCCCGGTAATAATGATATTTTTATCAGATAGATCAAGTTCTTTGATAATTTCATATGGTTCAGTCTTTTGTCCAAATCCAGAATCAAGTGGTTTTTGTAAAGTAGAAATCATAATTTTTTCTCACAATATGAGAATTTAATATAGTAAAGTATTTACATAATGTCTAAAAATTTTGTTCTCTCATCTAAGGTTATAAAAAATAAAATTAATCACCCAAGCTTTGAAAGAAGATATTCTTATAATCCCTCAAACTCATTAAATGATTTAGATCTCTTTAGAAAAGGTCAACCCTTTCATTTATATAAAGGACTTAGGGAAAATGCACCAGTGTTTTTTCATCAGCCAATGCATACTGATCCAGAACCAGGCTACTGGGTCCTTACAAAATATGCAGATATTAAGACTGTATCAATGAATCCAAAGGTTTTTTCATCACAGTATTCAACTGGCAATTTATTAACACTTGGCTCCGAGGAAAACAGACATCCAAAGCTATTCAAATCAACTATAGATCATATGTTAAATCTCGATGGAGAAATGCATTTAAATTTAAGAAAAGAACATATGCCTTTCTTCAAGCCTGGGTATGTAGATGAATTGCAAAAAAAAGTTTCCCTTAAAGTGAGTGATTTGTTGGACGAAGCAGAAAAACTAAATGAATTTAATTTAGTCAAAGAGATATCGCAACAACTTCCAATTTATACTCTTTCCCAAATTTTAGGAATTCCAGAATCGGATAGGCAAAAACTCACAGAGTGGATGGAGTTTTTGGAGCTAGCTCAGTATTTTACTCTTGAGCAAATAAAACAAAATGAGGAAGGAATAACTGATACAACACCTGATCCCGCTCTTGTTGAGATGTTTAATAATATGATTGATGAAATGCTTGATTATGGAAGATTTATACTTAACAAAAAGAAAGATAAGCCTGAGAATGATTTACTTAGCGCAATTGCAAATGCAAAAATTGAGGGAGAGGACTTATCGCAAGAATTTCTTGATGGTTCATGGCTTTTAATAGTTTTTGCAGGCAACGATACTACTAGAAATACTATGAGTGGCGGTATTAAATTATTGAATGAAAACCCACAACAAAAACAATTATTCCTAGATAACTTTGAGAGAGTTACAGGACTAATAAATGAAACTGTAAGATGTGTATCTCCTGTAATTCATATGAGAAGAACTACTCTTGAAGAAACTATTATTGGCGATCAAAAAATAGGCTCCTTTGAAAAGATTGCACTATGGTATGGAGCTGCAAACAGGGACCCTGAAATTTTTGATGATCCAGATAAATTTAATATTATGAGAACCAATGCTGACCAACATCTTGCATTTGGAATTGGAAGACACACCTGTCTTGGTAAGCCTGTTGCTTTAATGCAATTGAGAGAGTTTTTTTCACAGTTTTTATCAAGATTTCCAGATTATCAGTTAACTGGAGATTGGAAAGTTGCACCAAATAATTTTGTACATGCAATTCAAGAGATACCAATAAGACTCAAAAAATAGCTAAGTTTTTAAAAAAATTTACAACTTATATAAAATAGTATTAATATACCCCCTATGGGTATGCACCTTTATATTTTATTTTTCATTCTAGTTTCAACCAATATTGAAGCAAGACCTATCTCATATTCTGGTGGATCAACATTAATGATGTTTTCAGATAATATGAAAGATTCTCTTTATTATCATTATTCTCCTTCGTATAAATATTCTGTAGGAATTGAAAATCTTAAAGACAAAAATTTAAGAGATGAGTATTCTTATTTGAGATTTACGTATTTAATAAACAGGAAGAATAGTCTTCATTCTCAAAGAAACTTATATTTTCAGTCAGGACTAAGCGCTAAAAGTGGTAATGATCTTTTCTATGGAATACATGGTGATTGGGAGACTAGGAGATGGTTTCTGGGTTTTGATACTAAGAAAGTAGAAAACAGGCTAAAAAGCTATAATCAAAACCACGTACAAATAGGTTTTGCTCCGTATCTTGGAGAATATGGTGATATACATACTTGGTTAATGCTAAAGACTAAAAAAACTTCATTAAAAGATAAAAGGTCTTCATATCCAGTTTTAAAATTTTTTAAAGGCAATACGCTTTTAGAATTTGGTTACAATAATAAGACTGATTGGGATATACATCTCATGTATAGGTTTTAGGAGAAAATATTATGAAATTACTTATAACTACATTATTCATTGTTTCATCATGGGCAATGGCCTCAGAGCCACATGATCACGATGGTCATTCAGATATGATGCATCACTCACATGAAGGGCATCTTCACAATGAATTGGTTGATGGAGAAAAACTTGAGGTAAATCCTGAAAGGTTTGATAAATTTGTCTTCAATCTAACTAATACTCAAGTTGCTGTTATTAGTGTAAAAGGAATGGTGTGCGACTTTTGCGCGAGAGGCATTGAAAAAACATTCCAAAAAGATAAGTTAGTAAAAAAAATAGATGTAGATTTAGCACAAGGCAAAGTTTTGCTCGCCTATGATAAAGGTATTGAAATTGTGTTTGAGGATATACAAAATAAAATACTAGCTAATGGTATAAATGCTATAAAAATGCAAATTTTAGTTATATAAGTTTAAGTAAATGGACGATAAAACTACAAATTTCATATCGCTCTTTGCCTCATCATCAACTTTAATATGTTGTGCATTGCCAGCATTATTTGTTGTGTTAGGAGCAGGAGCATCTTTTGCAAGTTTGATAACTGTATTTCCCTTTTTAATAACCCTATCCCAATATAAGCTATACATAACAGTGTTTGCTTTAATAATGCTAGTGTTAGCAGGTTATGTAAATTATAAAACCTATTACATGCCTTGCCCCGCTGATCCAGAGCTAGGTAAGCTTTGTATGAAAACAAGGAAAAAATCAAGATACATATATTATTTTTCCTTGTTACTATTCATATTTGCAACAATTTTTACATATATCATTCCGAGATTAATATGAGTCACGCGTGTCATAAAGAACAAATTCCAAGCATTAAAAGAGTAGAAGGCCAGATACGAGGTATTTTAAAAATGATTGAAGATGAAAAATACTGTATCGATATACTTAATCAATTAAAAGCTGTAAAAAATGCTATTTCAACCGTAGAAGGGAAGATACTTAAAAATCATCTTCAGGCATGTGTAAAGGATGCTCTTACAGACAGTAATAATTTTGATGATAAAGTTGATGAACTCTTAAAAACTCTCAAGAGATAAAAATTTTTTGAAGTTAATGGTGCCCAGAGGAGGGATCGAACCACCGACACAAGGATTTTCAGTTCTTGGGTCTAGAATAAAAACCCTGTAAGAATAGATGTTTCAGCGGTTACTGTGCATATTACTGTGTATAAGACAGTGTAATTTTAACAAAATTTTCACAAAAAATATGTAAAGTAATTATGAAACTTAGGTACTATTCTTTAAATTTTTACCAAATTACCTTCTCTTGATAACTGGACTAACTAAGTATTTGAGAAAGCAATTTCTAGAAGAAAAAATTGAAAAGCGATGAAACAATATAAAACTATTTACTTTATTTATGATGCTGACGGCGGATTCTTTAATGAACTCAAATATTGGTACAACAAACATATTAAAAAACAAGGAAGTGAATGTGAGTTGTGCGGTATTTCGCACAGCAAATACTTTGTAAGACTTGAATGGTTAAGTTTTATCAGACGACTAAAAAATGATTACAGAGTCAAAGTTCTTCATAGAGATGAGGTGCCACAAAAGATCAAAGATATGAATCGATATTATCCCTCTGTGATTGGTGAGACAACTGAAAATGAATTAGTTGAGTTGATGGATAATATATCTTTTGTTGATTTTACAAAACCTTCTAACGTTGAAGAACTTGAACAACAAATCAGAGAATCAATTAAGAGACAATAAAATTAAAAGTAATCTGACAACTCAAAAAAATTTAAACAACTTTCTGTTTATTTGAGATGTATCTAAGTTGTTACATAACTGTTGTTTGACCAAATCCTTAAAAATGTGTAGTTTGATATATATGAATAAACAAAAAATTAAAAAACCAAGTCTATTTAGAAGACTAATAATGAATATTGTTTATGGTTGGAGAAGGGTCATGGATGTAAGGTATAACCCTTTAAAGTATGTTCCTGACCCAAGTTTACAGACATACTTTATGTTAGTCTTGTTTACTGTATGGAGTATTTTTTTTGGTTTGGTGGCAGCAAATTATTTAGGGTTTTTTAATTTCAACATAGTGGCGAGTGTCATAATCCATATTGCAATAATATTGCCTTTAGCGTTCACAAATGCAGTTTTTGTTGATGCTGAAAGAGATGGTGATAAATGGTTGAAAGAGTGGAAGGAAGAGCAATCAAGATATAAGTTAGTTGTAAATAGACTTAAAACTAAAAACTTGGTTATATGGAATCCAAACAATGAGGCATGATTATTTTTGGTGCTTACGATAATGAAAACGACTATTTTATTTTCACTGCAGGTTGTTTAGGTCAAACTGAATAGGAGATAACTATGGAATGCGGTTGCGGAAGAAGTCCAACAGGTAAATGTATCGGTTGGCATAAACTATCAGAAGAAGAGTATCAAGAAAAGTTAAAAGAATATAAAGATAAAGAAAAGGAAAAAGACTAGAAGTTCTGGAAACTTCACATTGGGTGTAAAACACTATTCTTAAATAAAATGCGACAGCAGGTTAAAATCAGGGGGAAATTAAACCTGCTGTCATAGAAAGTTTATTCGGGGATAAAGCAAACTTTCGATTTTAATTAAACATGCATGATGTGATAAGAGAGTGACATTGATGAAATGCTTTGTTAATTAAGAGCAAATTACACGTCATATTTTAGAAAATAAATTTTAGAGTACTTGGCAACTGTTTTTAAATGTCTTCATGATCATATTTTGAGAAATGGAGGGTATGAACCCTCCATGATTTCTACAGAGTCAGCATTACCCAATAGGGAGAGGAGTACTGACTTGTATTATTATATATATTTATAATTGATTATCAATATAATTTATAATATAATTGAAACTATTGGTTGTTCTCATCAATTTTAACTCTTTAAAACAAAAACTAATGTCAAATTTTTTTGCTTTATCAATGACAAAATTCTTTCGCTTAATAGCAGACACATTTTTTGCAAAACGATATGGTCATAGAGCAATAGTACTAGAGACTATTGCAGGTGTGCCCGGTATGGTTGCTGGTATGTGGGTTCACTTAAAAAGTCTTCGTAAAATGGAAACAGGATACGGTCCAATGATAAGAGAACTACTTGCAGAGGCAGAAAATGAAAGAATGCATCTAATGTTCTTCATAGAAATTACAAAACCTAACTTGCTTGAAAGGTGTCTAGTATTATTCTCTCAAGGAGTTTTTTGGATATTTTATTTTTTACTATATGTGTTTTTTCCTAAAACTGCACATAGAATGATACATCACTTTGAAGAAGAAGCAGTTAAATCATATTCAGAATATCTTGAAATGGTAGAAAGTGGAGTAGTAGAAAATGTACCTGCACCAAAACTTGCCATTGATTATTATAGAATGTCTAAAGATGCCAGACTCTCTGATTTAATTATAAAAGTTCGTGAAGATGAACAGCATCATAGTGATATTAATTACAAATACTCAATCAAATAACATCACATTTTTTTTTATCAATCGTTATTAAAGTTCTAAACCTAGAAAATTTTTATATAATTTTTTTCTAGATTGCTAAAAAGTTTTTTGAGTAAGGTAATGTCTTTCCTGATTTAATTTAGTGGATTTAAATGGTGCCCAGAGGTGGGATCGAACCACCGACACAAGGATTTTCAGTCCTTTGCTCTACCAACTGAGCTATCTGGGCAATAAATGAAAGAGGATTATAGAAAAGATTCCATCCAATGTCATTAAGATTAAATTTTTAATTAATTAGCTTCGAACCTTTTTATTTTCTGGATCATAAAGCGACCCTTTGCCAACTATTTTAACCGTAATAGGATAAACACCATCACCATCTTCATTAAAGTATTCTATGGCTAGCTTTTGACCTTCCTTTGCAAGTTCAGCAGGCAAATAACCCATAACAACAAACTCTTTTATAGAAGGGCAATAAGACATACCGGTGGTATATGATCTCCTTCCTTTACTGTCCACTGGGACTTCTCCAGTACTAGGATTAATGATTGGAGAAATTCCAACAGGATACCTAGGAACTCCCGATACATTAAGGTCATCGACAGTCATAGTACACAAAATTGCGCATGGGTCTTCTTCTCTATGTTTTAAATGAGCGGCTTTTCCATGAAAATCTGCTTCTTTGACAAGAGGTCTTTGAATAGCAGCTTCACATGCATTGTATTCAGTTTCTAAATCTGCACCTTGAAGCCTAAAACTTTTCTCAAGACGTCTGCTATTAGCATAGGTTTCTATTCCAACAGGAATTACTCCAACTTCAAGTAGTGAATCATATAATGCTAAGCCTTCGTCACTATTATTATTGAGGTAAATTTCCCAACCACTCTCACCAACATAAGATATTCTTGCAGCCCATACGTCAATAGTTTTTCCGCCTGATAAATTAAGAGTTAAATTTTTTGCTGTTACAAATGGAAAATTTTCTAAGCTAATTTCATCTGCATCAACAAAATTACTTAATGCCTCTTCAGCTTTTGGACCCCATAAACCAAGAGTAGCTATATCATGAGTTCTAATTGTGATTTCAGCGTCAAAATCATTGTCATCTCTATAATTTCGCAATGTAACCCAATCTCTGTTTCCATCAGCACCACCAGTTACAACTCTATACTTGGTATCACCAAGTCTTGAGATTGTTAGATCAGCATGAACGCCACCATCTTCATCGAGGAAATTGGTGTATAAAACTTTTCCAATAGGAGTATTCCCACCGACTTTAGCAACTGAAAGATATTCGAGCATTTTCTCTGCATCTGGACCTTCAATATCCATAATTGGGAAATGAGAAAGGTTTATTATTCCTACAGAATCACTCATCGCAAGATGCTCAGCATTTGCAAGTTCATAGGGAACATGACGACTATCCCATTCATTTTCTCTAACTGGAATTTCTTTTAAATAATCTTGAAGTTTTTCTCTATTGCTTTCATATGCAAATGCTCGCTCCCAGCGTGCAACTTCATTATCAAAATATCCACCAAGCTCTTTTTCTCTTTTATAAAAAGGGCTTACAAACTTTTCTCTTTCAGAGATATAAGGTTCTCTAGGATGAACAGCAGGAGTATATATAGTCTGAGAGTTTTCAAAAGCCCTAGATTTAATAAATTCTTTTTCTTTTTGCTCTGGATACAGTCGTGCAATATCAAATGAATGCATATCAACTTGCGTTTTGCCATTAACCATAAGTTCAGCACATAGTCTTGCGCATCCAGGACCATCTTTGACCCAAACGGCTTCACATAACCAGAACCCTCTAACCTCAGGACTTTCTCCTATAAGAGATCCAGCATCAGTTGTAACAGACAATAGACCATTAAATGAGCTTCTTTCATCCCAACCAAGTTCATTTAATATTGGGGTTGTTTCAAAAGCTTTTTCTAGAGGTTCAGCTATTTCTTCTAAATCTAGATATCGCATTGAATCTGAGCCCATTGTTTTTTCTGGATTGCCTATATCTTCAGGATCAACTAGGCGTGGTTCTTTATCTTCATAGAAACCCCATTCAAGCATTCCGCCATGAAGTCTCCCAGTATCTCTAACGTAAGCTGAGTTACCTTGATCGCGAAGAAGAGGATAAACAAGAAAATCTTCAGCGCCTTGAGCTTCTGGAAGTGGTCCAAAAAATAATAAGGGATGCTCTAGCGGCATTAATGGAACAGGAACTCCGGCTTTTTTACCCATTAAAGGTCCCCATATACCTGAACAAATTACAACTTTATCTGTTTTTATAAACCCTTTGTCAGTTTTGACTCCAGTAACACGTCCATTCTCAACTTCAAAATCTATAGCTGGTGTGTCTGTAAATGTTTTCAAGGCACCTTTATCTTTTGCACTCTCAACAGCAAAACTCACAACATCTTGAGATCTAGGAATAACTAACCCTGCATCCGGATCCCACATTGCCCCCATTAGCGATTCTTCGTCTAAAAGTGGAAATTTTTCTTTAGCTTCAGATGCTGAAATAAGTCGTACGTTGGTTCCAAAGGCTTTTCCAGAGCCCACCTTTCTTTTTAATTCTTCCCATCTAGCATCGTCACCTTTTCGGCAAATCTCTAAGCCACCTTTCTTTAAGAAAAAGCCATTATCTTCATAAAACTTTCGGCTATATGCTGTTGTCCAACAGCCTAATTTGTCATGAGTAGTGTTATACACGAAATCAGAAGCATGAGCAGTTGAAGCAATATCCGATGGTATTACGCTGGATTTTTCTAATCCTACTATATTTTTTTGTCCTAATTCAGACAGCCAATAGGCTATCATTGAGCCAACAATGCCGCCAACACCTACGATGACCACATCAGCTTCTGATGGAAATTTTGAGTTTGTATTTTCTGTCATACTTAAATTTAACTCTAATTTTTTATTTTGTAAATTAGAATTTTTGTTACGAAAAAATCAAGATTTTGATGCGTTTTTAGAGTCGTGTGAGGTGTATGTATAGATGCTTATATTCTAATCTAGTGCTTTAAAACCCGATGCTTTTTCATAATCTTCATTGTTAAAAAATTTATCCATTTGTTCAATTAACCACTTTCTATTTTCAGGATCAGACATATCTAAGTGTTTTTCATTTATCAAAGTTGTTTGGTGAGACTTCCATTTATCCCAAGCTTCTTGAGAAACGTTATTTTGTATCTCTAGCCCCTTTGGTCCAGGCATAGGAGGTACAGACAAGGCAATCATTTCTTTTTGATATTTTTTACAAAAAACTTTCTTAATCATAACTTTTCTATTATAGACTTAATAGGTTTTGGCATACCGTATTTATCAATGTTACTTTTATTAACCCATTTATACTTTTTATTAGTTTTTACTTTAAAGGCTTTTTCGAAACTATAAATCTTTATCTTTATATCCAAATTAAGATGAGACAGCTTATGTTTCACAGCAATCTCTTCTTGAGTCTTAATACCATCTTTCCATGGAAAAGGATGGTAAGAATCTAATTCAAGAGGTGTCCATAACCCCTCCCAAAATGACTCTTCTAATTTTTTAAATAATAAAAATGAATCATTACTTCTTGCCAGAACATAATTTATTTTTTTAGTTGGATTTTGTTTTTTTGTTTCTTTTTTACTTACTTTGATTTTGAAGGCGCTTTTACAACCTTCTTGCAAAGGACAAATACCACAATTTGGTTTTGAGTTATGACAAACAGTTGCACCCAAATCCATTATTCCTTGGGTGTATGAAAAAATATTTTTACTTGGAGTATGTTTACTAGACAAAGCCCATAACTTTTTATTTGATGTATTAGTTGAATCATTCTCAACTGATTCATATCTAGAAATAACTTTCTTCACATTAGCATCCAGTATGGGATATGGAATTTGATATGCTATAGACATTATTGCTCCAGCTGTAGATTCGCCAATTCCTGGAAGCCTGACAATATCATCAAATGATTTTGGGAACCTATTTTTAAAATCAGTTAAGATGATTTCTTTTGCTTTGTATATATTAATTGCTCTTCTATAAAATCCTAATCCGGTC
This sequence comes from uncultured SAR86 cluster bacterium, assembly GCA_902610905.1. GTDB lineage: Bacteria > Pseudomonadota > Gammaproteobacteria > Magnimaribacterales > D2472 > SCGC-AAA076-P13. The sequence goes on from CACLXS010000010.1 coordinate 24,688, forward strand.
CATAAAGCTAAGATTTCCTCTTCATTGGCTATGGAAAGTGATTTCAGGTTTGGGTATCTACTTACAAATTTTTTAAAGAAAGGGATAACAGTCTTTACTTGAGTCTGTTGTAACATGATTTCTGAAATCCAAACTTTATAGGCAGTTATATTTTTTCTCCACGGAAGATTGCTTCTACCGTTTTTTATATACCACTGAACTATTTGTTTTGAAAATTGAGAATCTTTATCACAATTGTTTTTCATAAAGATTTGTTTTTTTATCTACAATGCCCTCTGCAGTAAATTCATATTGAATAGGAGCGCCGGTAGGAATTTCAAGTTTAACAATATCTTCTGGTGAAATAGAATCCAGTTTCATTATTAAAGCTCTTAGAGAATTTCCATGAGCTGCAATTAATATGCATGAACCACTTACAACCTTTGGCATAATTTCAGCTTCAAAATATGGGAGAACTCTATCGGCTGTATCTTTGAGACTTTCTCCATCGGGAGGCGGTATGTCAAATGACCTTCTCCATATATGAACCTGTTCCTCTCCCCATTTTTTTCTGGCATCATCTTTATTTAAGCCCGCTAGATTTCCATAATGTCTTTCGTTCAGAGCTTCATTTTTTATTATTGGTATTTCTTTATGATTTAAAATTCCAAGGATAATATCTCCAGTCTTTTGAGCTCTTGATAGCATGGATGTATACATAATATCAAATTCAATGTTTTGTTCTGAGATTAATTTACCAGCATTTTTTGCTTCTGAAACTCCTTGATCAGTAAGTCCTGGATCTTTCCATCCTGTAAAAAGATTTTTTGCATTCCATTCGCTTTGACCATGCCTTACCAGTATTAAATTTCTAAATTTCATTTTTAATTTTGTAATACATTTACCTCATTTTAATAGATAATACACCCATGGATAGGTTTATTTTATTTCTTATTGAACATTATTATTATTCTGTTCCACTTCTTGTAGCCATAGTTTTATTAATCAGATCAATCGCTAAAAAGGGCGGAAAGAAAATTACCACCCAAGATTTAATAAATTTAACGAACCAGGACAAGGTAAAACTGATTGATTTAAGATCTACTGCCGATTTTGATGATGGTCATATTACTGGCTCTATCAATATCCCTTATGCAAATCTTGACGATAGAGTTCATGAAATAAAGAAATATGAGGGCATATCTTTGGTCTTAATTTGCGAGAACGGGAGCCAGTCAGCAAATGCTGGCGAGAAGCTTCAAAATTTAGGACACAAAGATACTTTAATTTTATCTGGGGGAATTAATAATTGGAGAATGGATAATCTGCCTCTAATTTAGATACCAAGTTCTTTCATTTTTTTTGCTAAAGTATTTCTTCCAAGACCTAAGAGAATAGCCGCCTCATTTTTTTTGCCATTACTTTTTTCTAAGGCCGCCTTAACTATAATTTTTTCTATTTTTGGATTCACAATATCTAGTAGATCTTTGTTTATAGAGGTTGCAACATTTGTAACCCAATTATTAAAACCTTCTTCCCAAGAAGAAGATGGAATCTCAGAGACTTCATGATCTTTAATTTCTTCAGGTAAGTCTTCCACTTTTACATTTTGCGTTGGCGTCATTAAAGCTAGCCAATAACAAGTATTTTCCAATTGTCTAACATTGCCGGGCCAGTCGTAATTTGTTATGGCATTCATAACCTCTTTAGATAAGACTCTTAAATCTTCACCCAAGGAATCTGAATGATTTTTTAAGAAATATTTGGTTAAGACATCTATATCTTCCTTTCTTTCTCTTAAAGGAGGAACATTAATTTTTATAACATTTAATCTATAAAATAAATCTTCTCTAAATGATTTTTGAGAAACTAAGTTATTAAGATTTTGATGAGTAGCTGCAATAATTCTAACATCTACTTTTATTGGCTTGTCTCCGCCAACTCTATAAAATTCTTTATTAGACAATACTCTCAATAGCCTAGTCTGAGAATCCAATGGCATATCACCAATTTCATCAAGAAAAAGTGTTCCACCATTTGCTTGCTCAAATCTACCTATGCGTCTATCTACAGCTCCAGTAAAAGCTCCTTTTTCATGACCAAATAATTCAGATTCAACAAGCTCCTTAGGAATATCAGCCATATTCAGAGCAATAAATGGCATGTCATGTCTTGGACTATTTTTATGTAGTGATTTTGCAATTAGCTCTTTGCCAGTTCCTGATTCACCTTGAACTAAAACTGTTGCTGTTGTTGTTGATAGTTTACCTATTGCTCTAAAAACAGCCTGCATAGAAGCTGATTCTCCAATAATATCTGTTTTAGGCTTTGATTTAAGTCCTTTAGTCTTAGGCTTATCTTCTAGAGCTCTGTTTATAATCTGTATAGCATCATCAAGATCAAACGGCTTTGGCAAATATTCAAACGCACCTCCACCATATGAATCAACAGCAGCTTGCATGTCTGTAAATGCAGTCATAATTATGACGGGGATATCTTCATAATTATCATTAACATGCTTTAGTAAATCATAACCAAGCATGCCTGGCATCTGGACATCTGTAAGAATTAAATCAGGCTTATCATTCATTAATTCATTTACCACATCATCACCAGATGAAAAAGTTCTAACATCAAAGCCTGCAGAACTAAGACTTTCTTCCAGGATTATCCTTATTGCGTTGTCATCGTCTGATACCCAAATTTTATGCACTTTTAGCTTCCTCGCTTAGAGATTCAATATTTATAGGAATCAAGATTGAGAAGGTTGTACCAGTTAATTCAGTTTTAAATGATATTGAACCACCATGTATCCTGATAATATCCTGAGATATAGAAAGACCGAGTCCAGATCCGCTTTCTTTTGATGAAACCATGGGAAAGAAAATTTGTTCTTGAATGTCTTGAGGTATCCCAGGCCCGTTATCAATAATACTAACTTCACAAAGAGTTGAATGAATAACTCCATTAATAGGCTGACTATATGTAACTCTTGATTTAATAGTTATTAGAGGGTTTTCAGTTAAAGTTAATGCTTGTTGAGCATTTTTAAAAATGTTGAGTATAGCTTGAATAAATAAATCCTCGTCCCCGTATACTTCAGGGATGCTTGGGTCATAATCTCTTTGTATTTTTAGATTTTTATACTCATCGGCTTCAGATAAAGCAAATACTTTTTCGAGTGCAGAATGAATATTAAATAATTCTAGTTTTGGTTTTTTAGGAGGAGTGAGAATTTTTGTAACAATGTTATTTAATCTTTCTGTTTCGTTAACAATGATATCTAGAAACTTCTTTGAGAAGTCATCGTTTAATTTATTCATCAAAATTTGAGCACTACCTTTAATTCCTGATAATGGATTCTTGACTTCATGCGCTAATGTTCTAGCTAAGTTTGCTGCAATCTTTTGAGTCGAAAAAACTTTTGATGAATCAATAATTTTATGCAAATTATCGACGCATAAAACTTCTAAGATAATCAATTTATCTGATTCAGACCAATTTACGGTCAAATCTACAATTCTATATTTCTCATTGTCTTTTTCTAATTTAAAATCTCTTTTGATGATAGTATTTCCAGTATCAATACAGTCATCTATTAATTGCTTTAATTCAGCATTGGTTTGAAATGAAAATTGAGAATTTATATCAGAATACTCGTCTGATATTTTCCAGTTTTTTGTAATTGCTGAGTCATTAACCCAAACAACTTTTAGATCTTTATCAAGAACAACAATCTCTGAGGTAATTTGATTTAATATGTTTTGATTAAATATTTCAGGATTGTTCATTAAGTGAATCGACTCCTTTTACAGGAGTCGATATTTTAAGTGAGATTACTTGGTTAATGTTCCCACAATGTGTGCCAAAATTTTATAAGGATCAGCATTAGAAGCAGGCCTTCTATCTTCTAAATAACCGTTCCAATTATGTTCTACTGTGTATACAGGGATTCTAATGCTCGCTCCTCTATCACTAACACCGTATGAAAATGTATCAATACTTTGAGTCTCATGAAGACCTGTAAGTCTCATATCATTGTCTGAACCATAAGATGCTATACCTTCAGCATGAACTTCACCAAGCTTGTCACAGTATGAATTGAATAGCTCCTCAGAACCAGCAGATCTCATAGCTTCATTCGAAAAGTTTGTATGCATTCCAGAACCATTCCAATCACCTGTTTTAGGTTTAGGGTGGATGTTTACACCAACTCCAAATTCTTCAGCTATTTTAAATAATAAATATCTACTAACCCATAAATCATCAGCAGCTTTAACACCTTTACCAAAACACTGGTATTCCCATTGTCCAATAGCAACCTCTGCATTTGTACCAGTAAGGGTGATACCTAGATCAAGACATGCATGAAGATGAGCATCTGATATTTCTCTTCCAACTACATTGCCTGCACCAACGCCACAATAATATTCACCCTGTGGTTTACTTGGTGTTCCATTTTCCCATCCAAGAGGCTCGCCTGTTTCAGGGTCTGTAAAAAAGAATTCTTGTTCAAAACCAAACCACCACTCATCAGTAACAACCTCAGCTGCTGCTGCTCTGTAATTAGATGGGTGAGTAGTGTGGTCAGCTGCTTGCACTTCAGTCATGACGATGTCATGTCCATTTGGGTTAGCATATGTCTGAACAGGTAAAAGTAAACAATCAGAGCTACCACCCTCTGCTTGTTGTGTAGATGATCCATCAAAAGACCAATCTGGCGGTGTATCAGCTTCTGTTGCCTTCACCTTACTTCTCATATTGGCTTCAGGTTGGTAACCATCTAACCATATGTATTCATAAGTTTTATATTCTGCCATTATTTCTCCTAATAAAATTTTATTTAGCGTTATTAATTAAGCAATTTACATGCCATTATTATTTGAGCTATATGCACAATATTTGAACTATTTATGCGCTATTTTAGTGCATATATATTGATAATGCATTAAATTAATGCAATTATTTCAGATCAAAAAAATCTTTAATTTTTGTAAATTTTTCTTTGATAGATGTATATGAGTGATTTCCACCATAGAATATATCTATATATGAGCCTCTGAAATAAGAAGTAGATTGAGCATAGTTGAGAATCTCATCACCAGATTCTAGTAGTATTAAATTATTTTTTGGTTCTAAAATTTTCTTATGATGAAGACTTCTTATATAAGAAATATCATCTTTTGAAATAGTAAATTTATTTCCAGTAGCATAATTTTCATTTTTGCCAAGATGAATCTCAAAATCATATAGAGGAGGTATCGCTGGATTAATTAATACTGACTTAGATTTATAAAGTTGCGCAAAATAAAGTGCATAGTAACCTCCTAACGAGCTACCCATATATAAAATATTTGTATTACTTTTATCAATTAGGGTTTTTATTTGTTTATGTGCTTCTTTAAAGTCGTCCTCTAAGTCGGGAACTATAATCTTTGTTTGAGATGTATTATTTTCTATAAATTTCTTAAACTCTTGAGCTTTACCAGAATCACTTGAAGACTTAAATCCATGGAAATAAAGAATAGTGTTAGACATTGTTTAATAAATTACTAATTTGCTCCTTACCTGAAATACCTGAAACAAAAATACTTTCCAACCATTCTGTTAAGAATTTATTTTGCTGAAGCTTTTCATCAAATGATTGTCTTTTTGATTGATTCATAAAAAAAGGAAGAGGCTTTTCGCCTTGATAAGACAAAACTTCTGCTAATTTTGCATCTAAACTAATTTGTATTCTAAGAATAAAATTACTATGGATATTTTTTTTATTTGCGCTTTGTTTGGCCTCAAGTATTATTGTGTGCTGAGTTTTCTTTAATATAAAAAAACTAATCTTTAAAGAAGATTGATTTGGGTTAATAGATTCATAAAAAATTTTGTCTGATAGAAAATTATTTAATAACCTCTTAAGTCTAATGAAATTTGCCTCACACACTACTAGGTGATGAGAAGTTGTAGGCAAAGTTTTTAACATATTTAAATTCTATATTCTTTTTTTATAGGTGTATATTCACTACAAGCTGCTAAATATTTTTCTATGCTAATTTTTTCTTCTTTACAAAAAGATTCAATTGCATTTCTAAAATCCTTTTTTAAAACATAATGATATGAAGTGGAGGCTCTTGGTTCAAAACCTCTCCTGATTTTATGTTCTCCTTGAACACCAGGATCAAAGAAGGCAATACTGTTTTTTATGCAGTATTCAATTCCCTGATAATAACAGCATTCAAAATGTAAGCTATCTATATCTATTGAAGAGCCCCAATGCCTTCCATAAAGAGTGTCTTTACTTTGAAAGCAAAGCGATCCAGCAATTTTATTTCCATCAAGTTCAGCAAAAAAAATAACAGGACAAAGAATATTTTTGTACTTGTGAACCAATTTAAAAAAATCAAAGTTTAAATAGGGTGCTTGCATTCTTTCATGATAAGTAGATTGGTAAAATTGATAAAAAACAAGCCAATCATCCAATGTTATATTGCTATTATCTTTTATTGAGAAGTTGATTTCTGAATCATAAATTTTCCTTCTTTCGGATTTAATATTTTTTCTTTGTCTTGAAGTAAAAATTTTAAGAAAGTCATCAAAGTTTTTATATGCTTTGTTGTTCCAGACAAATCTATAACCACTTCGTTCAATAAAGTTATTTTCAATAAGTATTTCAGAGAGATCATTATTAGGAAAAAGAATGTGCCATGTTTCAACATTATTTTTTTTCATGTAATCAATTACTGGTTCAGTAAAGCTCTCAATACCAATGGATTTAGGGGCTATGAATTTGCTTGTTTCACAGGGAGTAAAGGGGATTGCAGTTAGTAATTTTGGATAATAATCTCTATTAGCTCTTCTTAATGCATAAGACCATTGATGGTCAAAAACGAATTCCCCATGACTATTATTCTTTTTATAAATCGGAAGAAAGCCTGATAGATTCTCTTTTTCAGAGAGGGTCAAGTGAAATGTTTCCCAGCCATTATTTACATGAACGGATTTACTTTTTTCTAATGCATATAGATATTCATATGACATAAAGGGCATATCTGTTTCATTAATAATTTCATTAAGGTTAGCCGATGAAATTTCAGACAAACTTTTGATAAATGTACTTTTCATTTCAAGGCGTCTAGATTAGAAAAATCTCGACTGCAAAACCAATCGTCGCGAACATCCCAACCCAATGATTAATTTTGAATGCTTTTAAGTATTTTTCCTCATTTATAAGACTATATTGATAAAGATAAATACATAGCAAAATGAATAATGTTGCCAGAAATAAAAGTGAGAATTGATTCACATAAAATATTAATAAAAGAGAGACATAAAATAACAGATGAAGTATTTTGCTAATTAGTATTGCTTTATCTCCCCATAATATTGGTGTTGAATTAATTCCAATAATTCGATCATCATCTATATCTTCTAAAGCATAAATGGTGTCAAAACTGATGATCCATAAAACTGTTCCTAAAAAAAGAATCATTACAGATATTGAGAAGTTTGCTGAAGCAAGACTATAAGATATGAGCGTTCCTGAGCCAAAAGTTATACCCAAAAAAAACTGAGGCGCTTTTAAAAATCTTTTTGTCAGCGGATATATTAAGATAAAAACGGCAATAACCATTGAAATATTAAAAGTTATTTTTGGAACAAACATTAACAGACTAATGCATGCACTCGCCATAATGAAAAAAAATATCCAAGCCTGTCTTAAATTAATTTCACCAGTAGCTAAGGGCCTTTCCTTTGTTCTTGATACCAATTTATCAAATTTATGATCACTAATATCATTAACCACACAGCCACATGACCTTACCAGGATTGCTCCAGTTAATACAATAAGGTAATTTTTAAAACCGATATAACCTTCATTGAGAACCCCCAGCATAAGTCCCATTAGTGACGGCCAGAGTAAAAGATAAATGCCCACAGGCTTATCTAACCTAGCAAGCCTCAAATAAATCATTAATTTATTAATCATTTGTATTTATTAAAAAAATTTCCATCACTGAGAATTTATAGCCTTTAACTAAATATTTTGCCTTTCTGCCCCAATACATGCCTGAAGTATTTTCAAATAAAGCATAAACAACTTTGTCTTTAGTAAAAATATCTTTTTCAAAGAGAATGTCGCCAAGGGGTTTATTGCCAAGACTTCCTAGTTGCTTCAATCCCTTTGAAATGGTTTCTAAGGGGATTATTGTTTGAGCAAAAACTATCGGCACATCATTACACAAAAGAATAACTTCTCTTAATTTTATTTCGTTAGATGTGGAGTTAATGAAGTCTTTATCTTCTTGTTTAATAAAAGATAATTCATCTTGTATAAGATGAAGCTTAAATGATCCATTTTTTTTTATTCTTTTTGTTATTGGACCACTTTCAAGCAACCAGGAACGTATTTCATTTTTTGATATTTTTGATTCAACAGATTCAAAATTTTTCCAAGATGATATTTTCTTTAGCTTCATTAATTACTCGATAAATCTGATATTATAACGTCCGTACTTTTAATCAAAGTAAAATTAAAAAATATGAGTATGAAATTAAAAAAGTATGAATGTATTGTTTGTGGTCTAATATATGACGAAGCAGAAGGGTGGCCTGATGATGGCATTGAACCTGGAACAAGATGGGAGGATGTACCTGAAGATTGGCTATGTCCTGAGTGTGGTGTTGGCAAAGAAGATTTTGATATGATTGAGATAGAATGATTGAGACTCCTAAAAATTTAACAAGAAATATTTTGCTTGGAATGTTTTTAGGTTTTTTAGTTGGCTCTTTTTTATATTACTCAAATTTTATTCCAGACAATCTTTTAAATTTTATAAAAATTTATGTTTTCAATCTTGGAAGCGGAATTTTCATTAATTTATTAAAACTACTTATTGTTCCATTAGTATTCTTTTCTCTTGTATCTGGTATCTCCTCCTTGACGAGCATGAAGAGTTTAGGAAATATAACAATTAAAACAATCGTTCTATACCTATCAACCACAGCTATTGCAGTTTCTCTTTCTTTATTAATCGGCTCAGTTTTTAAGCCGGGAGCTGGATATTCTTCAGAAGTAGCCCCTCCCGAAAAGCTTCCGCAAGGCCAGGGTATATACGAAACAATTTTAGATATTTTTCCTTCAAATATAATTGATGCCATGGCGCAAAATCAAATGCTCGCAGTTGTTTTCTTTAGTATTTTATTTGGCCTCGCTCTTAATAAAACAAATCATTTAACTAACAACTTTAGCGAAAGTTTTGAGAAACTAAATACTGTTTTTATGCAATTAGTCATAATGGTCATATCTTTTGCACCCATTGGCGTTTTTTGTTTAATAGGTAAGTTTGTAATTACAGATGGCTTGGATATTTTTCAGGAAGCATTTAAGTATGTCATTTTGCTTATAATTGCTTTATTAATCCATGTGATTTTTACATACTCATTAATTTTAAAGATTTTTACAAATCTTAGCCTACTTACTTTTTATAAAAAAATGAAAGATGTTGCAATATTTGCATTTTCTACATCTTCAAGCGCGGCCACAATTCCTGTAACACTAAAAACTGTTCAAGATGATTTGGGAGTAAACAAAAACGTCTCATCTTTTGTAATACCGGTTGGAGCAACAATAAATATGGACGGAACTGCAATAATGCAGGGCATGGCGACGGTCTTTATTGCTCAAATGTCTGGTATTGATCTAACTTTATTTCAATATATTCAAGTAGTAATCCTAGCAGTTGTTACTTCCATAGGAACTGCAGCGGTGCCATCTGCAGGAACAATAACGCTTGTAATCATATTGCAACAATTTGGACTGCCGCTTGAAGCTATTGGTATAATTCTCGCCGTAGATAGAATTTTGGATATGCTACGAACCTCCGTAAACGTAACCGGTGATGCTGCAGTTGCATGTATAGTTGCTCATTCAGAAGGACTAATTGATAAAAATTTATTCAATAAATAATCAAAAACTACGTCTTTTTTATAATTATTTGCTAGAATGCTTCTTTTTAAAAATGGGGATCATTTAATGAATACTTTACTTATACCACCAGTTTTAGGCATTGTTGGAATGTTGGCAGCACTTGTTGTTTATATGCTTGTAATGAAATATCCAGATGGACAAGATAAGGTCAAAAAAATAGGTGATCAAATTCATAACGGAGCCTTGGCTTTCATGAAGACCGAGTATAAATATTTATTAATTTTTATAGCAGTCTTGGTTGTTTTAGTTTGGTATGCCTTGGGTATTCATTCTGCCATTGCAGTTGTAACGGGTGCAGCCTGTTCTTCATTAGCAGGATTTATTGGAATGTATGCTGCTACTAAAGCAAATGTAAGAACTGCAACCGCTGCACAAGAAGATGGAGCTGCTGCAGCTCTTTCGGTTTCTTTTTACGGTGGATCAGTAATGGGTTTATGTGTAGCTTCACTTGGTTTAATAGGTTTAGGAACGCTTTATTATTTTTTTAATGTTGATCATGTTCATGCCTTAGAAGGTTTTGGAATGGGTGCTTCAGTTGTAGCTTTATTTTCAAGAGTTGGTGGAGGTATTTTCACCAAAAGTGCTGATGTTGGAGCAGATCTTGTAGGTAAGGTTGAGGCTGGAATACCAGAGGACGATCCAAGAAATCCTGGCGTTATTGCTGATAATGTTGGTGATAATGTGGGTGATGTTGCTGGGATGGGTTCAGACATTTTTGAGTCATATTGTGGCTCAATGATTGCTTCTATTGCTATAGCTTACACATTAGTTTTAGCAGGTAATGACGGTGCAGTTGATATGATGAAGCTTCCTTTGTTACTTGCATCTTCTGGACTAGTTGCGTCAATATTGGGAATTATCATTGTAAAACTTCAATCTGCTAAAGCACCTGCAAGTGCTTTGAGATCAGGAACATTATTAGCACCAGTAATATTCGTTGGGTTTGCATGGTTCATAATCCAAGCTTTACCAGGTGTATCGAACGCTGTTTGGTGGTGTGTTATTGCTGGAGCAGTCGGTGGAGTATTAATTGGTTTAATAACAGAATATTATACTGGTGGAAAACCAGTAAAAGACATTGCTGAATCAGGGGAAACAGGTTCAGCAACAGTTATGATTTCAGGATTAGCAGTTGGAATGGAGTCTGTAGTGATTCCAATCATAGTGCTAGCATCTATCATTTTTGTATCAACTGGTTTATCAGGAGTCTATGGAGTAGGTATAGCTGCAGTTGGCATGCTTTCGACTGTTGGCATAACAATGGCTATTGATGCTTATGGACCAGTTGCTGATAACGCAGGCGGGATCGCGGAGATGTCAGGAATGGGTAAAGAAGTTAGAGATATAACAGACTCGCTTGATGAATTGGGTAATACCACCGCAGCAATTGGTAAAGGATTTGCTATTGGAGCTGCAGCATTAGCTGCTCTTGCAATTATTTCTGCCTATTCAGCAGTTGTTACAGTCAACAATCCAGAATTTTCACTAGCACTTACAGATCCAATTGTACTTGTTGGTATGTTTATAGGTGCGTGCATTCCTTTTTATATTGCATCAATAACAATGAAAGCTGTTGGTGATGCTGCTTTTGAAATGATTAATGAAATTAGAAGACAATTCAAAGAAATAGTCGGCCTAATGGAAGGAACGGCTGACCCTGATTCAGAGAAATGTGTAGAGATAGCAACCAGAGCCTCATTGAAAAAAATGATGTTGCCTGGTGTTATTGCGGTTTCAATGCCTGCAGTTGTTGGTTTTGGTCTTGGCGCAGAAGCGCTTGGTGGAATGCTGGCTGGTGGTTTATTGGGATGTGTTTCTTTGGCATTGATGATGGCTAATGCAGGTGGAGCATGGGATAACGCTAAAAAATATGTTGAAAAGGGTAATCTTGGTGGTAAGGGGTCTGATACTCATGCTGCTACAGTTGTTGGCGATACAGTTGGAGATCCTTTTAAAGATACATCTGGTCCGTCCATGAATATATTGATAAATGTTATGGCAATTGTCAGCTTAGTAATAGCGCCGCTTTTAAGCATATAATTTTTTTCTAAATAAACAATGATCCAGAGATTCTTCTCTGGATCATGTGTAAAATTAACTCATGCAAAAAAATATCCTAATAATAGGTTATGGAGATATTGCCAAAAGGTTAGTTAAGAGACTTGCAAGCCAACCTATAAATATTTATGCAATCTCAAGAAATGATTCTGATGATTTGCGTATCAAGAAATTTAATTGGGATTGGCTTTCTTATAAAAAAATTGATCTTAAAGTTAAAACCTTTGATTCTGTAATTATAATTCCAAAGCCAAGCAACCTTGATGAGCAAGGATATAAAGATGGTTTTATTATTGCTACTCAAAATATCATAAATCTTCTATCAAATTTAAATATTAAAAAGGTGATTGCAATATCCTCTACAAGAGTTTATGGCGGCGAGCATAAAGGTCTCGTTGACGAAACATCGGTAGAAGCACCTTCAGAATTTAGAGGTAAGTTAATCATGAAATATGAGTATGCTTTATCAAGCGTGTTTGATTCAAAGCTAATAATTCTTAGGTTTTCTGGTCTCTATGACAATCAATCAAAAAAGATATTTCACAACAAACTTCATAGAGATCAAGCGGCAAATATAATATCCCACTTTATTGAGTATAAATCCGAAACTAAGCAAGCAAATATTTTTAACTGCACAGAAGACTCGGAGATTCTTTCTTCAAAAAAATCAATTGGAAACACAAAGTTAAAACAAACAGGATTTAAATTTTAAAAAAAATTAAACTAGAACAAAAACTCTAGGCAAAATACAATAAGGTTATGACATCAAGTATGACAGGCTTTGGTCTTGCAAAGCATATCAATAACGAGACGGAAATTTACTGTGAAATTAAATCAGTTAACCATAGGTTTCTAGATATCACTATTAAGCCTCATGACATAAACAATGAATTAGACCTTTTTATAAGGGACACAGTCTCTAAAAAAGTTAAAAGAGGAACATTAGACATAAGGCTTAAATTAAAATTTCCATCAAGCAATTTATACATAATTAATAAGGAATCTATAAAAAACCTTCGCCAAACAATAGATCAAATTGAATCAATACAAATAAAAAGACTGTCATTTTCAGACATTAAAGACGTTCCTGGAATAATTAAAACGGAGCAAAAAATTCAAGTTAATCAAAATTTAATAAAAAAAGTTTTTAAAGAAGCTTTGAAAAATTTTATTATAAATAGAGCATTCGAAGGGGCAAAGATAAATAAATTGTTCCTATCTAAAATTGATAAAATTAATAAATCTATTTCCAGACTATCAAATTCTAATAAAAAATTATTAAAAATAAGATCAGAATCACTTATAAAGAAAGTTCATAATTTATGTGAAACTGTTGATCAAGACAGACTTGCTCAAGAAATTGCTTTGCTTGCACTTAAACATGACGTTGCCGAAGAAATAGAAAGAATTAACTTTCATACCGGGTCTTTAAAAAAGGAATTAATGTCTAAGAGTTGTAGCGGAAAAAAAATAGATTTTATCTTGCAGGAATTATTTAGAGAAACTAGCACCTTATCGGTAAAACTAGATGCTCCTAGATATAAACAAATAGCACTAGATATGAAGCTTTTAGTAGAGGAAATGCGTGAGCAGGCTCAGAATATTGAATAACAGAAAGGGCAAGTTATTCGTTGTTGCTGCTCCATCTGGTGCAGGCAAATCTTCTTTAATTCAGTCAGTCCTTGCCAACTTTGAAAATATTGAACTTTCAATATCAGCCACCACAAGATCACCAAGAGAAGGAGAGGAAGAGGGTAAGCATTATTTTTTTGTTACCGAAAATGAGTTTAATTCATTGAAGGAAGAAGGTGCTTTTATTGAATCTGCAGTTGTACATAACTATCAATACGGT
>CACLXS010000011.1 GCA_902610905.1 uncultured SAR86 cluster bacterium
ATATGATGATTTGGATGAAGATGAGGCAAAGCTTCTTATTGCTATTGTGGATGCAGTTAAACCTGTTGATAAAAACATAGTTCAAAATAAATATAATCTTGATGATATAAAAGAAAATATTTCAGCTATGAAAGACATTAAAGGCATAATTTGTTTTATACCTGATATAACTTCTATTGAGCTATCCATACCTTTCGTTCAAGCACCTTCACTTAAGAAAATGATTTCTGATTCAGAGTCAAAGATGGTTTTATGGAAAAAGCTTAAAGAAATTATTTTAAAGTAACAAATGTATAAGATTTCCTTGATGGATTTGAACGATTTAGAAGAAGCCTACAAGATAGAGCTTGAGGTTAATCCAAGTCCGTGGAAATACGAAACTTTTTTATCATCTTTTGAAGTTGGCCATAAAGGACTGATCTGTAAGCATGATAGTAAGATTATAGGGTTTGTTATCTTTTCTCCAGTCAATCCAGAAGCTCATATATTAAGTATATCTGTAAGAACAGAAATGCAGTCAAAAGGTATTGGAACTTTGTTGCTTGAAGGAATGCTGGAACAATGTAAGGCCATGAATTACAAAAAGATATTCCTTGAAGTAAGGGTTGGTAATACTCAGGCCATTAATTTTTATGAAAAGTTTGGTTTCAGCAAAGATGCTATTAGAGACAATTACTATAAAGACAATTCTGAAGATGCTTTGCTAATGTCACTTCTAATTTAACTAGTTCTTTTTTTTAACCAAATAATTTGATTTGTTGTGATTATTAAATATGAAATAAAAAATGTTATGTAAAAGCTTATAAGAATCGGATGATCTATATTTGAATCAAGAACTATTGGGTTGTCTCTTGGAAATCTTCTTAAAACTTCTGTTATACCGGGTACCATATGAAAAAGAAAAAGAGCAGAATAGCTTATTGTTTGAAGGTAGGGTGTAAGGAATCCAAAAAACAGACCCCTCTCATTAATGTATCCAAATATTACAGCTAAAAGGGTGACTATTGCTAACAAGTGCCCCACACCAAAACCACGCTTATATATCAATAGTGCAGTAATAGCAGCAACAACAGTTGCGAAAACAAATATTTTGGCTGAAAGATTTTTTGTTTCAATAATAGTATACTTTTTTAAAGAATATGCTCCAGAGCCTATTGCTAGAAGCGCTATTAATGTGTGAATCCAGCCTATAAAAGAAATATCCATTAGTAATTAACTTAGCAGACTTTTAATATCTGATTCTATATCTTCTGGCAATGTGGTAGGTGAGTATCTTTTAATAACTTCTCCGCTCTTGTTCACTAAAAATTTTTGAAAATTCCATTTGATATTCTTGGAACCAAGAATTCCGGGCTGCTGATTTTTAAGAAAACTATAAAATGGATCAGCGTTTGGGCCATTTACATCAATTTTATTAAAAATTTTAAAACTTACATTATATTTTTCAGTGCAGAAGAATTGTATTTCTTCATTAGTGCCTGGCTCTTGACCTTTAAATTGATTGCATGGAAATCCAAGTATCTCTAAACCATTGGAGTTATATTTTTCATATAATTCCTGAAGACCTTTATACTGTGGTGTAAGCCCACACTGGCTGGCAACATTAACTACTAAAAGAACTTTACCTTGATATTCACCAAGAGATACTTCATTCAAATCTGCATCTTTAACATTGAAGTCATAAACAGTTTTCATTTTTGGATTCCTTTTTTGATCATAAATATGATTTTTAAAAAATATGATTATATACAAAAAAGAGATACTAATCTTAAAAATGACCTAACCTTAAAGCATCTATATAATCATTTAATTAAGAAAAGTTATGAGTAATATAAAAATTAAATACGTATGGAAAATATTTGCTGAGTTATCTTCAGATGAACTGTATGCAATGATTCATTTGAGACAAAAAGTTTTTATTGTTGAACAAGATTGTCCATACATAGATGCAGATTATGCTGATCAAGATGCATTTCATTTGTTGGCATATAACGACAAAGACTTGATTGGGTATCTAAGAGCTTTCAGACCGGGCATCAAATACTATGGTTCCTCACTTGGGAGAATCGTCACTGAAATAAATTCAAGAGGCTTTGGTATTGGAAAAGAAATTACAAAAGAAGGAGTAAACTTTCTATCAAAAGAATATCCTGATCATGAAATTGTTATTTCAGCTCAACATAGGCTAGAACATTTTTATGTTGAACTTGGATTTACAGCTAGAGGTGAGGTTTATCTAGAAGATGACATTGATCATATCCAGATGTACCTTCCTCCAAAACAAAATTAGATTCTATCTTTATCTAGCTTACTTACTATCTCATCATATACAGAAGATGAAAACTTGAAATCATCTATAAAACCACAATGGCCACCGTATTGTTGAAGTTTAAATTTTACATAATCGGTTTGAACAAGTTCTTGAAGAGGTCCTATTGGAACGCAAGGGTCGTCAATGGATGAGTAAATGATTGTGTTATGTTTTATCTGATTTAAAGTATTCTGTGTTATCGCATACCCAGAAAAAAGCTCTTTCACATTGTTGTGTGGTGAAAAATTTTTTGTAAAAAATTCTGTCATCTCTTCAAGACTTTTATATTTTAATGCCTCTTCCGCATTAGCAATATTATGCAATCTAATTTTTCTTCTTAATGATCTTCGCCATTTATCTACAAAATATTTTTTTAGAATCCAAGCAGTATTATCCATAGTGAGCATTGAAATCTCAGGATCAATTACTGGAGATAGAACAATAGTACTTTTCAAAAAGTCGATTGAGTCAAAAGTAGATATTCTCAATGAGATATTGCCACCCAGCGAAAAACCAATTAAGTGTATTTCGCTGTCTTGATATTTATTGCCAATAAATTTTACTGCTTCAATCAGCGTCTGAATATCGGTAGCCCTAAAAAAATCTTTATTTAGGTGCTCTGTATTACCATGATCGACAGGATGGATTCTTATAATATCAAAATTATTAGTATGCAAAAGATGAGCCAAAGGAATTAAATATTTAGAATCTTTGTGACCCAGCCACCCAGGAAAAAATATTACTTTCTTTTTATATAAATTTGTTTTGAATATTTCAATTGACTGAAAATTTGATGATGTAAAGATCTCTTTAGAGGATATTTGATTTAGTTTTTTACATAAGGGTTTTTGCTGTATTTCTCTTAAAGGGCTTGATGCCAAAAGAGTATTGAATAAACCATTCTTAAGTAAGCTCATTGTTAATTAAATAATTGAACTTTCAAATAATAAGCTATGAATCTCTTCGGTTATGAATGGTGCAAAGGGGTGCATCATAATTAGAATTTCTTTTAAAAGAGGTCTTAGATTATTTGTCTCCCCACTTTTTTTACATTCTTCTATATAGACATCACAAAACTTACTCCAGAAAAACTCATAAACTTCATTAATAGCATAGTCTAATCTATAGTCCTTAATATTTCTTTCGATTTGTTTTTTTGATTTATCAAACTCCTCATATATCCACTCATCAGTTTTATTAGCCGATTGAAATGAATCGTTCCCATCTGGAGAGCCGTTGATAAATCTTGCTGCATTCCAGACTTTAGTACAGAAGTTTCTATATCCTTTAAGCCTACCCATCTCAAAGCTAATATCTTTGGTGTGTGTTGCTAGTGAGTAAAATGTCATTCTTAAAGCATCTGTTCCGTATGAATCAATACCTTTTGGAAATTGATTTCTTGTCTTTCTTTCAATTTTCTGAGCAATACCCTCTTGCATGAGATTTGAAGTTCTTTTTTCAACTAAATCGTCTTGAGAAATACCATAAATTAAGTCTAGCGGATCAATAACGTTGCCTTTAGATTTTGACATCTTTTGCCCATTTTCATCTCTTATAAGGCCGGTAACATAAACATCTTTAAAGGGGATTTGATCAGTAAACTCAAGGCTCATCATCATCATTCTGGCAACCCAAAAAAATATAATATCGAACCCAGTAACCAGTAAAGATGTTGGAAAATGTTTTTCAAAATCTTCAGTTTTTTCTGGCCACCCCAAAGACGCAAAAGGCCATAAACTTGAAGAAAACCAGGTATCCAAAACGTCTTCATCTTGTGAGAGTTTTCTATCGTCAAGTTTATAAAATTGCCTAACTTCTTTTTCACTATGACCAACGTAAACATTATTTTCTGAGTCATACCATGCTGGAATTCTGTGACCCCACCATATTTGCCTACTGATGCACCAGTCCTCAATATTATTCATCCAATTAAAATATGTTTTAACCCAATTGCCAGGATGAAACTTTATTTCACCCTTGTTAACAGCTTCATTAGCTCTTGCAGCCATTTCTTCAGTTTTGACATACCATTGATGACTTAACCTAGGCTCAATAACAATATTAGATCTTTCGCCTCTAGGCACGCTTATGTGGTGTTTTTCTTCTTTTTCCAAAAGATTGAGTTCTTTAAGCTTCTCTAATACAGCCTTTCTAACTTTAAAACGATCGAGATTTGAAAATGGCTCAGGTACATTTTCATTTGACCATGCATCTTCATTAAATATATTGATAGGTGCAAAATCACTTGTCTCATCCGAAGTCTTTACCTGACCGTCTACTTCATGAAGTGAGTATTTTTTACCTATCTCATAATCATTAAAGTCATGACCTGGAGTTATTTTCAGACAACCAGTGCCAAATTCCATATCAACATATTCATCAGCTAGTACAGGTATTTTTCTTCCAACAAAGGGTAAATCGATATTTTTACCTATCAGATTTTTATACCTATCATCATTTGGGTTAACAGCAACTGCCATGTCTCCAAACATAGTTTCAGGCCTTGTTGTTGCTACTATTACATACTCTTCTGAATCTTCAATTGGATATTTAATATGCCAAAGGAAACCATCTTTTTCCTGTCTTACCACCTCAAGGTCTGAAACAGCAGTTTTAAGGGATGGATCCCAATTAACTAACCTATAACCCCTATAGATTTTATCTTTTCTGTGCAACTCAACGAATGCTTTTATAACTGCTTCGTTGGATCCATCATCCAAGGTAAACCTATATTTATTCCAATCTACTGAGCATCCAAGTCTTTTAATTTGGGATGTAATTTTTTCTTCTGAATAATCTTTCCATGACCAAACTTCATCAAGAAATTTCTCTCTTCCAAGCTCATTTCTAGTTATATTTTTTTTTGCAAGATTATTTTCTACAACCATCTGAGTAGCTATACCAGCATGATCAGCTCCAACTTGCCAATGAGCATCCTTACCAGTCATATGGTTATACCTGGTGTAAAAATCCATAATGGCATATTGAAAACTATGACCCATATGAAGAGTACCGGTTACATTTGGAGGTGGTATTACCTGAGAAAAAGAATCCTCAGAGTCTTTATTAGAAATAACTCTTTCGGCCCAAATCTTGGACCATTTTTCTTCAATTTCTACAGGGTAATACTGTTTATCCATTAGGAAGCTTAATTAAAATTATTTTAATTTCTTACTTAATAGCAATTGGCTGATAAGAGGAACCGGTCTTCCAGTTCCAGCTTTTACAGGAGTACTATAGGAAGCTGTAGCAGCAATATCAATATGCGCCCACTTATAATCATTGGTAAATTTTGAAAGGAAAGCAGCAGCATGTATTGTTCCAGCTTCTCTTCCACCGCCAATATTCGCTAAATCTGCATATTTAGTTTTAGTACATGATTGATGCTCATCCCATAATGGAAGTTGCCAAGCTCTATCACCTGACTCTTCACCAGATTCAATTATTTTATCTGCAAGATGCTGGTCATTTGCCATAACTCCACTCGCATGTCTGCCAAGAGCAATGACAACAGCTCCAGTTAGTGTTGCCATATCGATAACATATGAAGGTTTGTACTTTCCAACGTATGTTAAACAATCTGCAAGTATTAATCTTCCTTCAGCGTCAGTATTAAGTATTTCAATAGTCTGACCCGACATTGAAGTTACAACATCTCCAGGTTTTGTAGCTTTGGATGAGCACATATTTTCAGCACAACCCATCACACCAACTACGTTAACATCTGCATTTAATCTTGCCAGGGTAGACATCACTCCAAACACAGTCGCAGCTCCACACATATCCCATTTCATTTCATCCATAGCAGGACTTGGTTTGATCGAAACTCCACCAGTATCAAAGGTGACACCTTTGCCCACTAGTGCAATAGGTTTGTCAGTTGATTTACCACCTTTGTATTCGATAACCATCATCCTAGCTGGTTCTTCACTTCCCCTAGAGACGCTTAAAAATGAGCCCATACCCATTTTTTGCATTTGTTGTTCGTTAAAAGATTTAACTTTTAGCTTCGGGAAATCTTTAGTCATTGCTTTTACCTTTTTCTCAATAATTCTTGGGGTGCAATGATTGGCTGGAAGATCTCCTAAATATTTTGCAGTATTAACTCCTTCACCAATAGCATATCCAACTTTTGCAGCTTGTTTCGCTTTTGTTAATTTAGCTCCAGTTAAGCCTGAGGCAAGGATAGTCAATTTTTTTACACTAGGCTTCTTAGAAGTTTTATTTTTTGTTTCAGAAAAGATATAAACATTAGACTCAATTGTTTTAGAAACCATCTCAATTAACCAAAGCTCATCCTTCCCCTTTGGCGCAGTTGTTCCAGGCATAATTGATATATCTTTGCACTTATTTTGATTTCCTTTTTTAGCAATACCTTGATACATAGATAGCCATTTATGAGTAGGAGAATCTGCATCAAGCCCATTAACTAGAAGAATATTTTTAGCGTTAATTCCATCAACTTTTGGAAGTAAAATACTGCCTCCAGATTGATCAAGATGTGATTGAATAGTTTTAGAAATATAACTTTTAGATTTTTTATTGAGCTCTTTGAAAGAGGAGTCATTTTTTGTATTTTTATTTATAACTAAAACAAGCATATCTGTTGATAAAGAAGATATGTTTGATGCGTCTTTTACAAGAACATTATTTAAAACTTTATACGCCATTTAAGTTCTCCTGTTATGGTGTTTACTGATAAGATAAATATTGTAATGCATCATAGTTCTCAAGGCATGTATAAAAAAAATATTCTTTCAAAAAGTTTGAATATAGAGGTCTTTAGATCATCAATTGGTGTGCTATTAGTTTTCTTTCTACTTGTTGTAGGATCAAGGATTGTCGGCTACTTTGAACAAGCTGCTGAAGGAAATATAGATCCTGGAATAATATTGAGTGTAATTGCTTTAAGGTTTCCTGACTTTATAACATTATTGATACCCTTATCTTTTTTTTTAGGACTGCTCATAACAATTGGTAGATTGAATTCTGAGGGAGAAATTCATGGATATTTTTCAGCTGGCTTATCAAAATTTAACTTAATAAAGTTTTTATTGCCTCAAGCTTTTATTTATTTCTTTATAACCCTTGTTTTAAGCTTATATATTGCACCTTATTCAAAAAATCTTTCTAAAGAATTGTTAGTAATAGACTCATTCGAAGAGCAGATTGATGCAATTCAATCTGATGAAATAGTTTCACTAGATGAAGGAGGATTTCTTTATGTGCAAACTGCAGATGAAGGCTTATTAAAAGGGGTCAAGCTTTTTCAAGTTGATGAGGATAATTCATTTATTGTTATTTCTGATGAGTTGCTAACTACAGAGAAAGATAAAACCATTGAATTAAATTTAAAAAATGGGTCTTTTTACGGTGGCTTATTTTCAGAAACATCAAAAATTATTTCAAACTTTAATAATTTTAATTTTGAAATTGATAAAAACATATCTCAAAGCAATGATTTGAGCCTAACTAAATTATTTGATTATTCTTTAGCATCAGACCAAGCAACATTTCAGTGGAATATATCAATACCGATAACAATTTTAATTTTGTTACTTTATGGTATATATATTTCATCATCAAAACCGAGAGAAGGTAAATTTTCATTTATGCTCCCGGGAATGTTGATATATGTTTCTTATTTAAGTCTTTTAATACTCGCCAGAGAATTCATATCTGATAACCCAGGCTCCATTTTTAACCTTTGGTTTATTCATGGTTTATTTGTTTTATTTTTACTTCTCTATACTTATAGAGAAAAAATTATTTTTCTAAGCTTTGCAAACATGACAATACAGGAAAATATTAATTTTAGATACTTCATTGGAATCATGATATTTATTTTATTTATATGGATGGTGACATGATTAAAATTTTTCATGGTTATCTCATAAAAAGATCGTTTTTAATTTCCTTATCAATTTTTATATTATTTGCCATACTGGATTTAGTTTTTAGTTTAATGTCTGAACTTGAAAACTTATCTGAAGAATATAATTTTTCTAATGTCTTTTTGTATGTTTTAGGTGTATCTCCAAGTAATGCTATAAATTTTCTAGAAGGTGCTTGTTTACTTGGAGTTATGATTTCTTTAGGTATCTCGCATCAAGAAGGCAACTTAAACGTCTTAAGGTCGAGTGGGGAATCGCCATTAAAAATAGTATTAATAAGCTCATTAGGCCCAATATTATTAATATTTTTATTTTTACCATCCAATGAGTTGTTTTTGAAAGATATTAGAGCCGATGCGGAGATTAATAAAAATTTAATTGTGCAATCAGCAGAAGAAAGTAGCCAAAACAATAATTGGATTAAGGATGGAAAATCTTTTTTAACATATTCTTTTATGAAAGATTCTTTTATTTATAAGGTTAAATTTATTAAAACCGATGATGGAAAAGTTCTTTATTTTAAAATGGCAGATTCAGCTGAAATCATTAAAAATCAAATAAAATTTGATGAAACAATGCAATATCATTTTTTTGAGGGAAATGGCATAGAAAATAATTATGAAGAATTTAAATTTCCTTTGATTACAAAGATGCCATTTGCAAGGGTAGAAAATTTAAAAACTTCTGAAATAATTAACGCTCAAAAATTCATTGAAACCAGTTTAAAAAAAGAAGACAAGTTATTTATTGCCCATTTAGAAAAATCTTTTTATAAAAATATATTTCAGCCCATATCCATTTTGTGCTTAATTGTTTTCTTTGGTTCTTTTATTTTTAGCTCGTTGCGAGATGTAACGCCAGCATCAAGAATAGTATTATCAGTAGTTGGAGCTTTTATTTATAAAGTCTTTCAAGACTTCACAATAAGTTTCTCAATAGCTACAAATCTATCTGTATTAATTGGTGTCATTGCTCCAGCTTTACTGTTATTGATAATGAGCATATTTTTTTATAGAAGAATCTAAATAATTTTTAAAGCTGTCTTTGACAGGGTGTCATTAATTGCTAAACCTTTTTGAGAAAAGTAAATTTGTATAAGTGGCAATCCTGCTAGAAATAAAATTAAAATGTTCACCAAAAATCTTATTGAAATTTGCTTTATAGTAATTTTTTCTCCATTAAGACTATAAATTTCAATGTTCCACACTGCCATGCCTAGAGTTTTATTTCCGTTAAGCCAAAAGTAAGCAAAAAAACCCCAGCTACTTAAAATTACAAGAGATAGGCCCAGCCACGGATTTAATGTTTCACCTCCGTTTAACCATAGAGCTATTGAACCAACAGCAAACCAAACACCCAATAAAAGAAAGAAGTCATAAATACCTGCTGTGATCCTTTTTAAAGGAAAGACTTTATATGCTTTTTCATTCATTTTGGTATAGTAATTAAAATAAATTTTAAAATATACGATTATGGATAAAGATACAGCATTTTTTGGTCATCCGATTGGTCTTAGAACCTTATTTTTAACTGAGATGTGGGAAAGAATGTCTTTCTATGGAATGAGAGCATTGCTTGTTTTATATATGACTGGATCATTGACTGGATTTAATCCAGGAATGGGTCTTTCTGCAATGGATGCAAATGCCATCTATGGAATATATGTTGGTATGGTCTATTTTATGGTCGTTCCAGGCGGTTGGATAGCTGATAATATTTTAGGTCATCAAAAAGCTGTTTTGTTGGGTGCAATAATTATCACTCTTGGGCATTTCACACTAGCAATTCCAATTGAGCAAACATTTTTCTTGGGCTTGATTCTTGTAGTTCTAGGAACAGGCTTGTTAAAAGGAAATATTTCAACAATCGTAGGTAGCCTATACCGAGATAACGATCAAAGAAGAGATTCAGGTTACACAATTTTCTATATGTCCATAAATATTGGCTCAACATTGGGATTTCTTATATGTTCTTATCTTGGTGAAAAAATAGGTTGGCATTATGGCTTTGGGGCAGCTGGAGTTGGCATGGCTTTTGGTGTGTATCAATATATAAATTATAGACATCTTCTTGGTGATGCTGGCTTGAATCCTAATGATATGCTGGATTCAAGTAGAGCAAGCCTAATTTCATGGACTAAAAGAAGTTTAGTTTTAATGTTTATAGTTATAGGTCTTGGTTTATTTGGGTTAATTTCAATAGATCCAAGAGTCTTTGCAGAGAATTTTGCATACTTTCTTACTATAGTGGCCGGCGCATATTTCTTCTATCTTTATGGGTTTGCAGGTCTAAATAGTTCTGAGAAAAAGAATTTATTACTACTTTTTGTTTTATTTATAGGGGCTGCTGCATTTTGGTCAGGCTTTGATCAATCAGCAAGCTCTTTAAGTATTTTTGCAAGAGACTATACTGATTTATCAATTGCTGGTTTCATAATTCCTATAGGATGGCTTCAGTTTGCTAATCCAATATTTGTTGTTACTTTTGCTCCTATATTTGCAGGAATCTGGGCTCATCTAGGAAGAATGAATATGGATCCATCACTGCCTTTAAAGTTTGCAATCGGTTTAATTTTTATGGCATTAAGCTTTATCGTAATGGTATATGCTGTAAAGCTTGCTATGGTTTCTGCCCCAGTGGGCATGCAATGGCTTTTAATAACATATTTGCTTCAGACATGGGGTGAATTAGCATTGTCTCCAATTGGATTATCTGCATTCTCTAAATATTCTCCAAAAAAATATATGGGTCAGATGTTTGGCTTATGGTTCTTAGCTTCAGCTATAGGTGGTGTTCTTGCAGGCCTTTTAGGAGGAGATGCAACTGTTGATGGGTTAAATTCTGTTCAACCTATATTTACATTTATGATTCAATATTATGTTGTTATAGCAATTGCCTTAGTTGTAATGGCGTATTTATTTAAAAAGAAAGAATCTAGCTAAATAAAAAATTAGGCTAATTTTTGGTTAAGGTTATTGAGAATATTTGTATAAATTTTTTGAAGAAGCTCTATTTCTGAAATTTTTACATGTTCATCAATTTGATGAATTGTTTCATTCAATGGACCTAATTCAACTATTTCGGTTCCCATTTTAGCTATAAATCTTCCATCTGATGTTCCACCTTTTGCATTTAAATCAGGTGAATAACCTGTAATATTTTCTATAGATTCGACTACAACATCTTTTAAGTTATCTTCTTTTGTCAGGTATGGAAGTCCACTTAGCTTCCAATCAATTTCATATTCAACATTTACCTTTTTAAGTATAGATTCAAACTCACTCATTAGTTTTTCGTGAGTTGATTCAGTTGAGTACCTAAAATTAAACAACATATCCAACTCTCCAGGGACTATATTTTTAGCACCAGTGCCGGAATGAATATTCGAAATTTGAAAACTTGTAGGTTGGAAAATAGCATTGCCGTTATCCCAAACTGTATTTTTTAATCTAACAATCACATCACTTGCAGAAAATATTGGGTTCACTACATTCTCTGGATAAGCAATATGACCTTGTTTGCCAATAATTTTTAGTGAACCACCAAGAGATCCTCTTCTGCCAATTCTGATACTGTCTCCGATTTTTTTATATGATGTAGGCTCACCTACAAGACATAAATCGATTTTTTCATCTTTTTCAATCATGTCATCAACAATTTTGTCTATAAAGCCATCTTCAGCATCTCCTTCCTCATTAGAAGTAAGCAATACTGCAATCCTGTAATTTAAGTCAGGCTCAGAATCCATAAATTCTTCGAGTGATTCTATAAAAGCTGCTATTGATGCTTTCATGTCAGCAGTTCCTCTACCATAAATTACATCACCTTCAATATGACCTGAGAAGGGAGGGTAAGTCCATTGGTTTTCTGGACCGGTTGGTACTACATCCGTATGACCAAGGAAGCAGAAAATTTTACCTTTATCTCCATAAGTAGCATATAGATTCTCAACATTAAGATAATCAATTCTTTCACATTTAAAATTAAGCTTATTTAATCTATCTTCAATTAGATCAAAACACCCTTCGTCCCTAGGTGAGATGGATTGGATTTGTATGAGTTTTTGCAAGAATTCAATCATTTTTATGTAATTCAGAGTTTAAATTAATGGACTTTTGATTTACTTTGGCGATCACCTTACCATTCTGTGAGTTTCTTAAAAAGACTAAGTTGGAGCAATTAGATAATTTAGAACCTTTAAAAACTCCATCTAAATCGCCATTTTCTTTATATAGTTCAATTTTTGTTCCAGCAGTAATATACAAGCCAGCTTCAATTGTACAGTTATCTCCAAGCGGTATACCCACTCCAGCATTAGCTCCAATTAAGCAGTTTTCACCAATAGAAATTTTTATATTATTACCACCCGACAGAGTTCCCATAGTACTGCAGCCACCCCCAAGGTCGGAATTATCTCCAACAACAACTCCGGAAGATATTCTTCCTTCTATCATAGCTGTGCCAAGTGTTCCTGCATTAAAATTGACAAAACCTTCATGCATAATTGTAGTTCCTGGACTTAAATATGCACCTAGTCTTACTCTACAAGCATCAGCTATTCTCACGTTTTTTGGAATAATGTAATCAACCAGTTGAGGAAATTTATCAAGCGACCTTATGAATAAATCATTTTTATTTTGTTTTGAATTTAGTAACTCTTGATCAATTTCATCAATAGAAATTGGACCTTTATTTGTCCAAGCTACATTTGGCAATGCATTAAAAAGACCATCAAGATTAATTGAATTAGGAAGCACAAATCTATATGAAATTAAGTGTAATTTAAGATATGCACTTACAACATCTTCTATTGGCTCATCAAGATCTTTTTGAGTCCAATGTATTTCAACGAGTTCTTTTACTGAGTTATGAGTATTTATATCTTGAATATCAGTTTTTTGATCGTTAAATTCAATAACAGGAAAATATGCATCAAGCGTTTCACCGCTAGATGATTTTGTTAATAAGCCTGTTGCTTTGATATTCATGTCGCTATTATAGGGATGAATTAAGTTATTTACATAGTTTCTTTCAGACTGTCACTTATTTTTTTAATTTTTTTGTTCGAAAAAGATGAAAGTGTCATATCTTCAATCTCAAAAGTGTCCTCAACCCTGTCGCCAAGCGTATTAATTCTTGCAGAATATATTGAAGTACCATTTTCGTGGAGTGTTTTAGCAATTTTTACTAACAAACCTGGGCTATCTGCAGTTTCAATGGTTAGTAAATTTCTTTTTTTATCTTTTTGCTCAACATTTGAAATTTTAAAGGATTTCCCAAAAGACCCATTTTTCTTTTTCTTAAACACTAATTTTTTTGTTTTGCCTTCTAGATTATTAAAATTATTAGATATTTTTAATTTAACATCTTGAACCTCAGCGTTGCTTAAAGGTCTATTGTGAAAAGAATACTTTGCAATAAAAGTATTTGCAGCGATAGCTTTGTTGGTGCTGGTAGATATGTGCGCATCAATTATTTCAAGACCTGATAATTGAAAAACTTGAACTAATTTTAAAAAGAGCCCATCAAAATTTTCAGTCTTAATAAAAATTTCTAATAAATTATCAAAACATTTTCTAGCACCAATAACTGTTTTATTTATTTCACTATTAATAATTAAATCGCATTGCCATTTTAATTTATCGAGATTATTTTTTGTAAAGAAGGAGTCATCAAAATTTTCAAGATAGTTTTTAATTTTTTTCTTATCTTTTTCTTCTATAAATGATCTTATGCAGTTCTTTTTTCTATCCTCAGTAATCTCTTTAATGGTTTGCACTGGTTCTTTATTTATTTTTGACCTTGTTAGTAAAAAAAGGTCTTTAAGAAGCCCATGTTTCCAACCATTCCATAGGGCGGGGTTAGTAGCCCTTATATCATTAACAGTTAACAGATATAAATAATCAAGTTTTTCAGTTGTTCCAGCAAGATTTGCAAACTCTTCTATTGTATCCATATCAGAAATATCTTTCTTCTGAGAAATTGATGACATTTCTAAGTGATTAAGAACTAACCAAGAAATAAGGTCAGCATCAGCTTTTGATAAACCAATTTTTTTTGCAAAGTTATAACTAGTTTTTGCCCCAATTTTTGAGTGATCTCCACCTTTGCCTTTACCCAAATCATGAAAGAGTCCCGCTAAATATAGAATTTCTATTTTCGGGAGCCTATTTATTAATTCATGCTCTAATTTGAACTCATCTTTAAAGTGAATTTTCATTTGGCGCATATTCCTTACGACTTTAAACGTATGTTCATCGACTGTATAAACATGAAATAAATCAAATTGCATTTGACCAACGACCTCATTAAATTCATCCACATATTTCTGAATTATTCCAATAGCTTTCATGGATTTTAAGATCGAGGAAAGATTATATTTTGATCTAAAAATTTCTAAAAATTGGTTTGCATAAACCCGATCTTCTTTGAATTTTTTGTTAATCAGATCAAGATTATTTTTCAAAAGAGATTCTGTGTTGGTATCTATAGCATTAACTTTCTTGTTCGATCCTATAATGTTGTATATGCCAAAAATTAGGTCCTTTCTATTTGAAAGACTAACCTTTGGGTTGATCCCAATTTTGTCTCCTTTTATATAGTAATCACCTATATTTTTTGTAAGACCAAAAGTATTTTGTTCTTCAAATTTATTAAATACATACTGATTGAAGTTAGTTAAGTTTGATGCGTTTTCGTAGAATTTTTGCATCATTTTTTCTACAGACCTTTTTCTAGTTCCTTCATTAATATTAGCCTTGAGAGCTATTTCTAGTTGAAGTTCAAAAGTTAACCTATTTCTTGAGGATAAAGTGTTTGTTATATATCTTAGAGTTTTAACGAAATTATAAGAATCAATAACTTCATCAACATTATCTCCAAATTCTTTTGAGATTTGGATCTCTTTAATATTTTTTAAATCAAAACAGTGTTGAAGGATCCATAAAGCTGTTTGAAAATCTCTAAGGCAGCCAGGTGATTCTTTTAAATCTGGCTCTAGGTTATATGCCGTAGAGTAAAAAGATCTATATCTATCTTTCTGTTCTAAAAATTTTACTTTATAGAATTTTTTTTTCGACCATATTTTTTGTAGCGTAGAAGTTATTTCTTTATCGATAGTATTATTTGTCAATAAGGCTCGTCTTGTTAGATATGAAGTAAATTCTTTTGGATCATCCTTAGTAACTTTTTTAATATCTTTGATAGTTCTTACAGAATGACCAACCTGAAATCCTAAATCCCAAAGTTTAGCTATAAATCTTTCTAAACTTTCAATTTTTTTTGCTTTTTTATTTTTATGGATTATTGAAATATCTATATCTGATGATGGATAGAGTTCCTTTCTACCAAATCCGCCATTGGCATAAATTACAAAATCGTTATTTAGATCATATTGTGTGAAGTAGTGAAGGATTTTCTTTTCTATTTTGGAAGTATTTTTCGTCAAGTAGTCATTTGTTAAACTTGGAGTTTGATATATTTTTGGAAAATTATTTAAAAACTCATCATTTAAATCTGATTCATTTTTAATCATAAAGATTCTTCTTGTCTTATTGTAAGAACTTCGGCTCCGCTTGATGTGACTGCAAGTGTGTGTTCCCATTGAGCAGAATTTCTTCCATCTTTGGTTTCAACAGTCCATCCATCTTGTAAGGTTTTGCAGTGTTTAGATCCTTGATTAATCATTGGTTCAATGGTGAAACACATGCCTTCTTGTATTTGAATACCTCTACCAGGCTTTCCGTAATGGAGTACTTGTGGTTCCTCATGATAGACGTTTCCTATTCCATGGCCACAGTATTCCTCAACAACACTATAGTAGTTAGCTTCAGCATGTTGTTGGATGGCATTCCCAATATCGCCAAGATATGCTCCTGGCTTAACCACTTCAATAGCTTTGTAGAGACATTCTTGGGTAATTTTAACCAATCTTTCATTATGTGGTTGACACTTTCCGACAAGATACATTTTTGATGTGTCTCCATGCCATCCATCTTTAATGACAGTAACATCAATATTTAAGATGTCCCCATTCTTTAAAACTCTATTTTTATCAGGAATACCATGGCATATTACTTGATTAATGCTTGAACAAATGGTTTTTTCAAAACCCCGATAACCAACATTTGCTGGAATTGCTTTTTGAACATTAACAATATGTTCATAGCAAATATTATCCAGCTCTTCAGTAGATACACCAGGAACAACGAAAGGTTCTATCATTTCTAATACTTCTGCTGCGAGCTTTCCAGCAACTCTCATTTTTTTAATTTCTTTTTCAGTTTTAATAGAAATTTTCATATTTTTTCTCATTTAGTATAGACAGTTGACTACTAAATCTATAAAGTACAATTTTAATGCCAGCACAATATTTTAGCTCATTAAAATCCAAAATTTCTTTAAATAGTCACCCTTTAATTTTCTCAAATTTCAAGCCCGATTGGAGGGATTTTTAGTGTCTTTTCCAACCATTTTAGCACTTGAAGATGGAAGTATATTCTATGGGGAAGGCTTTGGTGAAGAAAAGATTGATGTTGGTGAATTAGTTTTTAATACCTCTATAACAGGTTATCAAGAAATTATTACAGATCCTTCTTACAAAAAACAAATTATTACCTTTACTCACCCTCATATTGGCAATACCGGTATTAATGATGAAGATAATGAATCATCTTTAATTCATGCTTCTGGGCTTGTTATTAATAAGCATTGTGCCAAGCCAAGTAACTGGCGATCTACTAAAACATTAGATAAATTTTTACGCGAGCAAGAGGTAATTGCAATTTCAGAAATTAATACTAGAAAATTAACATCAATATTGCGGGACAAAGGGTCGCTTAATAGTTGTATTGCACCTCTTTCAAAATTAACAGCGGAAGAAGCCATACTAAAGGCTAAAGATTTTTCAGGGTTAAAAGGGATGGATTTAGCTAAGGTAGTTTCTGTAAAAGAGAAATATATTTGGAATGAGGGAGTATGGCCAGCTAATAATATAGCCATAAAAAATCATCCAGTAGTTGCCTTTGATTTTGGTATAAAAAATAATATTTTAAGGCTTTTATCAGATCATGTAGGGAAAATTATAGTAGTTAATGCGGAAACATCTTTTGAGGAGGTAATGAAACTCTCACCAAAAGGAATTTTCCTATCAAACGGGCCTGGAGATCCTGAGCCATGCACTTATGCTATTGATAATATTAGAAAATTCCTTGAGATTAATCTTCCAATTTTTGGTATATGCCTTGGTCATCAACTTTTAGCACTCGCTGGAGGAGCATCAACATATAAGATGAAATTTGGTCATCACGGAGCTAATCATCCTGTGCAAGATTTAAAAACAAAAGAAGTTTTTATTACAAGTCAAAATCATGGTTTTGCAGTGGATGAAAAGACTTTACCTGCAAATATAAGTGCCTCTCATGTATCTCTATTTGATCAATCATTACAAGGTATTGAGTTCACTGATAAACCAGCTTTTAGTTTTCAGGGTCATCCTGAAGCAAGTCCAGGCCCACAAGAAATACAAACTTTATTTAAAAAGTTTCAATCTATGGTAGAAGAATATGCCAAGACGTAAAGATATAAAATCAATTTTAATAATTGGTGCAGGACCTATTATCATTGGTCAAGCATGTGAATTTGATTACTCTGGAGCTCAGGCTTGTAAGGCATTAAAAGAAGAGGGGTTTAGAGTAATTTTAGTTAATTCCAATCCGGCAACTATTATGACGGATCCTTTAATGGCAGATGCAACTTATATTGAACCAATTCACTGGGAAGCGGTTGAAAAGATAATTGAAAAAGAAAAGCCGGATGCAATTTTACCAACAATGGGAGGTCAGACAGCACTAAATACAGCCTTATCTTTAGACAAACACGGAGTTCTTAAGAAGCATGGAGTAATCTTAATAGGAGCTAACAGAGAGGCTATTGATAAAGCAGAAGACAGACAGCTCTTTGATGAGACAATGCAGGCAATTGGAATTGAGACTCCAAACTCCGGTATTGCTCATTCAATGGAAGACGCAATGGAAGTCCAAAAAAGAATTGGTTTTCCATGCATTATTAGACCTTCATTTACTATGGGTGGAACTGGTGGGGGAATTGCTTATAACATTGATGAGTTTGAAGCTATTTGTAAAAAGGGGCTTGAGTTATCACCTACGAATGAACTTTTAATTGATGAATCTCTAATTGGTTGGAAAGAGTTTGAAATGGAGGTTGTTCGAGACTGCAAAGACAATTGTATTATTGTTTGCTCAATCGAAAACCTTGATCCAATGGGTGTTCATACAGGAGACTCAATTACTATTGCTCCAGCACAAACCTTAACAGACAAAGAATATCAAATAATGAGAAATGCTTCATTTAAGATTCTCAGAGAAATAGGCGTAGATACTGGTGGCTCAAATGTTCAATTTGCAATAAATCCAGACAATGGAAAAATGGTTGTCATAGAAATGAATCCAAGAGTAAGCCGCTCATCTGCTCTTGCTTCAAAAGCAACAGGTTTTCCAATTGCTAAAGTAGCTGCATTGCTATCTGTTGGATACACGCTTGATGAATTAAAAAATGATATTACAGGAGGACTTACACCTGCATCATTTGAGCCAAGCATTGATTATATCGTTACCAAAATCCCTAAATTTGCTTTTGAAAAATTCCCGCAGGCAGAACCAAAGCTTACAACCCAAATGAAATCTGTTGGAGAAGTTATGGCAATTGGGTCTAATTTTCAAGAATCACTTCAGAAGGCTTTAGCTAGCATGGAAGAAGACTTGAATGGCCTTAATTCTATAGTAGAAAAATCTTATGCAGAATGTAAGGAAGAAATTCTTTATCAATTAACATTTCCTGGCCCTAAAAGATTATTTTATGTTTGTGATGCGATAAGAGCAGGATGGGGACTTGATAAAATTTATGAGCTTACAAAAATCGACTATTGGTTTCTTGATCAACTTGAAGAAATCTTAAACATTGAGAAATTTTTACAAGATACAAAATTATCTGACCTTGATCACGAAGCAATATATTCATTAAAGAAAAAAG
Organism: uncultured SAR86 cluster bacterium; assembly: GCA_902610905.1. Classification (GTDB taxonomy): domain Bacteria; phylum Pseudomonadota; class Gammaproteobacteria; order Magnimaribacterales; family D2472; genus SCGC-AAA076-P13. Next base: position 19,255 of record CACLXS010000011.1, read on the forward strand.
GCTTCACCGATTCAAGAATCGCTGAATTAATTAATACTACAGAATCTGACTTTAGACACGTGAGGAAAGAGCTTAATATTCTGCCTGTTTATAGAAGAGTAGATACCTGTGCTGCGGAATTTGCAACTTCAACGTGTTATATGTATTCAACTTATGCAGATCAATGTGAAAGCAATCCAACAAGCAATAAAAAAATTCTTGTTTTAGGAAGTGGACCAAACAGAATTGGACAAGGAATTGAATTTGATTATTGTTGCGTTCATGCCTCGCTTGCTATGCAAGAGGAAGGTTATGAATCGATTATGGTTAATTGTAATCCTGAAACCGTTTCTACAGATTATGATGTTTCAAATAGATTATATTTTGAGCCAATTACAGCTGAAAAGATTCTAGATATTATTGATAACGAAAAGCCTGAGGGAGTTATTATCCAATTTGGTGGACAAACCCCATTAAAGTTAGCAGATATTTTGTCAGAAAGAGGTGTAAAAATCCTTGGGACAGATGTGGATGCAATTGATAGATCTGAGGATAGAGAAAGGTTTCAGGAATTAATTCAAAAACTTGATTTAAAGCAGCCTGCAAATGCAACTGTAAAGAATATATCCGAGGCCATGATTGAAGCAGAAAAAATTGGATTTCCTATAGTTGTTAGACCTTCATATGTATTGGGTGGAAGAGCAATGCAACTTGTTCATAACTTAAACGAATTAGAACTATATCTAAACGAAGCGGTAGAAGTTTCAAACAGTAAGCCAATTTTACTAGATAGCTATTTAACAGATGCTGTTGAGGTTGATGTTGATGTTGTTTCTGATGGAATAGATATTCAAGTTGGAGGAATTTTACAGCATATTGAACAAGCTGGCATTCATTCTGGTGATTCAGCATGTTCATTACCACCATACAGTTTGTCAGAAGAAATTCAAAAAGAAATCTGTGATCAATCCATTAAAATTGGTAAAGAGTTAGATATTTTGGGCCTTATGAATATTCAATTCGCTGTAAAAGATGATGTTGTATATATTATTGAAGTAAACCCTAGGGCCTCTAGAACTGTTCCATTTATATCTAAAGCAATCGGTAATTCTCTTGTAAAGGTTGCTTCAAAAGCAATGATTGGTAATACTCTTGCCAATCAAAAATTTTCTAGCGCTCTACCTGATGATTTATATTTTGTTAAGGAAGCAGTCTTGCCATTCGATAAATTTCCTTTAGTTGATCCTATACTTGGACCAGAGATGAAATCTACAGGAGAGGTAATGGGCATAGGAATAAATTTTGGTGAAGCTTATGCAAAAGCACAAAAAGGTGCCAATAAAATCTTACCAAGATCAGGAACTGTATTTATAAGCGTAAAAGATAGCGATAAAAAATATTTAGATGATCTTTTACCTCTCATACAAAAGAATGGTTTTGAAATGGTAGCTACTGGTGGTACAGCTTCTTATATATCAGGCTTAAATTATAAAGTTAAAAAAATTAATAAAGTATTAGAAGGAAGGCCACACACAGTTGACAGCCTACTAAATAAAGAAATTGATTTGGTCATAAACACAACAGAAGGAGCTCAATCAATAAAAGATTCAGCTGCCATAAGAAGAACAGCATTACAAAATAAGATCTTTTGTACAACTACAATGTTTGGTGCATTTGCAATAATGCAGGCTCTAAATGGTAAAGAAGTAGACTGGTCATATAAGACACTTCAAGAATTACATAATTCTTAGCCACAGTTGCTATAATTAAATATATGTCACGAGTGCCTATAACAATCGAGGGTGAAATTGCCCTTAAAGATGAATTATCTAAACTTAAATTTGTTGAGAGACCAAAAATATCAGAAGCTATAGCTGAAGCTAGGGCGCATGGTGATTTAAAAGAAAACGCAGAATACCATGCGGCCAAAGAACTTCAAGGTTTAATGGAAGCAAAAATAAATGAAATAGAAAGTGCTTTAGCAAATGCACAAGTAATTAATGTAAAAGATATTCCAGAAACTGGTAGAGTTGTATTTGGTTCGACAGTCAAATTACATGACGTAAACAATGATAAAGAGATTGTTTATAAAATAGTTGGTAACTTAGAGTCCAATCCTGAAAATGGTCATATCTCAATTGAAACTCCAATTGCAAAAGGTTTGGTTGGCAAGTTTGTTGATGATGAGGTAGAAATCGTTACTCCATCAGGAAAAATGACATACGAAATTATTGAAGTTAAACATATCTGATGCATGCTGATAACTGGGCAAATAGGGCAAAGCAAGAGGGTTACAGAACAAGAGCAGTATATAAACTCGAAGAAATTCTTCAAAAAACAAAATCTCTAAGAAAAAGCCAAAATGTTTTAGATTTAGGCTCGGCCCCAGGAGGATGGTCGCATTACATTAAAAAAAAATCACCTAATTCAGAGGTTTATGCGATTGATATATTAGATATGGAAGTAGTTGATGGGGTATATTTTTTTCAAAATAGCATCGAAGAAATAGACACCATAGATGTCATTAGTTCAAAAATGGGTTCATTTGGACTTGTAATTTCAGATATAGCCCCCAACATAACTGGTATAAATGCTATAGATATAGAAAATATATACGAGCTTAATATTCTAACTCTAGATACAGCAGCAAAATATTTAAATAAATCTCATGGCTCATTTATCATGAAGACTTTTCAGAATAGTATGTTGAAAAATCTTCGAAAAAAAATGGAATTATCTTTTAAGATAGTCCAAACTTTTAAACCTGCTGCTTCTAAAAAGCAATCAGGGGAAATATTTTTATATGGAGCATATAAACGATGAATAGTGTTTTAAGAAATTTAATTGTTTGGTTCGTTCTAGGATCTTTGTTAATTTATGTTTTCAATAACATTGAAAATGCAGGAGCAAGAGAACAGATTAGCTATAGCCAATTCAAAGAAGAGGTTTTGTCTGATCGAATTGCCAAAGTAGTCTACAAAGGCGATCAAATGACAATTATTGGCGATCGTCTGGACGGTTCTAAATTTGAAACAACACATCCGATATTCAAAAAAGACGAAGCTGTGGATAAGGCTATTGAAGATAACGGTGTAATTGCTGTCTACGAAAAAATTGAACAACCATCAGTATTATCTCAATTACTAGTAGGAGCATTTCCTATACTTTTACTTTTAGGTATTTTCTTCTTTTTTATGAGGCAAATGCAAGGAGGAATATCAGGTAAAGGTGGTCCCATGTCTTTCGGTAAGAGCAAAGCAAAATTGATGGAGGGCGGTAAAGTAAAAACAACATTTAAGGATGTTGCAGGCTGCGAAGAAGCAAAACAAGATGTCCAAGAACTAGTTGATTTTTTAAGAGATCCAACTAAGTTTCAAAAATTAGGTGGAAAAATTCCTAGAGGAGTATTAATGGTAGGCCCCCCAGGTACTGGTAAGACTCTTTTAGCAAGAGCTGTTGCTGGTGAAGCAAAAGTTCCATTTTTTACAATATCAGGATCTGATTTTGTAGAGATGTTTGTAGGTGTTGGTGCTTCAAGGGTAAGGGATATGTTTGAGCAAGCTAAAAAACAATCTCCTTGTATAGTTTTTATTGATGAGATTGATGCAGTTGGAAGGCATCGAGGTGCAGGCCTTGGTGGTGGTCATGATGAAAGAGAACAAACACTTAATCAACTGTTAGTTGAAATGGATGGTTTTGAGGGTAACGATGGCGTTATTGTCATAGCTGCAACTAATAGACCTGATGTTCTAGACCCAGCCTTATTAAGACCAGGAAGATTTGATAGACAAGTTGTTGTAGACCTTCCTGACATTAGAGGAAGAGAAGCAATTCTAAAAGTTCATATGAGAAAAGTACCACTTGATTCTGATGTTGATCCATTAGTCTTGGCAAGAGGTACACCAGGATTCTCTGGAGCAGACTTGGCTAATTTAATTAATGAAGCAGCATTATTTGCAGCAAGATACTCAGATAAAAAGATAGACCAAACGCATCTAGATTTAGCTAAAGATAAAATTATGATGGGTGCTGAAAGAAAATCTATGATTTTAAGTGAAGAACAAAAAAGAATAACTGCATATCATGAAGCAGGACATGCAATAGTTGGAAGATTATGTCCAACTCATGATCCGGTTTATAAAGTTACGATCATACCTAGAGGCAGAGCTTTAGGTGTAACAATGTTCTTGCCAGAGGAAGATACCTATATGCAAAGCAAAGAATATTTGTTAGCAAGAATAGCAGCATTATTTGGCGGCAGAATCGCAGAAAGTATTATTAACGGCAATCAAGGTATTACTACTGGTGCTTCAAATGATATTGAGGTAGCAACAAATATAGCAACAAACATGGTTACAAAATGGGGTTTTTCTGATGCTCTTGGTACTATAAAGTTTGGTGAAGATGAAGGAAGTCCTTTCCTAGGAAGAACAGCATCATCACCATCACAACATCGAAGTGAAGAGACTTCAAAGTTAATTGATTCTGAAATTAAATCAATTATTGATACATGTTATGAAAGAGCCGAAAATCTTTTGAAGACAAATCTCGATAAATTGAATGTTATGGCCGGTGCTTTGTTAAAATATGAAACAATCGACGAACCTCAGATTGATGACATAATGGCAGGAGCTGAACCTCGAGAACCAAAAGGTTGGTCAGATGATGATCCAAAGCCTAAATCAAATAAAAAAACATCAATAAAAGGTGCCGCTGAAGAGTTATAATCTTTAGTTATGAATTTAAAATTTGGCACTGATGGTATTCGAGGGCCTGTAGAAACCCATATAACACCAGAAGCTTGTCTTAAAATAGGTCATGCTACTGGCTTGGTTATGAAAGAGCAGGGTTGGGATACTGTCATGATTGGTAAAGACACTAGAGTATCAGGTTATATGCTTGAATCAGCATTGCAGGCTGGCTTCATTGCTGCTGGAGTAAATGTGAGCTTGTGTGGCCCATTACCAACACCTGGAGTGGCATATTTAACAAAGTCATTAAGAAGAAAATTTGGTGTTGTTATAAGCGCATCTCATAATAATTTTTTAGATAATGGAATAAAGATATTTAATGCTGATGGAGAAAAGTTATCCAGGGAACTTGAAAAGAATATAGAAAAGCTCTTAGAAACTGAACTCACCCCAGTAAAAACTGAAGAACTTGGTAAGGCTAGACGTTTTGATGAATCTGGTGCCAGATATATTGAATTTTGTAAATCAACAGTCCCTCAAGATATTTCATTTACATCCTTAAGAATTGTTTTAGATTGCGCAAATGGTGCATGTTACAAAACAAGCCCTGATGTTTTTAAGGAACTTGGAGCAGAAGTTATTTCAATTGGTGTTAATCCTGATGGATACAATATTAATGCTGATTGCGGGTCTACTCACCCAGAACTTGTTCAAAAAGAGGTCATTAAACAAAGAGCTGATTTTGGAATTTCTCTTGATGGAGATGGTGATAGAGTAATCATTATAGATCGTAATGGAAATATATTAGATGGAGATGATCTTTTATATATTCTAGCTTTTGCCAATCCCAATAGAATAGGTCCATGGTCTGGTGTTGTTGGCACACATATGAGTAATCTTGGCTTTGAAGATGGTATTACAAAGCTAGGATACAAATTTATACGCGCTGATGTCGGTGATAAATATGTTAGCAACATGCTTACTAAAAAAGGCTGGATGTTAGGTGGTGAAACTTCAGGACATATAATATGTAAAGACTTAGTAAGTACTGGTGACGGTACTATAGCAGCTCTAAAAGTAATTTCTTCATTACTACTTCTTGAAAAAGACCCCTCAGAGGTGCTCTCAAACTATACTAAAATGCCTCAAATAAATAACGCAATAGAAGTTTTAAATAAAGATATCGTTAATGATAAAGATTTGCTTAACCTTATAAAAGAAATTGAATCTGATATTACAGTAGGAAGAGTTCTCGTAAGGCCTTCTGGCACAGAAAGTAAAATAAGAGTAATGATAGAAGCGCCTGAAGAAAAAGTTGCAAAAAAATATGTGAAGGATATTTACGACTTAATTAAATCAAAAGCTTAATTGTGATAATTGCTAATTGGAAAGCTAATGGTGACTTCGAATCAAACAAAGTTTGGTGCAATAGGTTTATTGAAAGGATGTCCTCAATAGGATCTAAATCTATTGGAATAGCTCCATCTCATCTTCACTTTAACCAAATAAAGAGTGACTTAAAAGACCATGATATTGAAATTGGTTTTCAAGATATTGATATTGAAGGTGGCGCAAGAACAGGATCAATTTCTCCATCAATGGCAATAGATAGCAATATTTCCTTTTGTTTAATTGGTCATTCGGAAAGAAGAGAGATATTTAATGAAGATAATAATTATATTTCTAAGAAATATCAGGCACTAACAAAACACAATATAAAACCAATCCTTTGCATTGGCGAAAGTTATAAAGAATTTCAAGCTGGCAAAACAGAAAAAAAATTACAATCTCAAATTGAAAAATGTATTTTAGGGAAAACTATTCAAGAAAATTTAATTATTGCCTATGAGCCAATATGGGCAATAGGAACTGGGAATACACCCAAGCCAAAAGATGTAAATACAATTCACGAATTTATTAAAGATGTTGTACAATCCGCATCTGAAAAAAATTTAAGACCAAAGGTTTTATACGGTGGAAGTGTTAATAAATTAAATGCACCAGATTTTTTTGTTGAAAAAAACATAGATGGTGCTTTGATCGGAGGTGCTTCATTAGATGCAAATGTTTTTTCAGACATTATAGAAATTTTTAGTAGGCATAAAGAAAAATGATAGTTTTAATTAAAATAGTTTGTATAGTTTTGGCAGTTGCAATCATCGCATTAGTACTTTTACAACAAGGTAAGGGTTCTGATTTGGGTTCAGCATTTGGTGGAGGTTCATCTAATTCAATGTTTGGAGCATTAGGACCGTCAGATTTTCTAGGAAAATTAACTTATTCTTTAGTCGCTCTTTGGTTGGTCTTAACTCTTGTTTTGGCATATTTGTATAAAACTGAAAATACTAAAGAGATGTTTGAAACACCTTTAATTGAAGAGGTTATGGAAGAAATTCCGACAGACGAAATTCCAACAGAATAAAATAAATAAAACAATGGTGCCGAAAGCGGGACTTGAACCCGCACGAGCTTTCGCTCACTAGCCCCTCAAGCTAGCGTGTCTACCAATTCCACCACTTCGGCAAAAGATTGCGAATTATAACAAGATATTATTTTAAATATAAAAATAATATACTTGACCAAACATACTAAACTTCATAAACTTCACACTCGCTGCGTTGCGGGGTGGAGCAGTCTGGTAGCTCGTCGGGCTCATAACCCGAAGGTCGTTGGTTCAAATCCAGCCCCCGCTACCACAGTTACATATATTTTTTGTGGGGCATATGCCCCTTTTTTGTATATAAAAAAAAGATGAGAGATGATATTGAAAAAATTATAGAGCCAGTTATTAAAAGACATGATTGTTTTTTATGGGGGCTTGAAATTTTAAGGGGTAGGAAAAGACCTACATTAAGAATTTATATTGATTCTGAGCAGGGTGCAAATATTGATGATTGTGAAAATATTTCTAAAGATCTCAACTATGAAATAGATTTAGATTCATCCTTTGGGGATGATTATATTTTAGAAGTATCGACACCTGGAATTAGCAGAAGATTTTTCAAACAAAGTCAGCTTGAGTCATATATTGGAGAAGAATTAAAAGTTAAATTAAGGGAGCCTTTTGAGGGAATAAAGAACATTGAAGGGACTTTAGTTGATTGTAATAAAGAATATTTTCTTATAGAGTCACTAAACCTAGAGTATAAGTTAAATTTTAATGATATTGATTTTTGTAAGTTAGAGCCAAATTTTGATAAATTAATGAAGGAAGAAAATTATGCAAAGTAATGAGATTTTAGCAGTGGTTGATTCGGTTTCAACCGAGAAAGGGTTGGAGAAGGATGTAATTTTTGAAGCTATTGAAATTGCTATTGCATCTGCATCACAAAGACATTTTCACGAAGATGCTGATTTATTTGTCAAAATTGATAGAACCACAGGAGAATATTCAACACATAGGAATTGGATCGTTTTTGATGAGAATAATGAAGAATTCCATCCAGAAACGCATATCTCAACTAGTGACTCTAATCTTGCACTAGATGAAATTTATACAAAAGAACAGGACAACATCCCCTTTGGAAGAATAGAGACTCAGGCTGCAAGACAAGTCATGTTGCAGAAAGTAAGAGAGGCTGAAAGAGAAAAAGTTGTAGCTCAGTTTAAAAGTCAAAATAATCAATTGGTTAACGGTACTGTTAAAAGAGTAACAAGAGATAATATTATTGTAGATATTGCTTACGATGCTGAGGCTATCTTACCAAGAGATAGATTAATGCCTGGTGAGATTTATAAAATTAATGACAGAATTAGAGCAATTCTTCAGATTCAAGAAGTTGAGGGTAGAGGCCCTCAATTAATGTTAAATAGATCTTGCCCAGAAATGGTAACTGAGCTTTTTAGTATCGAAGTACCAGAGATTAATGAGGATGTTATTGAAATAAGAGGCGTTGCAAGAGATGCCGGATCAAGATCTAAGATTGCAGTTAAAACAAATGATGGAAGAATAGATCCTGTTGGAGCATGTGTAGGTATGAGAGGTTCCAGAGTTCAGGCTGTTTCTGCTGAGTTAGGTAACGAAAGAATAGACATAATAATATATGATGACAATCCAGCTCAGTTAGTTATTAATGCTCTTGTTCCTGCAAAAGTTGAATCCATTGTTATGGATGAAGACTCAAGATCTATGGATATTGCCGTAAATCAAGAAAATCTTGCGCTGGCAATCGGTTCTAGAGGTCAAAATATTAGACTTGCATCTAAGTTGGTGGGATGGGACTTAAATATTATAAGCAGCGAAGAAGCAGAAGCTAAAGTTAAAGTTGATGAGACTGAATTTTTAGCTAGTCTTATTAGTAGTCTTGAAATATCTGAAGAAATCGCTGAAAAAATATCTTCTACAGGCTTATCAAGTTTTGATGATATAGCATATGCTGAAGATAAAATTTTTGAATCATTTATTGAGGACGAAGCGGAGATTGCAAGGGTAAAAAGTGCTGCCGAGGATGCAGCCTTGCTCGAGGCTATGGGAGCAATTACTGAAGAAGAAGATAATGTGGAATCTCTTACAGATTTAAATTTGAGTGATGAAGATATTCAAAAGTTATCTAATAAGGGTATTAAAAATAAAGATGATCTTGCAGAATTAGCAGTTGATGAATTACAAGAAATTATTGAAATTTCTTCTGACAATGCATCAAAAATGATAATGAAAGCAAGAGAACATTGGTTTAATTAAAAGGAAAATATTTTGGCTTTAACTGTTAAAGATTTCGCAAAAACTCTAAAGATCAATGATTCTGCTTTGCTTGAACGTATGCAGAATGCTGGACTGAGTCATTCTAAAAATACTGACGAGGTTACCGCTGCAGATAAACAAGCTCTTTTAAAATCTTTAAAAGGTGCAAAAGCAACTCCATCTAAATCAATAACTTCAGGGTCTGGAGTTACAGTTACATCTAAAGGAAAAACTTCTAAAGATACAGAAACAGTCAAAAGTTATTCAGATAATATAGAAGCAAAAAGAGCAGCAGCCTCTGAACAACTTAAAGAACAACAAAAGATAAGAGAAGAGCAGTTAAAAGAGGCTGCAAGACTAAAACAAGAGGAAGTCAAAAAAAGAGAGAAATTTAAAAAAGTTGATAAAGACAAACCGGCTATCAAACTAAATGTTAAGGATCAGTTATCAAGCGCTGTTAATGCATATAAAAGAAGAGAGGCTGCTTTTTCTCAGGAATCAGAACATAAGTTTGAAGCACCTACTGAATTCATAAAAAAAGATATAGAAGTTCCATCGTCGATTCAAGTTGGTGAGTTAGCTAAATTAATGGCTGTTAAAGGAAATGTAGTTGTAAAGAATCTCATGGGGCTAGGGGTTGTCGCAACTATAAATGATGTTATTGACCAAGAGACAGCAATATTAGTGGTAGAAGAAATTGGTCATAACGGAATCTCATTAAAAGAAGAAAATTTTGAAGAAGATTTAGCTAATTTAATTAACTATACGGACGAAGCAAAGCCTAGATCACCAGTAATTACAGTTATGGGGCATGTTGATCATGGTAAAACAACACTTCTTGATTTTATTAGAAAAACAAAAGTCGTAGACGGTGAGGCTGGAGGCATTACACAACATATTGGAGCTTACGAGGTTGAAACACCTAAAGGCAAAATAACTTTTATAGATACCCCTGGTCATGCTGCTTTCTCATCTATGAGAGCCAGAGGCGCCAATACAACCGACATTGTCATTTTAGTCGTAGCTGCAAATGATGGCATTAAACCCCAAACAGAAGAAGCAATTAACCATGCTAAAGCAGCCGGCGTGTCGATTGTTGTTGCAATAAATAAGATTGATTTAGATGGAGCGGATATTGATAAAGTTAAAGGAGATTTGGCAGCCAAGGACTTGACTCCAGAGGACTGGGGAGGAACAACACAAATGGTTCCAGTGTCAGCCTTAAAAGGTACTGGAGTTGATAAACTATTAGAATGTGTTTCTCTTGAAGCAGAATTACTTGAATTAAAAGCTCATCATAAAGGTCCTGCCCAGGGCGTAGTTATTGAATCTGAGTTAGATAAATTTAGAGGCTCAGTTGCAACCTTTTTAATTCAAAATGGAACATTAAAAGTTGGTGATTTAGTTGCCTC
>CACLXS010000012.1 GCA_902610905.1 uncultured SAR86 cluster bacterium
AGTTAACAAATGTTAAAGATACAGAAATGAAACGATATGATCTCATGCATCAAATTAATGGAAGAGGAACCTACATGGTTAGTAAATATTGTTTACCGCATTTAGAAAAGGCATCAAATCCTCATATTTTAAATTTATCTCCTCCTTTAGATATGCATCCAAAATGGTTTGCAGGAACGGTTGCTTATACAATGGCTAAATATACTATGAGTATGTGCGTTCTTGGTATGGCTCAAGAGTTTGCTGATAGAGGCATAGCTGTAAATGCTCTTTGGCCTAGAACAGCAATTGCAACTGCTGCAGTTCAGAATCATCTTGGTGGTGATGAAATTATGAGATTATCTCGAAATGTAGATATTATGGCTGATGCTGCATATGAAATTCTTATAAAGGACTCTAAGTCCTTTAGCGGCAATTTTTGTATTGACGACTTAGTTCTTCATGAAGCTGGCGTAACAGATTTTTCAAAATACGCCAATGTTCCATTCGGCGAGCTCATGCCCGACTTCTTCGTTCCTGACGACACCCCTGTGCCTGATGAAGTTAAAAATAGTTAATTGAATAAAGAAGAAGCATTAGAATTAGCAAACAAAACTGGCTTTAATGCCATCGAAGTTGATGTCTTAAAACTTGAAGCAAGTGGAAGAGAATACTATAGATTGCACTTTGACAAAGCAGAGTCTTTGGTTATGTGCTTTCTCGATCCTAAAAAGGGTAGGCATACTAAATTTCTTCATGTTTCAAATTTTTTTACAAGCTTAAGCATTAATTCTCCTGAAATTATTTTGGTTGATCAAGCTAGCGGAGTAATTGTTCAACAAGATCTGGGAGATAAATGTTTGATAGATATGGATTTCAATAAAAATCCTGAATTGCTGAAACAGTCAGTTGAGATCTTATCTAAAATACAAATAGCTCATATTCCTCAAATAGATAAACTTGATGACGAATCTTTGACGATGCAAATGGACACAATCCAATCAATTTTCTTAGAAAAATTTCTATCTTGTAGAAAATTAAAAGAGCTAGAAGTTCTGCAGTCTAGAGCTCTATATAAATTATCCGAACAACCATGGATGAATTGCCATTTTGATTTTGAAAGAAGAAATCTAATAGTAGATTCTAATAACGAAATTGCAGTAATAGATTTTCAGGATTTATGCATTGGCCCTGTTGGTATAGATTTAGCTGGAATAATAATAGATCACTATATTTCTTATTCTGATGAATTAATTAATAACACTCTCAAACATTACATTGAAAGTAATCAGCTAGATGTTTCTGTTGAAAATGTTTATGAATGGTTAAGGTGGGGCGGTATTCAGCGCAATATGAGAATTTTAGGCACCCTTAGTAATTTATATATTCAAGATAATAGAACTTTTAGATTAAAGGATTTGCCTGGAATTCTTGAAAATTTAATTAGATTAATACCCAATGATGAATTTATGTCTTTAAAAGAGCATTTAAGCTCTGCTGTTATGCCAAAACTACATGAGGAGTTAAAGGCTTTATGAAAGCTATGATTCTTGCAGCTGGATATGGCAAAAGAATGATGCCACTTACAGAAAATATGCCAAAGCCACTATTAAAAATTGGCAATGAGTCACTTATTGAAAGAAATATCAATGCTTTATTAGCTGCGGGATTCAATGACATTATCGTTAATGTCTCCTATCTTGGAAGCATGATTAAAAAACATGTTTTAGAGACTTTTCCAAACGTAAATATTAGTTTTTCTGAAGAAGAAATTCCTCTTGGAACTGGAGGAGGGGTTCTTAATGCCATTGGGTTGCTTGGAACAGATCCCTTTTTGCTTATTAACGCTGACATTTATCATCAAATCAATTTAAAGGATATTAAGCAGGATGTAGATATTGCCCATTTGGTTGGTGTAGAGAATCCCGATCACAATGTTGATGGGGATTTTTCACTGAATGTTGATCAAGTATCCATTAGCAATAATTTAAATGAATGCACATGGAGCGGCATATCGATTATCAACCCAATAATATTTGATGGATTAAAAATAGAAGATGCGCCATTTGATATATGGAAATCTGTACTCATTGAGTACGTTAAAAAAGATAAAGTCACTGGCGAATTTTCAAACTCTATGTGGATAGATACTGGCACTATTGATCGCTTAGAGCTTGCTAATAAAACCTATAAAGACGAAAATTAACTCATGAGTGAAAGTAAATATATTATAGCACCATCAATTTTATCCGCTAATTTTGCAACCCTAGGTGAAGAAGTTGTAAATGTTCTTAATGCTGGGGCAGACTGGATACATTTTGATGTTATGGATAATCATTATGTACCTAACTTAACTATTGGGCCCATGGTATGTAAATCCTTAAGAGATTTTGGTGTAAAAGAGTTTATTGATGTTCACTTAATGATCGATCCTGTTGATGAATTAGCGCAAAGTTTTATAAAAGCTGGAGCTGATCTGATTAGTTTTCATCCAGAAGCATCAAAGCATGTTCATAGATCAATTCATGCAATAAAAGATCAAAATTGCAAAGCAGGCTTAGTTTTTAATCCAGCATCTTCTTTAGATATATTAGAAAACGTAATTGAAGATTTAGATTTAGTTTTAATAATGAGTGTTAATCCTGGGTTTGGTGGCCAATCATTTATTCATAGTTCACTAGATAAGGTTGAAAAAGTTAGAAAAATGATAGATGAAACGGGTAAAGATATTCGCCTTGAGGTTGATGGAGGAATTAACAACGATACTATAAATCTTGCAGCACAAGCAGGAGCAGATACATTTGTAGCTGGATCAGCTATCTTCAATACTGATAATTATGAGCAGACCATTAGCACGCTCCGCGCTCAAATTACTTAGTTTTTCTTTTTTAATTTCTCTAAACATTTCTGCTGAAAGTAAAGGCTTTATCATTTTAGAAAAATATTTATCGCAAATAGAAGTTGTTTCTTCTTTTGAAGATCGAAAAACTGGCTTAATGTATAGAAAGAGCTTGCCCGATGATAACGGCATGATATTTGCATGGGATAAAGAAAAAATTCAATGCATGTGGATGAAAAACACTTCAATACCACTAAGCGTTGCTTACATTGAAGATACAGGTGAAATAATAGGTATTTATGATATGGTGCCATTATCAAGGAAGTCAGTATGCTCAAAAAAGCCTGTTTTATATGCATTAGAAGTAAACAAAGGCTGGTTTAAAAGAAATGGATTTCATGTTGGCGACTTTATTAACATAAGCGCAGTTATACAAAATGCTAAGTAAAGAAGAGTTTCAAGCACATATTGATTCAGGATTTAATATTATTCCTGTTATTGAGGATTTGCCTGTAGAAAATCAAACACCCTTAACTTTATATTCACAGGTATCAAAAAAGAATAATACATTTCTACTTGAGTCTGTTGAAGGTGGGGATAGGTGGTCACAGTACTCAATCATTGGGTTTAATTGCTCAGATACCATAAAGGTTACTGGAAATGTTGTTGAACTAAATAATAGTAATCAGGTAACTTCTATCACTTCAGATGATCCATTGGGCGAGATACAGAAAATCACATCAAGCTTTAAATCACCTAATGTGATTGATTTACCAAGATTTCATGGCGGGTACGTAGGTTTTTTTGCATATGAAAGTGCACGATATGCTGAAAAAAGAATTTCAGATCTTTCATCTAAGGGATCTAAATTTAAGAAACACATGCCTGAAATTTTTTTAGTTAAGGCAGAGCAATTAGTTGTATATGACAATTTTAATAATTCTGCCCAAGTTATTTTTAATGCTGATCCAGCTAAACATTCATATGAAGTAGTTCAAGAACGAATAAATGAGATGAAGACATACTTTTCATCTAGTTCTAATCTTGAAGAATTAAAATTTAAGGAACCAAAAGGTTCTATACATTTTGAATCAAATTTTAAAAAAGAAGAATACATAGATGCTGTAAATACAATAAAAAATTATATTAAAGAAGGTGATGTATTTCAGGTTGTTCTTGCTCAAGATTTTTACTCTAGGTTTGATTTAAATCCTTTTCATTTATATAGAGCCATTAGAAAGCTTAATCCGTCTCCCTATATGTATTACTTGGATCTTGAAGAGTGCCAAGTGGTAGGGTCTTCACCTGAGATTTTGGTGAGACTTGAAGATACTAAATTGACATTAAGACCAATTGCTGGAACAAGAAAGAGGGGTAAGGACTTAGAAGAAGATAAACAAAACGAAGAAGACTTGTTAAATGATCCAAAAGAGTTGGCTGAGCATCTGATGCTCATTGATTTAGGAAGAAATGATGTTGGTAGAGTTTCAGAAATAGGTTCAGTAAAAGTGACAGATAAAATGGTTATTGAAAAATATTCTCATGTCATGCATATAGTCTCAAATGTAGAAGGAACTCTTTCCAAGGATCTTGATTATCTTGATGCGCTAAAGGCTTCATTGCCGGCGGGAACATTGTCTGGTGCACCAAAAATTAGAGCTATGGAGATAATCAATGAATTAGAGCCCAGTTCAAGAGGCATATATGGTGGTGCTATAGGATATATTTCTTGGAATGGAAATATAGATACAGCAATTGCTATAAGAACTGCTGTTATAAAAGATAACAAAATTCATGTAGGTGCTGGTGCTGGAATAGTTGCTGACTCAGTCCCAGAAAGTGAATGGTTGGAGTGTATTCAAAAATCTAAAGCATTTATAGACGCGCTGGAAATGATCTCATGATATTAGTAATCGATAATTATGATAGTTTCACATATAACCTTGTCCACTATGTTGGTGAATGTGGCAAGGAAGTTTTAGTTGTTAGAAACGATGAAATCTCAATAGAAGGAATTGAAGACCTTAATCCAGAAAAAATAGTAATTTCACCAGGGCCCTGTACGCCAAATGAAGCGGGAATATCTGTAAAGTTAATTCAAGAAGCAAAAGTTCCAATCCTTGGAGTATGTCTTGGACATCAATCTATAGGAGCTGCTTTTGGGGGAAAAATTATAAAAGCCCCAGAAATTATTCATGGAAAGTTATCTAAAATTTCACATAGTCAGGAAGGCATTTTTAATGGCATAGATAGCCCTTATTTAGTGGTTCGTTACCATAGTCTTGTAATTGAAAAAGATTCTCTGCCAAATGAGCTTGAAATTACTGCAGTGTTAGAAGAAAACCCAGATGTTATTATGGCAATTGAACATAAGGATAAACCAATTTATGGAGTTCAATTTCATCCTGAATCTATTGAAACAGGGCACGGCATGAAGCTTATAAAAAATTTTTTAGAGTTATGATTAAAGAGATTCTTAATAAATTAAGTCGCAAGGAAGATCTTTCAAATCAAGAAATGCAGGATGTTGTAAATCACATTATGTGTGGTGAAGTCGAAGATAATGACATAGAAAGTTTTCTTTTAGCCTTAAACGAAAAAGGTATTCAGGAGCCAGAAATAACAGCTGCAGCTACCGTTATGAGAGACAAATCTCTTAAGTTTGATATAGGAGATGGAACCCATATAGACACTTGTGGTACCGGAGGAACCGGACTCCATACTTTTAATTGCTCAACTGCTTCATCTTTTGTTGCTGCTGCTGGCGGAGCATCGATAACAAAACATGGAAATAAAGCTATTTCTAGTAAATCTGGTAGTGCTGACTTTCTAACAGAAGCTGGTGCAGACATAACCCATGATAGAAATAAATTGCAAAATGTGTTTAATCAGGTTGGCTTTATCTTTCTTTTTGCACCCTTGCACCATGAATCAATGAAATACGTAATGCCAGCAAGACAACGAATAGGCAAGAAAACAATATTCAATTTATTGGGACCACATACCAACCCTTGTGGGGCAAGAAGACAAATAATTGGAGTTTATGACAATAGTCTTTTAAATACCTTTTCAAGAGTTGCAAAAAATTTAGACATGGAGCATGTCATGGTCGTTCATGGGGAGGATGGTTTAGATGAAATAAGTATAACCAGCCCTACGAATGTATCCGAATATAAAGATTTTAAAATAAATGAATATGCAATATGTCCTGAAGATTTTGGAATAGCCTCTGCTCCATTTGAGGATATTGCTGCTCAATCATCTGAAGAAAGTTTAAGGATGGTGCAAGAAGCTTTTGCTGGAGAAAAATCTGCAGTTCAAGATATGATTGCTCTGAATTCAGGTGCAGCGCTTTATATTGCCAGAAAGGTAGACTCAATAAGTGAGGGAGTAGAGCTATCATTTGATTTAATGAATAATGGTAAAGCTGCTGACAAATTAGCAGCCTATGTAAGGGTTTCAAATATCTAATGACTATTCTTGATGAAATTGTAGAAAACACTAAGACAAAATTAGTCCAAAAAAAGATAGACTTACCTGTTGAAAATATTTTGGATCAACTAAAAAAAACACAGCTTCCTAAAGCAAATTTTAAGAATAATATAATTGGTAAAGACCAAGCTATTATTGCAGAGATAAAAAAAGCTTCGCCCAGCGCAGGCATAATAGACACCAATTTTGATCCAGTTAAAAAAGCGAAAGAATATGAATCCTTTGGCGCTTCAGCGCTCTCAATTCTTACTGAAGAAGACTACTTTCAAGGAAGTGTTAAATACCTTAAGGATGTAAAAAAGATAACCAATCTGCCAATACTAAGAAAAGATTTTACGGTAGATGAGTATCAAATTTATGAAGCTAAATTAATAGGCGCCGATTGCATTCTTTTTATAGCAAGTGTTCTTGATGATGTTCAAATAAAAGATTTTGTTAATTTAGCAGAAGAATTGGCGCTAGATTACTTAATTGAAGTGCATGATTTAGATGAGTTAAAAAGAGTTCAGGCATACAAGAATGCCATTATTGGAGTAAATAATAGAAATCTAAAAACCTTTGAGGTTGATCTAAATAATTCCATTAATCTTAAGAAAGAATTTCAAGCAGATAATATTTTTGTTGCTGAGTCTGGCATTAAAAATCAATCCGATATTAATCTACTCAAAGAAAATAACATTCACGTATTTCTTATTGGCGAAAGCCTGATGAGAGGAGATTTTGCTTGAAGCTAAGAGAGTGGCAAGCAAAAGCATTTCCCTTATGGTGGGCAAAAAAAAGAGGTATTGTTAAAGTAGTTACCGGAGGCGGTAAAACAGTTTTTGCCATTCATTGCCTAGCTAAGTATCTAGAAGAAAACAAAGACCATTCAATTTTTATTGTCGTTCCATCCATAGCTTTATTAGATCAATGGTATGAAGGATTGCAAAAAGATTTTAATGAAAAAAACATTGCTTTAAACGGTGGCGGAGAACATTTAGAACATCTTTCAAGAATAAATATATCCACCATTGATTCTGTAAAAAATATTATTGAACAATTTGATGCATCAAAAACTCTTCTTATTGTTGATGAATGTCACAAAATTGGTACTGAAAAAAGAGGAGAAGTTCTCACCAACAACTGGCACGCAACTTTAGGCCTTTCAGCAACCCCTGAAAGAGATTACGACGATAATTTTTATATCATTATTAGAAAAATACTTGGAGACATTATCTTTTATTATGACTATATAGATGCAAGAGAAGATGAGGTAATAGTTAACTTTAAACTCTTATATGCCTATGCCGCTATGACTCCGGATGAAGAGGAAAAATATAAAAAGTTTACAAAAAGCATTCAAAGAAGAGCAGCCACCATAGGTGGAAATGATATGAATGACTACCCATTAAAAATGTTAATTTTTAATAGAGCTAGAATGGTAAAAAATTCTAAAAATAGAATTCCCTTTGGAATTGAGTTACTACAAAAACATAAAAGAGATAGTTGGATTGTTTTTACTGAAAATAAAAAACAAGCAAAAGAGTTTAATAAAATTATTAATATCAAAGGATATAAATCAGCGATTTATAATACTGACTTGGATAATGCAGAGAGGGAAGAAAATTTAAATAATTTTAAAAATGGAAATTTAAATGTTCTGGTTAGCTGTACAGCTCTTGATGAAGGGTTTGATATGCCTGAAGCAGATGGAGCAATGATATTAAGTGCATCTTCATCTAAAAGACAAAGAATTCAGAGAATGGGTAGGGTACTAAGAATAACAGCTAACAAGCAAAACGCATTAATAGTTACGGTATATTCATCTAAAACAGAGTTTGACAAATTAAGAGAAGAATCTAACAGATATAAGCTTGAAGGCGTGCCCGTTAAATGGCAGCAAATGAAATAGGTTTAAATATGTGCGCTTGTTGATGTCATTACCTTGGCGGTATATTTCATTATCTTTTTTGTTGGTATTTCTAACTCTTCTCCGCCATTTTCAATAGCTTGCTGAGCATGAGCATCTTCATCAGCTCTCATGGTTTGAAGAATTTCAATTGTTTCTTTGTCTTTTGAAGATATTTTGTTGAGATGTTTATCTAAATGTACCACTACTTGTTTTTCGGTTTCTTCAACAAAACCCAGGCTAACCTTTTCTCCGTATCTTCCAAAAATTGCACCAATCGCAAAAGAACCCGCATACCATAATGGGTTAAGTATTGATTCTTTACCATCAAGTTCATCCAATCTTTTTTTACACCACACCAGATGATCTGTTTCTTCCTCTCCAGCTTCAATTAAATGCTCTTTTATCTTATTATCTTTACAAACAAGTGCTTGTCCTCTGTATAGAGCTTGTGCAGCTACCTCTCCAGCAAGGTTCACCCTCATCATTTGTATTGATAAGTCTTTTTCTTTTTGGGTAAGGCTATCAGTATTATTTTCAACAGAATCTGCTGGATAAGATCTTCCAGTACCTGATTTTTTATTGGAAAGTGTTTTTAATGCAATATCAAATTCATTAATAATGTTATTAACTAAGCTCATTTAATTCCTTTAAAACCAATATCTTTTCTAAAAAAAGCACCCTCAAAGGATACTTTGTCAACGAGATTATATGCTTTAGCTTGTGCCTCTTTCAAGTTATCACCTAGAGCTGTTGCACAAAAAACTCTTCCACCAGATGTTAAAACTTCATTATTAGAAAGCTTAGTTCCAGCATGAAATAGTTTTGTTTCACTTTCAGTATTATTAGGAAGTGAAACTAACTTGTTAGATTCATAACTTTCAGGATAACCTTGTGATGCAATTACCACTCCACAAGAATGCTTTTCAGTCCATTCAATCTCATGAGATTCAAGTTCATCGTTTATAGCAGCTAAACAAAGTTCCACCAAGCTTGATTTAAGTCTTAATAAAATTGGTTGAGTTTCAGGATCCCCAAATCTGCAGTTAAATTCTAGAACTTTTATTTCACCATCTTTAATCATCAAACCTGCATATAAAAATCCCAAGTAGGGTGATCCTTCAGAAATAAGACCATGCATTGTTGGGGTCATAGCCTCATCAATAATTTTTTGATGAATGTTTTCATCCACTATTGGAGCAGGCGAGTATGCACCCATGCCACCTGTATTAAGCCCAATATCACCTTCACCTACAGCTTTATGATCTTGACTTGTGGCCAGAGGAATAATTTTATCCTTGCTTACCACAGCTATGAAGCTAGCCTCTTCTCCTTCTAAAAAATCTTCTATCACAACACTAGTTCCAGCGTCTCCGAATGCTTGATCTTTAAAGATACTTTCAAGAGCATTGACGGCATCATTCTTTGTATTACAAATAATCACACCTTTACCAGCTGCTAGACCATCAGCCTTAACAACAGTAGGAAATTCAATCTGATCAAGGTGCATAAGTGCTTCATCAAAAGAATCAAAAGCTGCATAGCCTGCAGTAGGTATTCCATACTTAACAAAGAAATCTTTTGAGAAAGTCTTTGAACCTTCAAGTTGAGCAGCAGCTTCAGAGGGGCCAAAAGTACTAATATCTTTAGCTTGAAGAAAATCAGTCATGCCCATAACAAGAGGCTGCTCAGGACCAATAATTACAAGAGCAATATTTTCGTTTTTACAAAAATCTGCTATTTCCTCAAAGTTATTTAAATCTAGCGAAATATTTTCTAACTTTTCTTCTAATGCGGTTCCAGCGTTACCTGGACAAACAAAAACTTTGGTCACTGCGTCATCTTGTGAAGACTTCCATGCTAGGGCATGTTCTCTTCCGCCTGAGCCAATGACTAAAACTTTCATTAGTGCCTAAAGTGTCTGGTGTTTGTGAATACCATCGCAATGTCATTCTCATTTGCAGCAGCAATCACTTCATCATCTCTTATCGATCCGCCCGGTTGAATAATTGAAGAGATTCCACTTGAAGCAGCTTTATCTATACCATCTCTAAAAGGAAAAAATGCATCAGAAGCCATAGAAGCACCTTTAACCTCTAACCCTTCTTCTTTAGCTTTTAAGTTTGCAATATCAGCACTAATAACTCTGCTCATTTGGCCAGCACCGATACCTATTGTCTGTCGATTCTTTACATAAACTATGGCATTACTTTTAACGAACTTAGCAACTCTCCAAGCAAACATTAAATCGTTTAACTCTTCTGGTGTAGGTTCTCTTTTTGTAACACATTTTAAGTCTTCTCTAGGAACAACATAGTTATCATCTGATTGAATTAAAATTCCTCCAGACACTTTTTTAATCATTCCTGGATAAGGGTTGTCTTGCTTAAGATCAACCTTTAGAACTCTAACGTTTTTCTTTTTGGCAAATTCAACCAGCGCACCTTCTTCGTAATCAGTTGCTAAAATAACTTCAACAAATTGCCTTGAGTTTATTTCTTCGGCTGTTTTAGTATCCAAAGTTCTGTTTAAAGCAATTATTCCACCAAATGCTGAAGTGGGGTCTGTCTTAAATGCTAAATCATAAGCCCCATAGATATTCTCTGATTCGGCAACTCCGCAAGGATTTGCATGTTTAACAATTACGCAAGCAGGATCATCAAATGCTCGTACACATTCCCAAGCTGCATCAGCATCTACTATGTTGTTATAAGATAATTCTTTGCCTTGCAAGATATCAGCATTAGCGATGTTTTTGTGTTGCAAATTAGAGAAGGTAAAAAGGTTTGCCGTTTGGTGAGGGTTTTCGCCATATCTTAAAGAAGAACTTTTCTCAAAACTATAATTTGGTATTGAGTTATCAGATTCTTCTTTTAGATAATTTGAGATAGAAAGATTGTAATCAGCCATTTTCTCAAATACTTTTTGAGATAATTCTTTTCTAAAGTCATATGAAATACCATCACCAGTTTCCCATTCCTCAATTAGCCTTGAATAATCAGAAGGGTCTGATACAACAGCAACGTCCTTAAAATTTTTGGCAGCTGACCTAATCATAGTTGGACCGCCAATATCTATTTTTTCAATTGCCTCATCAAAAGAACAATCTTGGGCAATTGTTTCTTCAAATGGATAAAGATTAACTACAACTAAATCAATCGGCTCATAGCCTCTTTCTTGAAGAACATCCATATCTTGATCACGTCTTGCAAGGATCCCAGCATGAATTTTTGGATGCAAAGTTTTAACTCTTCCATCCATCATCTCTTCAAATCCAGTAAAGTCAGAAACCTCGACAACTTCAGATGTAATTTCTTTTATTGCTTTGTAGGTCCCTCCTGTAGATAGCATTTTTACCTTTTTTGTAACTAGAAATTTAACCAGTTCCTCTAGGCCTGATTTATCTGAGAGACTTATGAGCGCTGTTTTTGGCTTTATTGAATGCATTATTTAATATTATATTTTTTTAATTTTGTTCTAAGGGTTGTTCTATTCATTCCAAGGATTCTTGCACTTTTTGACTGATTATTATTAGCAAATTTCATCACTGCATCTAAAAGCGGGGGCTCGACTTCATTCAACACCAGTTGATAAACATCAATGGGCATATTTTTTTGATCTAGTTGCTTGAAATATCTTTTCATAGCTTTTCTAACCTCATCCTTTAGTGGTTTTTTAGAATAACTATCAAATGATTTCTTTTTATTTCCCAAATGAATTTATAAAATTAATAAGAAGAAATATCAGTTTACAGTTGTTTAAAAATTGCTCAATAGATTTTTAGAGATTTATTATAGTTTTTTTCTCATCGCCAAGAGAGATGCTTTTAACCTCTTTATTTTCAATAGTAATTTTAGTTACGGATACGTAATTAGGAAAAAAGTACATGAGCGAATTATTTTTAAGAAGCGAACCTACCAAGGCATTAATAACCATGAAATGGGTAAATACAATTGTATTGTGCGAAATATTGAGAGAATTATTGATAATATTATTTCTCCAATTTACTACAGAATCAGGCAAATCTCTGATTTTGGTATTCATAATGTCTGTCAGCCAAGCTTTTTTTTGAGAATTATCAATATCATCTGATGGAATCTCAGAGTAAGCATCATTTATTATCAACGCTTTATTAAATTTCTTAATCAATGGTTCTGCTGTCATTTTTGCTCTTGATTTTGGGCTTGATACAAAATTATATGTATCTAGTGACTTCAGCATCGCATTATTTATCAATGACGCTGATTGTTTAATTCCTAATTCGCTTAAATAGGGATCTGGATGATTACCCCAGCTTTCAGCAGCTTCTCCATGTCGGACAAATAAAAGATTTATCTCTGACATTTATATTCAACGTATAGCTATAATGATATTGTGAGAATCCATAGAATATATTGTAAATCAATATCAGAAACAAATAATGTCTTTAAAATAGATCAGGCTCAATCAATGCACTTAAAAAAAGTGCTTAGATTAGATGTTAATGACGAAGTTGAGGTTTTTGATGGTCATGGCTCTTCAGCAATTTGTAAGATATTAGAGTCTGATAGATCTTCAGTTTCTCTTGAAAGGGTTTCTGATATAAAAATAGAAAAACCTTTAATAAATCGACTTGGTTTTATACTGCCATTTATTAAGAAAGAAAATTTTCATTTTATGATTCAGAAGCTATGCGAAATTGGAGCTACGGAATTCATTTTTTATAAGCCTGATTTAATTGATCAAAGTGTTGCAAAAAAAGATTTATCAAAGATTTATAGTAAATCTGAAGAAGTTATTATTTCAGCCTGTAAGCAGTGCGGTTCAAATTTTTTACCAATTACAAGCTTTGTATCTTCACTTAGCGATGCTATAAAAAAACTTGATCAAAGTTCAACAAAATATGTATTTGACCTTGAAGCAAGTGATATTTTTGATGTTAGTTCAGTTAAATCAAATAATATTTTTGTAATAACTGGGGCAGAGTCCGGGTTCTCAGAATCTGAAATTAATCATATGTACGAAAAAGATTTTAGCTTTAAACTGTTATCAAAAAATATTCTTAGAGCAGAAACAGCTCCTCTTGTGATAGCATCTTTATTTCAAAACCATTTTGATAAGAGTTAATAATGACTAAAAAAGTACTCTTCATCACAGATCCGATGAAAGAACTAAAGCCTAGCAAAGATACATCTATCTTTATGATGGAAGAGGCTATATCGTTTGGTTACACAGTTTATCAAGCAGAAATGAAGCACCTATATGCTGATGAGGGTTATGTTTTTGTTGATGCTCGAAATATAATTGAGATCGGAGCAAGCCAAGTTGAAGGAATCAGAAAAGAACGAATTCAGGTTTCAGAATTTTTGTATACCTTTATGAGGAAAGATCCTCCAGTAGATATTGATTATGTTAATGCTCTTCATTTATTAGGTCTTGCAGAGACTCAAGGAGCGAACATATTTAATAAGCCAAACTCTATTAAAGAGTTCAATGAAAAAATATTTGCACTTCATTTCAAAGAGTTTATTCCTAGAACATTAGTTACATCAAATCTTGAAAAAGTAATTAATTTCCAAGCTAATCATGAAATTATTATTGTTAAGCCTTTGGATGGTATGGGTGGTGAATCTATTTTTAAAATGGAGGACATGGAAGAGGAAAACTTAGATATTTTATTGGATATGACAGAAGATGAGACCACTCAGATTGTAGTACAAGAATTCATCCCCGAAATTTATCAAGGAGATTTTAGAATCCTGGTTATCCATGGAAAACCTTTTGAAAAGACTCTTGCAAGAATACCTCAAGGTGAAAGCTTTAAAGGTAATTTAGCAGCGGGTGGTAAGGGCGTTGTGATGGATATTAATGAAAAACAAAAAAATGTTGCAGAGATTGTTGGAAAATTTCTTGTCTCTAAAGGAATAAATTTTGCTGGCATAGATATGATTGGCGATTATTTGACTGAAATTAATATAACTAGCCCTACATGCGCTAGAGAAATATATAAGCAGTCTGGCAAAAATCCAATACAAGAATATTTTTCTAAACTATGAGTTCGATATTAGCTAATCAAAGAGTCAGCAAAAGGTCCTTAACACTCAATAAATCTTTTTTATTATCTGTATTTTTCCATACGGTACTGATTATGGGAGTTACGTTTACCACTTTTTATAAAATACCTTTTATAGATGAGTCACCAATTATTAATGTTAAATTTGCAAATTCTTCTCAGGATTCTATTGGTGAATTAAATGAATTTGTAAACAAGACTTTTGAATCAAATAATTCCAAAGAGGGCACCTTTACAAAGAAAGTAGAAAGAAAAATATACCATTCCCAAAAGATAAAAAAACTACAAGCAAACTCTACTGTTACTAATGAAGAAGCAATGTATTTAAATTTATGGCAAAGGGAAATCGAATCTATTGGTGATGAGTTTATAGCTGCAAATGATATTGATTATTCAAATGGTATGGTACAAGTAATGGCAACAATAGATTCTTTTGGAAATCTTATTAAATCAGAAATATTAATCTCTTCAGGAAATGCTTCTGTCGATAAAATGGCAATAGACATTCTTGAAAAAGCAGCTCCTTTTGCTCCATTTGATCCACAAATGTTAAATGAGTATGGCATTCTAGAAATAATCAGAGACTGGAATTTCAACCCAAGATAATGCAAATTGTATCCTTTGATTTTGGTGTAAAAAAGATTGGTGTCGCTGTAGGCCAGACAAAGACTAGAACCTCATCACCGCTTGAGATTATTTTTAATAAAAACAACAAAATAAACTGGAATAGCATTCAATCTATAGTTGAAGAGTGGAGGCCCGAACTTATTCTTGTTGGAAAACCTTTAAATATGGATGGAACAGATAGTGATATCATGAAGGAAGTTGATATTTTTTTTAAAAAATTAGAAAAAATCACTAAAATCCCTTGTGAATACGTAGATGAAAGATTAACAAGTTTTGAAGCAAGACAAAATCTTATAGAATTAAAAAACGATCTAGTAGACGCACAGGCTGCAAAAATACTGATTGATAATTGGCTGAGTGAAAATTAATAAATTATGTCTATACCATCAAGTTTTATTGACCGACTGCTTTCTACGGTAAGTATTGTTGATATTATCAATAGAAGAGTCCAGCTAGAGAGATCTGGAGGTCGATATAAAGCTAAGTGCCCCTTTCATGGAGATGGTAATGAGAAAACACCATCATTTGTAGTATATGATGAAACCGGTTCCTATCATTGCTTTGCTTGTAAAGCTTCAGGAAATGCTATCAACTTTTTAAGAGAATATGATGGTATTGATTTTATGGAATCAGTTGAATTATTAGCAGCCTCTGTTGGGATGGAAGTTCCAAAACAAGAAAAGCCCATAGATTTAACAGATGCTATCAGCATAAATGCTAAGGCAACTGAAATTTTTAAAGATCAACTTAAGGGACCTCATGGAAAAAATGCAGTTGATTATCTAAAAGCTAGAGGAATAAGTGGCGAAACTGCAAAATTTTTTGAATTAGGTTATTCAATGGAAAAAAATTCATCTCTCCATAGCATCTTGTCCGCTCAATATAACCAAAATGATATAGAAGACTCTGGCCTTTTTGGCAAAAATGATAACGGAGAAATCTACGATCGTTTTAGGGATAGATTGATGTTCCCAATAAGAAATATTAAGGGAGAACATATAGCCTTTGGAGGAAGGCTTGTTGCTGATAAGGATAATCAAGCAAAATATTTAAATTCACCTGAAACTAAAACTTATAAAAAAAAATATGAGTTATATGGTCTCTATGAAGCAAGACTCATAGAAAAAAGACCTAAAGCTCTTTTTTTAGTTGAGGGATACATGGATGTCATTGGATTACATCAATACGGAATAAAAAATGCTATTGCTTCTTCTGGTACTGCTTTTACTCCAGAACAACTTCGCAAAATTTTAGGTTATACCAATGATATTTTTGTTGTATTTGATGGAGATGAGGCTGGCCAAAAGGCATCGTGGAGAGCGGTTGAGAATGCTTTACCATTACTCAGAGAGGATGTGCGCATAAGCTTTATATTTTTAAAGTCAGGTGATGATCCAGATAGTTATATAAAAAATAAAGGTAAAGATGCTTTTTTAAAGTTAGTAGATGAGGCTGTATCTTTTTCAGAATACTTTCTGTATACCATAAAAAAACATGATAATCTTTCAACAATAGAAGGAAGATCAAGGGTTGCTCAGTTTGCTGTACCTTTAGTAGATAAAATTGTAAATCCTACATTAAGAGAAGCTTATATAAGTGAGATTGCGCATATTTGTGATTTAGATTTTGGAAAATTACTGAATGGTGTTGTCAATATAGTCCCTGAAAATGTTAAACAAGAAGAGCCAGCAAGGAAAGTCCCAACCTCTGTTATAAGAAAATCTGTTTTGGGAGTTTTTACAGCTCTTATTCAATATCCAAAACTAGCCAATAAGAGATCTTTTGACCTGATAAAGCAAGATTCAAAATTTTTGTTTTTAAATGTTATTAGAGATTTTTATAAAGAAAATCCTACAGCATCACCTTCAATACTCTTTGAACAGATAGAAAATGAAAAAATTAAAAATTTATTTGGAGAAGCTTTAGTTTCTGAAATAAAACTTACTGAGAAAAACGCAAAAAAAATGCTTAGTGATTGCATTGAAATAATTTCAAAATCTGAAAAAGATAGACAGGAAACATTAAAAGAAAAGTATAATATGCAAGAAATAACATCTGCCGAAAAAAGAGAACTACAACAGATAATCCTAAAAAATGATGAAATGTCTGAAGAGGATCAGATTTTATTAAAAAATTTAAGCTCAAAATAGATTGAAATAACTAAATTAATCACCAAATAGAGCTAATAGATTTGGAGTAAAAGAATTCGTGGATAAATTAAGTAAAAAAGGTTCAAAGATAGCTGAGCTTATTGAAAAAGGAAGAGAGCAAGGTTACTTAACCTATGCAGATGTGAATGATCACTTGCCTGAGGATATTTCTGATCCTGATCAAGTGGACGAAATAATTGGAATGATCAATGATTTAGGTCTTCAAGTTCATGAAACTGCTCCTGATGCAGATGATTTATTACTAGCAGAGTCTGAAGATTCTGATGATATAGCCCTTGAACAGGCTGCTGAAGCACTTGCAGCAGTTGAAAATGAAACTGGTAGAACAACCGATCCTGTTCGGATGTATATGCGCGAGATGGGTACTGTTGATCTTTTAACTCGAGAGGGTGAAATAGAAATCGCCAAAAGAATTGAAGAGGGTATGAGAGATCTTCTTGATGCAAGTGTCTATTATCCTAAGACTGTAGAGTATGTCATCGAATATCACCAAATGGTCAAAGAGGGTGAGAAAAAAATTAATGATTTTTTAACTGGTTTCCTTGAAGAAATGGAAGAGGTGCCATCGGCTGGTCCAGGCAGTCAAAGAGCAAAAGAAGAAGCTGAGGCAGCTGAAGAGTCAGATGAGGAAGTATCTTCAGGTCCAGACATGCAGGAAGTTCAAAGAAGAATGACAAACCTTAAACGTCAATACAATAAAACTTTAAAAGTTATTGAATCGAAAGGTAGACACTCAAAAGAAGCTAATGCTGAATATAAAAAGTTAGGTGAAATATTTCAGTTTCTAAAATTTAGCCCAAGAATGTTTGATGATATTGCTGCTATTGCTAGATCAGGCCTAAGCAGAATAAGAGAAAAAGAGAAATTTATACAAGAACAGCTTGTAAGAAATGCTCGTATGCCAAGAAAAGATTTTTTAGCAAGCTATGCTGATAACTTAACAAAAGTTAGATGGGTTGATTCTTTAATGAAAGAGAAAAAATATAAAAAAGATCTTCTTGAAAAAGTAAAGCAGGATGTTGTTATTGCCCAAAAAGATATCATAGAGCTTGAGCAAAGAGTTGGCCTTAGCGTAAAAGAAATAAAAGAAATAAATCGAAGTATGTCTATGGGTGAAACCAAGATGAGGCGTGCCAAAAAAGATATGGTTGAAGCAAACCTTAGGCTCGTTATCTCCATAGCAAAAAAATATACCAATAGAGGATTACAGTTTTTAGATCTAATTCAAGAAGGAAACATTGGTCTTATGAAGGCTGTTGATAAATTTGAATATAGAAGAGGGTATAAATTTTCTACTTATGCTACATGGTGGATTAGACAGGCTATTACAAGGTCTATTGCTGACCAGGCAAGAACAATCAGAATACCTGTTCATATGATTGAAACAATCAACAAACTGAACAGAGTATCTCGTCAGATGATGCAAGACATGGGAAGAGAGCCAACCCCAGAAGAGTTAAGCAAAGAGCTTGATATGCCTGAGGATAAAGTTAGAAAAGTCTTAAAAATTGCAAAAGAACCAATTTCTACTGAAACACCAATAGGAGATGATGAGGATTCAAGTTTAGGAGATTTCATAGAAGACACTGTTATTGAATCTCCACTTGAAAATGCAACCGAAGGTAGTCTACACTTCGCAACCGACGACGTATTAGCATCTTTAACAGCCAGAGAAGCTAAGGTATTAAGAATGAGATTTGGAATTGGAATGAATACCGATCACACTCTTGAAGAAGTAGGTAAGCAATTTGATGTTACAAGAGAGAGAATACGTCAGATAGAAGCAAAAGCTCTAAGAAAATTAAGACATCCTAGCAGGTCAAGTCATTTAAAGAGTTTCTTAGATGATTAAGTTTCAGGGCCTGTAGCTCAGTTGGTTAGAGCAGTGGACTCATAATCCATTGGTCGGAGGTTCGAGTCCTCCCGGGCCCACCATTTATACGAGTTTCAGTAGTATTTCATCCTAAAATGAATTTTTAAATTATTTGAAATAAACAAATCTATATAATGTATAAGCTAATATTCCACCTATAAACTGAGCAATACAAAATAAAAAAACATTTTCCGGGCTTATCCCTGCAAAAGTATCAGAAAACATTCTACTTATTGATGCTGCCGGGTTTGCAAATGATGTTGATGATGTAAACCAGTATGCTGCTCCGATATATGCTGCAACTGATGAGGCTGTATTCTTAGAAGATGAAAGCAAAATAATTAAAACCAGTCCAAACGTAGCAAACACTTCGCTTACAAAAATATTTGCTCCAGACCTCTGATTAACTGAAAATTGAATTACATCCAAGCCAAATAAATAGTTTATTAATAAAACTCCAAGTACCGCTCCAGCTATTTGTAAAAAAACATAAATAATTAGGTCTTTGAGCGATAAATTATTGTTTAAAAACATTACCATTGAGACAACAGGATTAAAGTTAGCGCTATATTTTTGAAAACTAACTATTAAAAAATATAATGCAAAAACTGTAGCTATGGTATTCACTAAAAGAATAACTCCGTCATTATTAGGGCTTAAGTTTTGACCCATAATCCCCGATCCAACGACTGCAGCAAATAAGAAACCAGTGCCTATAAACTCAGAAAAATATCTTTGTATGTTCATTATCCTAATAATATAAAATTAATTTATAAACTAACACTCAATTGTGACAATAATTTCACAAAATCAAGTTATATCTAACATATGCAAAGAAGATCATTTCTAAAATTTTTTACTTTTCTCTTAACTTCGTTAAGTTTTAAGGTTAGTTCAAATAATAATAATGAGAAAATTTCATTCAATCATGGAGTTGCCAGCGGCGATCCTACAAATACTAATGTAATTATTTGGACGAGAGTAACAAAAGTCTCTAACAAGAGCATCAATGTTAATTGGGAGATTTCAGATGATATAAACTTTCTTAAAATTATTCATTCAGGAACTACAAAAACTTCAGCTCATAAAGATTTTACTGTTAAGGTTGACGCGAAAATTCCTAAAAAATACAACGGCACTCAAATTTTTTATAGATTCATATGTAATAATAATTTTTCTCCTGTTGGTTCCACTATTACCTTACCTATTTATAATCCACATCTTTTTAATATAGCATTTTGCAGTTGTTCAAATTATCCCGCTGGATTTTTTAATGCTTATAAGGAGATGGCTAAAAATAAAGAAATTGATCTTGTTCTTCATTTGGGTGACTATTTGTATGAATATGAAAAAAATGGCTATGCATCTGAGAATTCAAATGAATTAAATAGAGTTAGTATTCCATCAAATGAACTAATTTCTCTCAAGGATTACAGGCTTAGACATGCTCAATATAAAACAGATCAAGATCTTCAGTTGCTGCATAAAAACAAACCAATGATTGTTGTTTGGGATGATCATGAGTTTACTAATAATACATGGAAAAGCGGAGCTGAAAATCATTCAATAAATGAAGGAAATTTTCTTAGCAGAAAGATAAACGCCTTAAAAGCATATTATGAATGGATGCCGATAAGAGAAAGCAATAATAAAACAAATATTTGGAGAAGTTTTGAGGTAGGAAACTTATTTCAATTATTAATGTTAGATACAAGATTGATCTCAAGAGATAAACAACTGGATATAAATGATTTTTTTGCAGATGGTGTATTTGACTATGAATCGTATGAGAAGGATCTTAACAAACCAAGAAAACTTCTAGGCAACAAACAATTTAGCTGGGTTAAGAATACTCTTGATAAAAAATATAAGTGGTCAATATTTGGTCAGCAAATATTAATTGGACCTCAATATTTGCCTGATGCACTTAAAAAAATTGATAAATCATCAGTTCCTGAATATATGCACATATATCTACAACTAGCTGGAAAAAAACTACCTTGGAATACTGATCAATGGGATGGGTATCCAAAAGAAAGAGAAAAATTTTATAAAATAATTCAGAACTCACAATCAAATATTATTTTAGCTGGTGATACTCATTCATCTTGGTTATCTAACCTATATGACGTTAAAGAAAATTTTATAGGCATCGAGATAGGAGCTCCATCAATATCATCACCAAATGGAGTTGATTTATTTGGAGACTATGCCAACCAAATCGATAATCAATATCTAGATGAAAACGATAATTTAATTTATACAAACAGTTCCTTTAAAGGTTACGCCCTTTTATCACTAAATAAAGAAAGTGCAAGAGTTGTTTATAAATATGTTTCAACTGTGAAATCAACTGACTATAAAAATATAGAATCGCCTACTTTTGATATAAAACACAATCAACCCATTAAAATTGGCGCTTAGCTAAAAACCTTAAAACTTTCAGACTTGTAACTGTTATAAAAATTAATTCATAAAATTTACATTGTTGAAATAAAAAGTTATAAAAATTTCACATTAATACAATCAAAAAAATTTATATAATTGGTAACTTTTAGTGCATGAAAGTTACAATTTTATCTGATGGTTTAGACGGACACATAAATCAATCTTTGGGTATTGTGGAAATTCTTCAAGACAGCCTGCAACTTTCTTACACAACTGTTGATGTAAAATTGAAAAATATTTTCTTAAGGGGTCTTAAATATAATTATATTAAAAACTTATCAAAAAACCTCACGAACAGAAATATAAATACAATTTTAAGCTTTTTTGAAGAAATTGATTTGACAGAATGTGACTTGCTTATTTCAACAGGCGCTAAGCTGACTGTTTTAAATGCTGCTCTTGCAAAAAAATACAGTATTAAAAATATTAACAACGGCTCTTTAAGAGGTGTCTCTGATGAATATTTTTCAGCAAATTTAGTCTTAGAAGAAAATATTAGGAAAAAAAAAACAAAAATAAGCAGTAATATCCCAATAATATTACCTCCAAACAGATTCAACCCTTTTAAACATTCGGGGATAAAAAATAAAGTTTTGTTTTTAATTGGTGGAAATGGATCAGGGTATAAATATAAAAAGAAAGACTTTTTTGCACTATGTAAACAAATTATAAAATACGTTCATGATTCAGGAAAAACTCCTCTAATTGTTACTTCAAGAAGAACTAAAGAATCACATGAACAATTGATAAAGGAACATCTAGAAGATTATTTAGATGTTCGGTCTGTGTGGTTTAATTCTGGAATAGGCAGAACTAATCTCTCAAATATATTTAAACTCGTTGATGAGATATTTGTTACTGAGGATAGTTCCAGTATGATTGCTGAATCTATCTCAAGCGGTCTTCACGTTTATACAATTGCTCCAAATAGACAGAAAAAAAATAAAGACTATTTAGAGATGCTGTATAGATATGAAAGAATGGGATTTATTAAAAGGCTAAATTTTGATACTACTTTTAATAATTATACAAACAAATCTACTTTGTCTGCTAAATATAAAAAAATAATAAATGCAAAACACTTGTTAAAAATACAAATATTAAAAAAACTTAACAAGTTAGTTTTAACAAAAAATTTAAAAATATTATAGGATAAGGTTATGAAAAAATTACTATTTTTAATAGTATCGCCCATATTGATCATTGCAGACTCCACAATCAAATAGTATTTTAGTCACAATTAATTTAAAAAATTTTTTATAATCTTAACTTAGATTTAACAAAAATTTTTTTATATGCATCTCGATTCCTATTAATTTTTTGATTATGTCGTATTATGGATTTCTACTTTTAAAATTTATCAACCTTTAGAAAAGTTTTTAAATTTTTACAAAAATGTAATTAAAATGAAATACAGATGAAACATAATAATTCAATGATAAAATACAAATCGATATTTCTTTCCGATATTCATCTTGGCTCTAAAGGCTGCCAGGCTAAATCTCTATATAACTTTTTAAAGAAGCATGAATGCGAAAATCTTTTTTTGGTTGGAGATATTATTGACTGCTGGAGATTAAAATCTAAGCTTTATTGGCCTCAAGAGCATGTAGATGTCATTA
>CACLXS010000013.1 GCA_902610905.1 uncultured SAR86 cluster bacterium
TAAAGAGGCCAATGAACTAATTTCTGAAGAAGCTGGGTTAGCATATCCTGTAAAAGATGGAATACCTGTGATGCTTCCTGACGAGGCCCGCAAACTTTAATAAAAGCGCCCGTAGCTCAGCTGGATAGAGTACTTGGCTACGAACCAAGGGGTCGGGAGTTCGAATCTCTCCGGGCGCGCCATTACTTAACCTTTTCGAGATTTATTTCTTTTTTTAAATCCTTTTTTATTATGGAATCTTTTCTTATTTGGTTTATCTTTTATTAGAACTACGTGCTCTGGCTCAAAACCTTCAATCTCTACCCTTTCTAATTTTTTATTTATAAGTTTTTCAATATCCCTTAAAAGACGGAATTCATCTGCACTAACAAGCGTAATTGCCTCACCCATATCACCTCCTCTACCTGTTCTTCCAATCCTATGGACATAATCTTTGGCAACAGTTGGGACATCAAAGTTTATGACTTGTGACATTCTTTTTATATCTATACCTCTTGCTGCAACATCTGTTGCTACCAGAATTTGAATTTTATTATTTTTAAAAGCTTCAAGAGCTTTCATTCTATTATTTTGCGTCTTATTTCCATGAATAGCTTTTGAATTAATATTAACCTTGTCTAGTTGTTTTTGAAGTCTATCAGCGCCGTGCTTAGTTCTGGTAAAGACTAGAGCTTGATCCCATTTTTTAGTCTTGATAAGTTCAATTAATAATTCTGCTTTTCTAGACTTATCAACAGGGTGAATGTAGTGATTAATGTTCTCACCCGTTTCATTATCGTTAGTAACAGAAATCTCAATAGCCTTCTCAGCCATGTTCGTAGCCAATGATCTAAATGAATCTGAAAATGTTGCAGTGAACATTAGGTTTTGTCGTCTATCTGGTAATAGATTGGCTATCTTTTTTATATCATGAATAAATCCCATATCTAGCATTTGATCAGCTTCATCTAAAACTAATATCTCAATATTCTTTAGATTCACCGATTTTTGATTATGTAAATCTAACAATCTTCCAGGGGTAGCTACTAAAATATCTATACCTTTTCTTAGCTTTAATCTTTGGTTGTGTATTCTCGCACCTCCATAAACTGCAGTTGAGCGTATACTTAAATATTTGCTGTATGTATTAACACTCTCTCTCTTACTTGAGCTGCTAGCTCTCTTGTAGGCGTTACTATTAAAGCCCGTAACTGATGACCTTTATATTTGTATTTTGAATTTGATAATTTTGATAAGATTGGTAAAACAAATGCTGCAGTTTTACCAGTTCCAGTTTGTGCAGCAGCCATGATGTCGCTGTTATTTAAAACTGCTGGAATAACTTCTGCTTGAATCGGTGTTGGTTTTTTGTAATTTTGATCTTTTAATGATCTTAAAATTGGGTCTGATAAGTTCAGATCATTAAATTTCATTTAATCCTTAGTAATTGATTGACGAAGGTTACAGACTTGACCATGGATGGTCAACAGATATGGGCTAATTAAACTGAATGCAGCTTTTGTTGTGGAATAGAATTTTTAATTCCTGTTACATTATTTTCTTTATCAAAATAAACAAGGGTTGGTTTGTGTTTAGCAGATTCAGCTTCATCAAATTCGCCATAGGTACAAATTATAACAATATCGTTCAAAGATACTTTGTGAGCTGCCGCACCATTAACTGATAAAGTCTTTGACCCTGGCTCAGCTAAAATTAAATAGGTAGAAAATCTTTCACCATTGGTTACGTTATAAACATCAACTCTCTCATACTCCTGCATCCCTGCAGCATCTAAGAAATTTTGGTCGACGGCGCATGAACCCTCATAGTCAAGCTCAACTTGAGTGACGTTGATGCGATGAAGCTTTGATTTAAGCAATGTTTTTAACATAATGATGCGAAGTATAAGTAATTATTTACCATATTTAAAGGATATAGCTAGTCAATTAATACATTATCTATGAGCCTAATTCCACTAATAGATGCTGCAATAGCAACTAATATTGGCTTCGAATTAAAGTCTTCGAGATCTTTTAAGCTTATTGGATCGCAAACTGATAAATAATCAACATCAAATCCTTGTCGTATTAAGTCATCCTTATGTTTCTTAATAATTTCATTAGACAAATTATTTGAACTGTCTTTGATTAAAGAGAGAATTTCATAAAGTTTAGAGGCCTTTTCTCTATCAGACTCAGATAGTCTATTGTTTCTAGATGACATTGCTAATCCATTTGATTCTCTAACAGTGTCAACACTTATAATTTCTACAGAAAGGTTGCTTTCTTTAACAAAATTCTTTATCAGTGTTAACTGCTGAAAGTCTTTCTTACCAAAAAATGTTCTAGTGGGTTTGGTTATTTCAAATAATTTATTAATAATAGTCAAAACACCATCAAAATGGCCAGGTCTATTCATTCCACAAAGATATAAGGCTGTATCAGGTGCTTTTATCTTTTTAATGTCCTCAAGTATTGAAGAATC
This sequence comes from uncultured SAR86 cluster bacterium, assembly GCA_902610905.1. GTDB lineage: Bacteria > Pseudomonadota > Gammaproteobacteria > Magnimaribacterales > D2472 > SCGC-AAA076-P13. Next base: position 2,464 of record CACLXS010000013.1, read on the forward strand.
TGGAATAAATAAAGAATCACAGCCATGTTTAGATAAAAGAGCAATATCATCATCTAAAGATTTAGGATAATTATTAAAATCGCTAGCATCATTAAATTGGAGCGGATTTATAAATATAGAGGCACTTACATGATCATCATAGGATTTTGCCTTATCAATTAGCGCCATATGACCTTTATGCAAATTCCCCATTGTAGGTACAAAAGAAATTGATTTAATAGTATTTCTAAATTCTTTAAAGTCCTGATATGCAGTTATAATTTTCAATATGTCTTAATAAAAAGTATGTTCTTCTGCCGGGAAATTTCCGGATTTTACCTCTTTAACATAATTAGCTAGAGCTTCTTGAATTGAACTAGAGTCTTCCATAAAGTTTTTAACAAATTTTGGCAATTTATCTAAGCATGAAATACCAAGTAAATCATGTACAACCATTACTTGGCCATCAGTTGATGATCCGGCGCCAATTCCAATTACAGGAATTGATATCTCATTCATAATTAATTTAGTTAATCCATCTGGTACGCATTCAAGAAGTAATAATGAAGCTCCGGCCTCTTCAAGTGATTTAGCTTCATTAATAATCAATTCATGTTTTTCCGGATCTCTTCCTTGAACAAAGTTACCACCTATTCTATTTATTGCCTGAGGTGTTAGCCCCATATGAGCACATACAGGTATTCCTCTGTCCGCTAGCATAGATGCCATTTTAGAAATCCACTCTCCGCCTTCAATTTTTATTGAATTTGCTCCTGCTTGCATGAGTCTTTTTGCATTCTCAAGACCCATATCGTCAGTTGCATAACTCATAAACGGCATATCCGCCATTATATGAGCGCCTTTATTACCTTTAACCACACATTCTAAGTGATAAATCAGCTGATCCATTGATACAGGCAAGGTGCTGTCATGGCCTTGAATAACCATACCAAGACTATCACCAACAAGCACCACATCCACACCTGCTTCGCATATTTTTGACGTTAGTGTCGATTCATAAGATGTTAAGCAAGTGAACTTTTCACTATGCTCTTTCATTTTTTTTAATGAGGATAATGTAGTTTGTTTTTTATTTGATTGTACTGACATAGTTAAGATTTAATGTTTAGAGCGATTATATTTAATATTTCACGAGCAATTTTAATTTTTTTATCTTTTTTTAGATAAATAGTTTCGTTTTCTGTAATCACATGAACTTCATTATCATCAGAATCAAAGCCTATAGTTTTATCTGACACATCATTAGAAATAATCATATCAAGATTCTTTGAATTCAATTTTTTGCTTGCATTATCGTTTACATTTGAAGTCTCGGCAGCAAACCCAACAATATAAGCTGAGTTGTGGCGTTTAGATACCTCAAATAAAATATCATGATTTTTTTCCAAATTGATTTCAAGATTTTCTGAATCTTCTTTTTTAATTTTTATATCTGAATAATTAGATGGTTTGAAATCAGCAACAGCTGCGCAAGATATGAAAATATCTGATGATTTCATACATTCAAAAACCTTATTAAGCATTTCAGCAGCAGAATTAATTTTAAATAAATTTATTCCTTTATTAGCTGTTAAAGATACGGGACCGCTAACTAAGTTTACATTTGCTCCTTGAAGTTTTGCTGCCTCTGCAAGAGCATAACCCATTTTTCCTGAGCTATTATTTGATATATATCTCACTGGATCTATTTGTTCTCTTGTTGGCCCAGCAGTAATAGTTATGGTTTTTCCAGACAAAGGACCTTTATGTAAATCAGACTTAATTAACTCAATTATCTTTTCAGGTTCAACAAGCCTTCCAGGTCCCACATCACCACAAGCTTGCTCACCTTCATCTGGACCAATGAAACTCATACCTCTGGAAACAAGTGTTTGAAAATTTTCTTGGGTACTTTTATCAAGCCACATAGTTGTATTCATTGCAGGTGCTATGTACGAAGTTGCATTTGAAGCTAGAATTAAAGACCCCATTAAATCGTCTGCTCTACCATGAGTTATCTTCGCTAAAGATTCTGCTGTGCAAGGAGCAATTAAAATAATATCTGCCCATTTAGCTAATTCTATATGGCCCATTGCAGATTCAGCTTTCACATCTAATAACGAATCATGAATCTCATTTCCAGAAACAGCTTGAAGGGTTAAGGGGGTTATAAACTCCTTTGCCGATTCTGTCATTACAACTCTTACATCAGCTCCATCTTTTTTAAATAAGCGAATAATTTCTGCAGACTTGTAAGCAGCTATACCTCCGGTAACGCAAAGAAGAACATTTGTGTTTGAAAAATTAAGCATTTTCTTAACTATTCAGAATTTATTAGTGAATGATACCAATTACACGGTCTATAAACCAATAAAAACCCATTCCGCCTATACATAAACTTGCTGTTGTTTGAAGATAATTCTGAAAATTAATCTTTGAAGCAACATAAATTAATATTAGAGGGATTGGGATAAGTGCTATTTGGGCTAATTCAATACCAATGTTAAAAAACAGCAATGACAATAGTATTTGATCGTTGGCAATCCCTATATCACTTAATGCTCCTGCAAAACCCAAACCATGAAGTAAGCCAAAGCTTAAAGCCATTAACCAGGGTGTTTTAAGCTGTTTATCACTGTCATTAATTTCTAAGGCCAAATAGACTATTGTCAGTGCAATAAGAGCCTCTACAGTGCCTTGAGGTAGATAAATGATGTCATAGACGGAAAGACCTAAAGTAATGCTGTGAGCGACTGTGAATGCAGTTATAGTTTTAATAATATTTACTAGACCGCTAATACAAAATAATAAACCAAATATAAATAAAATATGATCAAGCCCATTAAATAAATGACCAACTCCAAGGTATAAATATGCTGTTGGATAATATTGCTCAACAAATGGAATTTCTATTTTATTTCTTTGAACATTAACAAGTCCCTCAAAGGTATCTTCTTTGAAATTTATAGTAACTAATGCATCGGTTAAAACGCTTAGATTAACAATTTCTATAAATCTGCCTTTAATGGACTCATTACATTCAAGAGAAATTTTTTCAATAATATACTTTCCTTGAACAAATGGATCTGAACCTGTTGGCGTGCATATATCTGGAAAGATCACATCAGCTCTTTTTCCTATATTTTTAACCGGATACATCCAAGTGGCATTATAAGAGCTTTGGTTGTTATCAGATTGATCAATAATTAAATGAGCTGGATTAAATTCATGAGATAAAAGGTTAAAAGAAGCTATAAAAAAGAAAAAAAATAATAATTTTTTCATTAAAATTTAAGATCTGGATTTATATAAATTGTATATTCTGATCTAATATTATCTAAAAATCCTTTTACTGCTTGACCTCTTTTCATCTGTAAAAAATCAACTTCTACCTGTCTTAAAACCTCTTTTAGCTCAGGAATATATCCTGAATTGATAGAATTTATGAAAACAATGTGATGTCCGTATATAGATTCAAATGGGCCATTCCATTCATTGGGGTATGATTCCATTAATTCTTTACTGAAATTTTTACCAAAATTGATTTTTATATTTCTCAATGGTTCATTTGCAAAAGTTTTTCCAAGATAAAATGGATCAGATTTAACTTTATTATCCTCTTGAAGAGCTTTTAAGGCTTGTTGAGATCTTTCAAGAGAGTTGTTATTTTTTGAAAAATAATAATGTGTGAATGTAAAAGAATGTTCAATATAGTACTTTTCTTTATTATTGTTATAGAACTCATTCAGCTCTTCAGTTGTTGGAATCTCAGGAATAGATTCTTCTTTTAAAAATGAAATCTTTTGAGCAAGTCTCCTTTTAATAATTGTATCTTCTTGATCTAATCCCAAAACAAGAGCTTCTCTATAAAGAATTTCTTCATCAATTAAATTATTAATTATTCTTGCCAACTCATCGTCTGTTGGATCTCTACCAACTTGAGATTTCCATGCGCTAATCAAACTAAGGATTTCTTGATCAGAGACAAATATATTTTTATCTTCATCAGCACTCATTGCTGTATCAACTAGATACAAACAAATCCCAATAACAAAAAATATTAAAACTTTATATTTCAACTTATAGTCTATTATTAAATTAATTACTTAAATTAATTACGTCGGCAGTTCCTCCAAGAGGAACAACATCAACATCAGTTGCTGCAGGAATGTACCATATAGGTGATGACCAAGCTCTTTCTTGAATAGTATCATGTAAATCTTCTCTTGGTTTAAAGCCTCTGGTTATAGCATCCCATGTACTCCATCTACAGGTAGGATTTTCTAGAACTCTTGCATAATAAAAAGACTTAGTTTCATTATCAAATTCTGGATCAATCCAGTTAGTTTTTAATTCTGCTGAACCAACATTTTGAGTTATAGAGCAATCATAGATATTAACTTTAGCTCCATTATCAGGACACCTATTTGTTACAGGATCAACTTTAAGGCCATCAGAGCAGACAACATCAAAAACTTTTTCATGAGTTCTTCCAGATGCATCAATCCAACCCTTAATAATTTGAACTCTTTGAAGAGGTGCGCCATTTTTATCTCTTTGTGCCCAAACTATAAACTCAGGTGTTTTATCACCGTCACCTACTAGATCAGAACCCATAGTTACTCCATTTTGATAAGCTAGACTAACAAGAAATTCAGAGTTTAGATCTATACTGGATAAGTCATAACCACCAAAGAAACGGACTGCAATACGAGTTCCTGTTGTTGCAAAGGTTTCTTTTCTTTTAAAAGCTTTAAATATTGAATCACGAGTATTTTCTTCCGCCCAAACAGCAGCTAAACCTGATGCGCCCCATTGAGTAAAACCTGTATTTGCATACTCACCCTGATCTAGTGTGACAGTACTTCTTGGTTGATTAAATGCTCTCATATAATCATCCATTCTTTGAATATTTTCTGGTGCAAGAGGTGCGGACCCTCTGTTTTCAGGGTCGCCATCTAAAATACCAACTTTAGACCAATAATTTGATTCATCGAAAGCGCCGGCACCAGTATGAGTATCAGAAGAACCAATAAGACCAAATTTATATGGATTACCTTGATTAGTGAATTCTAAAGTTAACCCATTTAAATAAGCTTCTCTGACATAACTACCAGAAGGTCTACTAAAAGTTGGTGGCCTACTTCCTACTCTAACATCCATTATTTCAAAATCAGCCCATTCATCATCTGGTGAAAGTAAAGGATGTGTTTCTGAAGTTCCTTTTACTTGAGTAACCTCAACTATAGGCTCATTACGCATTCTTTTTTCAGCATACTTTTTATTAATAGGATTAGAATAAAATGTCTCCATCTCAAACATCTGACCATTTGACCCATTCGAATTATGTGGTATTGAAACAGTATCGACGCCCTTATCTCTTAATTTATCTTGCCATGTCCATAAATCCTCTGGATTTATTGAATCTATTCTTGTCCAAGGCCTAATAGGAGCTTTTGATGAATTAAAAATAACATTTCTATGTAAGTTACCGCCCTCAATATTTGTAGAGGTTGTAAATTCATATCCAATAAATGTTGTGAAATGGCCAGGATCATTATGCGTATTTGCTGCTTTAGCTACATCTTCCCATGCTGATTTATGAATTTCATAGTCAAAAGATCTCAAGGCAGCTTGAGTATTTTTTGTAAGCCAAGCTTTTAATACTTTAGGACTATAATCTGGATAAGCTTCTGTAATAGTTCCTCCAAGAATAGAACTAAATAATGCCGATCTTGGACCTGCAGATTCGGGAGTTATATTTTCAATTTTATTTAAGTCATGAAAAGGTTTTGCAAAATCTTTTTTAGAGATATCAGTTGAAGTATCTGCCCAAGCATTTAACATGCCCATGAAAAAACCATGATCAGTAACTGAATAGAAATCTAGTGGCTCTTGTAATTTCATTTCATATCCCATTGGGTGCATAATGCTCTCTCCTTTGGCATATATATATGCATCATTTGGAGTTGCTGTAACACCAAATATATAAGCATCAAAAGAATGTTTAGTATGAACGTGCAGATCACCATAATAGGGGTTTCTATCTAAGTTAGGTTTTGGTTTTGGTTTTGATGATTTTTTATCATCTGATGAAAAATCTATAATTTCAGTCGCACTATCTGATCTCATCAGATCTAGGAGACTAATTATTGGCCTAGTATCTGTTACAGACGACCATAAACCAGCAAATAAAGCTAAATAGATTAAAGGCAATGCTATTAAAAGCTTTATAAAAATTGATTTCATTTTTTATTCCCCAAATATGTAATTTATTAAATCAACTCAAGTTGATATAGTCAATCAGTATTAATACAGATTGATTTTGCATTTATTAATAATGATATTAATTTGATTTTTAAATAAAGAATTATAGAAAACGATTATCGTTATTCGAGTATTAAGCGAATATAATAAAATAAAAAATGCGCGCCTGTAGCTCAGTTGGATAGAGTACTTGGCTTCGAACCAAGGGGTCGGGAGTTCGAATCTTCCCGGGCGCACCAAATATTTAAATAGTTGGTCCTCCATTAGACACCCATTCAGAATATCCGCCGATATTTAAAACATTTTTATAACCTTTATTAACAAGAGTGAAGCCTACAAAAGCAGACCTTACTCCTGCTGCACAATACATTAAAATTTTAGTTTTATCTAAATCATCTATATGACTCTCAATAAGACCAGAAGAAAAATTATTATCAAATAAACTTTTTGGTATATTTATAGCTCCTTTAATTAATCCTGATGCTTGAACTTCTGATTCTTCTCTTACATCAATAATAATACATTTATCTGAAGATATAATTTGCATTGTTTCATCAAAAGTTAACTTAGGAACTTTATCATTTGCTTCTTGTAGTAATTTAGTTAGATCTGTATCGTTCATTTTTTATGCCTTTGTATTTACTGAGTTAACAAATCCACGATTATTGGAATTAGCAAAATAAATACCAATCAAAATAATCAAACATCCAATAATTATGGTTGATGAAATAATTTCGTCTAAAAATACCGCACCCCAAATTATTCCAAATACTGGTAAAAAATATGCAACCGTTGATGTTTTTACAGCCCCAATTTTATCTATCAACCTAACATAACCTAGAAAACCTATGCCAGTAGATATGGCTCCTAGCCAAATAGCTGAACCTATGGCTGAAATAGACGGGATAGAATCTGGAAGATAAAAAATAGTAACTGGAAACATAATCACTGCACTAAATATTATTGACCAACCAATTAAAACCATCTTATTAGCATTTACAGATTGTCTTTGAATGTAAACCGTTGAATATGAGTAAAAAAATGAAGCCAACAAAGCTGACATACTTGAAATTAATGTAGTTTCTGAGTTTTGTGGATTAACTAAAATAAATATTCCTATAAAACCCAATAAAAGACCAAATAGTTGTTTTACGCTTACATTTTCACCTATCCATATATAAGCAATAATCATAGTGTTAAATGCTGTAGTTGCATTCAAAATTGCTAATATATTTGAATCAGCTCCAAAACTTGCGAAAGAGAATAAAGTAAATGGAATAGCATTATTTAAAATTGCTAAAACTAAAACCTGTTTCCATATAGGTTTTAATAAATGAATATATTTTTTCTGTAAAAGAATTGGTAAGAATATAAAAGAAGCAATTATCAACCTTGTATTTACAAGAGCGATTGGACCAAATTCAGGAGTAGCAACCTTAATAAACATAAAGGCGCTTCCCCAAAGAGCACCAAGAACAGTTAATAAAATCCAATATCTAAATTCCATACAAACAAAAAACCCCCAAGTAAACTTGGGGGTTAAGAAATCTAGTTTAATTGCATAAGCAACAAAAACTAGTCGAAAACTTAATACCTACCCCGTGTCAAAAGGCAGATCCTCCGTTTCCTGTTATTAAATAAATACTAATAGGACCACCTCCATGTTCAGGGTAATAATAAAATGTTTACCAGTCCCCTTAAAAAACTAATAAACAAGACACCCAATTAAATTATATACAGTATGAGTCTTAAATAAAGATTTTTAATAATAAAAATTATTTAAAAACTAAATTCCAATTGCGCTCTTGGTAATTTAATATTTAAAGATTGATTATTAGAATATAAGTTATTCCTAATATATTCATCGAAAGCCTTTAAATCATTGTTAAAGTATTGGAAGGCGAGTGTTTTTTTTGCAGCGATTTTGTCATTTGATGATATATACTCTTCAATAATTGAATCTTGCTGTTTTATGTAAGAAATGTTGTTCATAATTTATTATACTGTATATTTATACAGTATACAAATTAATTATCATTAACCTTATAAATTTTTCTTTTTCTAAGCAACTGAAACATTATTATTAAATATGTTAGAAAAACTGCTGCTCCTGCAATATCTCCAATAAAAAAACGAAATACAACCATAACAGTTATTTGCATATCACTGTTAAAGGCTGAAACTATTAAATTAGTGAATATAGAATTAAACAAAGCAGAAATAATGATTACTAGAATAAGAAATTTATAATTTGCAAAGTTTATCTTATTGAGTATTGAATAATTGAATGTGGTTACCCTACTCCATTTAACAATCTCAACAGCCAAAACAACACATAACAATGATCCTATATTAGCGATGGCCCAGTAATCTGGATATTGCTCACCATAAACTAAGGCGGGACCAGTAGTTTCAGCTAAAAATAATGCTGGCAGCGCTCTATATCCAAAGAAACAATAAAATAATACTCTAGGACCATGAGGTAAATATACTATGCTACCTATCCAGCCCTTATCAGGTTCTGCAAAAGTTATAGTTGCCCATAATGCATAAACAAGAATTGCTGCTATGTAGGTGGTAAGAGAAACCTGGGTAAAGTATTTCATTATTTAGATACTATTTTTAAGCTATACCTAAATCTAAAAAAACTTCTCTTCTATCTTCGTCTGACTGAATTAATGAGACTAAGCCTTGATTTTCAAATTCTTTAATTGCTTTATAAACTGTAGATCTAGAAAAACCTGAAACCTGAATTACATCTGTTATATTACATTTTTTATTATTATGTATATTGTTAACTATTGTATAAAAGATTTTTTTTTCAGTCTCGTTGTAACCAACTAGGTCTAAATCTTGATTAATATTCTCTAACATATCGAGAATACTTGCTAATTTTTGAATATATTTAATTGACATAGGTTTAATATTAACACTTATATTAACTTCTTCAAGATAAAATATATGGCGGAGAGACGGGGATTCGAACCCCGGAACCAGTTACCCAGTTACTACCTTTCCAAGGTAGCGCAATCGACCACTCTGCCATCTCTCCGGATGAAGCATTCTACAACAATTTAAAAAAATGCTTATTGATTAAATGCTCTAAAATTTTTAAAGAAAAGTGACTTTTTTGAGGATCTTATAGGATTAATATCAATTCCACCTCTTCTTAAGAATCTACCGCATACCTCAAATTTTTCTTGCGAATATTTACTTTGTAATTTTGAAAATATATCTTCTATACATTGTTCATGGAACTCACCACTTTCTTTAAAGGAATTTAATAACCCTCTAAGCCATTTAGTTTCAATTTTAGTCGATGAAAGAATATAAATTTTTGCAAAATCAGGCTGCGACGTTACAGGACAAATAGACCTAAAACCATCAAAGCAAATAGGATAATTTGGCTTAGTAAATTTTCTTGATGTTATGTTTAAATTTAGGGATTTAGGCTCTATATGAAATTTATTTACAAACCTGATTTCAATATCAGTTTTTGTAATTTTTGTAAGGTCTTTTTTTATCCTTAAAAGAACATCTTTTTCATTTATAAAAGTTTTTTTATAAAATGAATTTAAGTAAAGTTTTAGTGACTTTGATTCAATAATATACTCAGATGAAGCAGGTATTTTTATTTCTAAAACCTTTAAGGTCGGTTGTTTACTTGAGTCTAAGTAGCTAAATTCATATGCATTCCATATATCATGTCCATAACTCAGACCATTGATATTTCTCAATATTGGATCAAGAATTTTATAGCCAGAGAGTGGTTTTTTATTATTTTTTCCGAGATGTTTAGTTTTCACTGTCTTATTCCTGTTCCTTTATTTAGTAGATAAAGACATGATGATGTAAGTATTAAAATAAACACAATAATCATGCCAAGAGAAAATGATATTGATACATCACTTACCCCCAACATACCCTCTCTAAAAGTATTAACAACATATAACATTGGATTTGCCATTGAAATCGATCTCCAAGTCTCAGGAAGGATATTAATTGAATAAAAAACTCCTCCTAAATAGATTAGAGGAGTAAGTATAAAAGTAGGAATAATAGAAATATCATCAAAGCTATCAGCAAATACTGCATTGATAAACCCCATTAATGAAAATAATATTGAAGTTAAAAATAACACTATTACTGTAAGTAAAGGGTTTGCAACTGTGAAATCTGGATAAAATAGCAGACTTACACCAAATACAATTATTCCAATTAACACACCTCTACAAACTCCCCCAAGAACAAATCCTAGGAGAATAGTCCAATTAGGCATCGGTGAGATTAAAAGCTCTTCAATAGATTTTTGAAACTTAACTGAATAAAAAGACGAAACCACATTGTTATAAGAATTAGTAATGACTGATAACATAATTAATCCAGGAATCATGTACTGGATGTAATCAAAACCATCCATAGAGCCTATTCTAGGGCCAATCAACGAGCCAAAAATAACAAAATATAATGACATTGTTACTGCAGGAGGAACAAGTGTTTGAACCCATATCCTTAGAAATCGTCTTACTTCTTTTACGGTCAAAGTCCAAAGAGATACAGCGACACTAAAATTATTTTTCATTAGAATTGACCATCTCAATAAATAACTCCTCAAGTCTATTTGATTCATTTCTCATTGATTTAATTTTTATATTTAATTTTGTTAGTTCAGAAAAAAGTGCATTAATTGATCTATCCTTATTAACTGCTGCAACTAGTGTTAATGGATCTTCTAGTTTTAATGGAAAGCCTTCAATTATTGGAGCTTTCTCTAGAGGTTGATGAAGATCAAAAACAAATCCTTGAACATTAAGTGTCCCTAGAAGATCTTTCATACTTGTGTTTGCAACAATAGAGCCTTGATCAATAATACCAATATTTCTGCATAATTGCTCTGCCTCTTCAAGATAGTGTGTAGTCAAAATAATAGTAGTACCATTTTTATTTATTTCTTTTAGAAAAGACCACATTTCTCTTCTTAGTTCGATATCAACCCCTGCAGTTGGTTCGTCTAAGATTAATAATTTAGGTTCATGAATTATTGCTTTTGCTATCATTAACCTTCTCTTATATCCGCCCGATAAAGTTCTTGCCTGAAAATTTCTTTTATCCCATAAGCTCAATCTTTTAAGAATACTTTTAACTTTTGGCATTGCTATAGATTTTGGAATTCCATAAAAACCAGCCTGAGTAACAACAATATCTAAAACTTTTTCAAACTGTGAAAAATTAATCTCTTGAGAAACAACACCCAATAATGATTTTGCTTTATTTAAATCTTTATCTATATCATTTCCAAAAACCGAAACCGTGCCATCACTTTTTGTTACAAGCGATCCTATAATCCCAATTGTTGACGACTTGCCAGCACCATTGGGACCAAGTAAAGCATAAAAGTCACCTTTTTTTACTTTAAGATCAATACCTTTTAATGCAACGACATTGTTGTCATAAACTTTTTGTAAGTTATTGATCTCAAGTGCGAATTCAGTCATTTTCTATATTATTGTCAACTAGTGCGTAACTCAAAATTAGCCCAATTAATATTCCTAACCACATATATTCTCCACCAAAAGCTATTAAAACTGCAGTAATTAGAGATACTGCCTTTTCTGAGTTTTTAGTAGCAAGTGACATTGCAATATATGAGCATGCAAGTCCTGTTAAAATAAGTGTTACTCCTAAAGCAACTATCATTAACGGCTCCATTACATCAATAAATGGAACTACAAAAAATAAAAAAGGTATTCCCATTAAATAATAAGAATGAATACCATCATATAATGAACCCATAACTTCTCTACCCTGTTTCCATCTTTCAACAACAACAACATGAACACCTGTCCATAAAGCTCCTTGAGTAGGAAAAAATGGATTGATAATAGCACCAAGTGCATTTCTAATTCCGACGCTATTATGTGATCTATTTATATCAATATCTATTATTTCATCTGGTCTTTTTTCTTGACCGTCTTTAATAACTTCTATGCCTGTAACAAAATCACCAAATAGTAATAAATAACCAATTATCACCAAAGGCAAAACTTCTAAATACATCTCAGTTGGTGGGAAGCCAATTGATAACGGTGAAGTTTGAGAATACACATCTCCAACTGCTGGAACAGCCAAACCCCATTCAATACTCCAACTAATTTCACCAGTTATGAAACCTACAATTGCTGCAACTACAAAACCAGGCAAAAGGCCCAAGGTTCCAATAAGAGCAAGAATTTTATTGTTTTTAGCTAGCCTTTTGAAAGGCTCTGAAAAAGTTGTAATAGTACAAATTAACAAAGCTGAAATCATAGATACAGGAGCATTACCAATATAACGCTCAAAATCACTAAAAAATATTTGATAAAAAGCAGCTAAAGCAGCCCCTAGAATAATTCCTGATTTAAGACCATTTGGCACTTTTTCTACAATTAATTTACCAATACCAGTTAAACCTAAAATTAAAACAAGAAGAGTAAACTCGATTGCCATTGCTGACATGTAATGGAATGTCTCAACTCGGTAAACTCCATCAAACATTCCTTTCGCTAGAAAAAAACCTATTACTAATGGCAAAGCAGGAGTTATCCATCCAGCGGCCATTGGTTCTCCAAAAATAATTGGACTTGAAGTAATTAAAACACTTGCGATAAAACATGCGGCAATTGCTTCATTTAATGATAAGCCTAGAGCCATTCCAACAGGAGCTGCGGCAAGAGCAGTTGCGCCCGATATAACCATACCCTGAAGAAATTCAGCGGTTAGTAATTTTGTGTGAATAAAGGGAATCCTTAATCTAAATGGACCCCATTTTATAGCGTTATTATTCATATTATGCCCCCCTTATCATTTTGATAATTCAGCCATTCCTTCCTCAAGACCCTTCAGTGTTAAAGGATACATTCTGTTATCAAATAAATCTCTTAAAATACATACAGATGATGTATAGTCCCAATGATCATCTGGCACAGGATTGAGCCAAGCAATATTATCAAAATGATCGGATAATCTTTTAATCCATACATGACCGGCCTCTTCATTCCAATGCTCAATACTTCCACCAGGATTTGTTATTTCATATGGTGCCATTGTGGCATCTCCTACAACAATAACTTTATAATCTGATGAGTATTTGTTTATCATATCTTGTACCAAGAATCGTTCTTGAGAACGTCTTAAATTATCTTTCCATACCGATTCATAAATACAATTATGAAAATAATAATATTCTAAATGCTTAAACTCGGTTTTAATCGCAGAGAATAACTCTTCACATAACTTTATATATGGATCCATTGAACCACCAACATCAAAGAGCACAATAACTTTTACAGTATTTGATCTTTCTGGGACCATATGAATATCTAAATATCCTGCGTTTTTAGCTGTAGATTTGATAGTACTATCCATATCTAATTCTAGATTATTACCTTGGCGAGCAAATTTTCGAAGTCTTCTAAGAGCCATTTTAATGTCTCTTATACCAATAATTATAGAATCATCTAAATTACTGTATTGCCTTTGCTCCCATACTTTGACTGCACTTTTTTGACCACCTTCTCCTCCAACTCTAATTCCTTCAGGGTTTTGACCGCCATGACCAAATGGAGAAGTACCATTTGTACCTACCCACTTATTTCCACCCTCATGTCTTTCTTTTTGCTCTTCAAGCCTTTTTTTAAACTCTTCAAGAAGTTTATCAAGACCTCCAAGTGATTTAATTTTTTTAAGTTCTTCTGGATCTAATTCTTTTTCAAAGGCTTTTCTCAACCAATCCTCAGGAATTAATGCTTGGAACACATCTTCAAGCTTTTCGATTCCCTTAAAATATATATCGAATGCTTTATCAAATTTATCATAGTGTTTTTCATCTTTTACTAAAATTGCTCTAGATAAATAATAAAAATCATCAATATTTGCATACACCAATTGATTTTCTAAAGCCCCTAACAAATCAAGCAATTCTCTCAATGTACATGGCACTCCAGAGGATCTTACAGTTTGAAAAAGATTAATTAACATTTATTTATTTGCAGATTCTCTTCGTGACATAAAGGCAAGACGTTCCAAAAGCTGAACATCTTGTTCATTTTTAAGTAAAGCGCCATAAAGTGGAGGAATAGCCTTGGAAGAATCTGCATTTTTTAGGATTTCATCTGGCATATCATCAGATAATAAAAGCTTCAACCAATCAATTAGTTCAGATGTAGAAGGTTTTTTCTTAAGGCCAGGTATTTTCCTTAAATCAAAAAATATTTCTAATGCTTCATTTACAAGTTTCTTTTTAATTTTTGGATAATGTACTGAAACAATCTTATTCATTGTTTCTCTGTCAGGAAACTGAATATAATGAAAGAAGCATCGTCTTAAGAAAGCATCTGGAAGTTCTTTTTCATTATTAGAAGTCATCACTATCAAGGGCCTATGTTTAGCCTTTATGGTTTCTCCTGTTTCATAGCAAAAAAATTCCATTCTATCTATTTCTTGTAGTAAATCATTTGGGAATTCAATATCAGCTTTATCAATTTCATCAATTAATAATACAACCTGTTTTTCTGAGGTAAATGCTTCCCATAATTTACCTTTTTTAATATAGTTACTTACATCTTTTACCCTTTCATCACCAAGCTGGGAGTCTCTAAGCCTAGTAACAGCATCATACTCATACAGACCCTGAGATGCTTTTGTAGTAGATTTAATATGCCATTCTATGAGTTCCATGTTTAAAGCTTTTGCAACTTCAACAGCAAGTAGAGTTTTGCCTGTACCTGGTTCGCCTTTAATTAAAAGAGGTCTCTCAAGTGCCTTTGATGCATTGACAGCCATACTTAAATCTTCCGTAGCAATATAATTTTTAGTTCCTTTGAATTGCATAATTTTTCCTTCTACTTAGATAGTTTTTCTTCTGACTTTAGTATTCTAGTTAGTTGTCGACTTGAAGCAACTAAATTCTCATTTAAATCCCAAATATTACAATCTTGCTCAAAATATCCTTTGTTAATATCTTTAGCTACAAAATCAACAAATACAATTTCAGTGGTTGGTATTTGTCTTATATGGGTTGTTAAGCTATAGGTTGGTATCCAACCTAATGGTCCATATTTATTGGATACGACAGGCGGTGCAACATCAACATAAAATGATAAAACAAATTGATCTGGCACCCCTCCGTCCATTTGCATGTAAGCAGAACATCTAGCTTCAGCATCACCTTCATCTATATCTCTTTCCCACCATGCATGATTTGGATGAACAGTACAACTTAATTGATGAATAAATGAAGGGGTAAAACCAGGAGAGATTACATCATAGTTTAAAGTCTTATAATTTTTTATTGGAGTATTTTTATATATATCAGGTGGATTGGTTTCAAGGCCATTAAACCCTTTCATATGTTCAAAATCAGAGCAAATTGCATTAAAAACAGTGCGGATTTTATTATCTTGGCTGAGTTTAACTAAGCCTGATGAGCTGCCTATAGATGTTTTAAAAATTTCAACTTCTAAAACTACATCTTTATCTTCAATCCTATTTAAATATTGTATTGATGAACTTATTGCAACTGAATGTGGCACAGATAATATTAAAGCCTTATGCATTAATGCATTTAAATACCCACCATGAGGAGTTTTACCAACAAAATATCTAGCATCAAGATTTGCCCTATATTTATTTTCAGCTATGGGCTCTAGCAACAAAGCTTTTTGAAATTGATCAAATTGATTCATGATTAAACAATTTTAGTTCATAATCCTTTTTTAAAGAAATTATGTGGACCATATGAATAATTTATTTGATATAGCTTGTAACTTTTCAAGTGATCGTTTTGATAAAGATCTAGATGATGTTATTCAAAGAGCTAAAGAAAAGAAGGTTACAAAATTTTTAGTTGTATCTGCCTCTTTAAAAGATGTAGAAAAAGTTCACCAAATATATCTGAACAATAGAGATTCATGTTTTTTTACTATTGGTGTTCATCCGCATCATGCAAATGAATTTAATTTATCGTCTTCTAAAGAAATGAAATATCTCATAAAAAAGTATAAACCTCATAGTGTTGGAGAAACTGGTTTAGACTTTTTTAGAAATATATCCTCTTATGAAGAACAACTATTCGCTTTTGAAGAACAAATTAAGATTGCTATTGATAATAATCAGCCCTTATTTTTGCATCAAAGGGATGCTCATGCTGATTTTATGAAGGTTATTAAAAAATATAAAGATAGCATCCCAAAAGCTGTTTTGCACTGTTTCACGGGAACACAAAAAGAGTTAGATGATTATTTGAATATTGGATTTTATATTGGCCTTACTGGCTGGATATGTGATGAAAGAAGAAATGTTGATTTAAGAAAATCATTAATTAATATTCCCATTGAAAAACTTATGATTGAAACTGACTGTCCATATTTAATTCCTAGAAACCTTAACGATAAACCAAAAAATAATAGAAATGAGCCCTCTTATCTTCCACATATAGCCAAAGAGATAGCTGATTTAGTTAAAATTGATGTAAATAAATTTGCTGAGGTAACGTATGCAAATAGTATAAATTTTTTTAAATAAAAGCTTTTCTGTCTAAATTAAATTCTTCACAAATATTATCTATATCAGATCCTACCTTCTTTGAGTTATGCTTTATCGATAATTTATCAATTGAAAATCTGGGTGCTGGCGCAGGCTGTTTAAATCCATCAATATCTTCAAATGCCTTTCTTGCAACATTATGATGATTTTCCTGAGCTTCATTCATATTTAAAACTGGAGTTACACATCCATCAGTATCAGAAAAAATATTTTCCCAATGACTTCTTGGCTTAGATTTAATTTTATCTGCTATTAAATCTTTTAATTCTTGCCATATTACTTTATTCATTTGGTCTTGAAACTTAGCATCATTTAATTCAAGCTTTTCTAATAAAATTGAATAAAACTGTGGTTCGAGGGATCCAACTGCAAGATACTTATTATCAGAACATTCATACGTATTATAAAAATGCGCAGCTCCATCAAGAAAATTAGATTCTCTTTCATCCTGCCAAAAACCCACTTCTTTTAAAGAATAAAAGAAACTCATTAAAGATAAACTCCCATCAATCATAGCTGAATCAACAACCTGCCCTTTTCCAGTTTTTATTGAGCTAATAACAGCAGCTAGTATTCCCATAGCTAACATCATACCTCCACCACCGTAATCACCTATGAGATTTAGCGGTATGGTTGGATTAGAATCTTTTTTTCCAATCGCATGTAATGCGCCTGACAAACCTATGTAGTTTATGTCATGACCAGCCATTTTAGACATTGGACCATCTTGACCCCACCCGGTCATTCTTCCATAAACTAAAGCTTTGTTTTGCTTAAAACACTCATCAGGCCCAAGGCCTAATTTCTCCATAACTCCTGGTCTAAAACCCTCAAAAACAACATCAACTGAAGATATTAATTTAAGCAATTCATTAATTGAATTAGGGTTTTTTAAATCTGCAACAATAGATCTTTTAGATCTGTTATGAATATCAAATTTATTATGTCTATCTTTATCATTAATTCTATTGACTCTTATTACATCAGCACCCATATCTGCTAAAAGCATTCCGCAGTATGGTCCAGGACCAATACCTGAAAACTCTAATACTTTAATATCCTTTAATGGACCCATGGAACTATATTATTGGAAAACTTTAAATTTCACCAATAAATTTGGAAGAAGAGATAATGAAGAAATAAAAGCTATCAACATTGCTAGCGCTGTGAATATTCCGAATAGTTGAGTTGGGAAAAAATTAGAAAGAGATAATATTGAAAAACCAGTTGCAATTGTAGCTGCGGTATAAAAAATAGCTCTTCCTGTGGTTGTATGTGCATTTTGCAATGCTGTTTTAACTGAATGAGTTATTTTTATCTCTTTTTTATATCTATAAATATAATGGATAGTATTATCCACAGCCATTCCAACACTTATTGCTGCAACAGTTATAGTCATAATATCTAATGGAATATTTAGTAATCCTAAAAGACCAATAACAGAAGAAGCAACAAAAATATTTGGCACTAATCCAATTAACATAATTTTTAGTGATTTAAAAATTAATAAAAGCATAAAACCAATGACGCTAAATACTACAAGCAATGAAGCAATTTGTGATTGAAATAATGATTGCAGCATATTGTTATAAAGTACTGCTAATCCTGTAATTTCAAACCTATCTTCTGATAAATTAAATTTTGATACTAAATCAGAATTTATCTTTTTCAACAATTCGCTCCTATTCAAATTATTAGCTGACTCATTAACTCTTGTAGAAATTCTAACTACTGAATCATCTCTATTGATATATGAATATAAGAGTGTTTCTCGAATATCTTCTGGTAGCACTGATCTTAAAAGAGCTAACTCAAGATCATTCAAATCTTCTTCATCATTAATCATTCTTGCTAATTTAACTCCACTGGCAACGCTGAGCACTTTACCAATTTCAGGTAAAGAATCTAAATAATCATGAATTTCTTCAAGCTGAGCTAATGTATATACATTCCACCAATAACCAGAGGCATTACTGTTATCATCTTCAAAAAGACTATCGTCGAAAAATTCATCTTCAACTAAATCGTCAGATACTATAATGGTAGGCTCTTGAATAATGATATCAAGAGTAGCCGTACCTCCTAAGTTTTCATCAATCTCTAACATACCTTGATAAATTTCAGTCTCCTCATCAAAGTAATCAATAAATCTATTTTCAACTTCGAGTTTTGTTGTCCCAAATATTAAAATACAAAAAATAAAACTAAAAAATAGATAAATATAAAGAGTATTTTTTTTAGAAATTAATAGGATCGCATTGGTTATCTTGTATAAGGATAAATAATCTTTACTTTTAGTATTTTTGATTAAACTTAATGAACTTGGCAAGAATGAAAAGGTAAAAATAAAAGCGATTGATATTCCAAATGCCATCATTTTTCCAAATTCTATAACTGGCTTCAATTCTCCTAATAATAAGGATAAAAATGCTACAGCTGTTGTGAAGGCTGCAAAAAAACAAGGAAGAAACATTTGATCCACTGCCTCAATTAAAAAATTTTGTTTATAAGCAAACTTTTTATTTAGCTCATTTATTTTTACTAAAACATGAACAGTTAATGAGATTGTTAAGATTAATAATAAAGCAATAAAATTTGATGATACAACACTAATCTTCCAATCCATGTAACCAAGAAAACCTGCAGTTACAAAGGTTGTTAAAAAGGCATTAGATATTGGAAGAATTACATACCAAATATTTCCAAAGAAAATATACAACATAATTGCAAAAACAGAAGCAACTGCTACACCAAAGATTACAAGATCTGATCTAATATATTCCATCATATCTGAGGTAATCATTGCGGGCCCACCTAGGTATAGAGTTGCATTATTCCGATGCAAATCAAGAATACCTCTTATTTGTGATACTAAAAGAGTATTAAAATTAGACTCATTATTATTAAGCTCACTTATTCTTTTGTTGATATTATCTAAATTATCTTGAAGCAAGGTTTTACTTTCATTAGTTATCGGTTTATTAGATTTGAGGGCATCTAGTATTTTATAACGATCATCAATAAGTGAGTCGTACTCGTCATTACCCCTTAAAACAACTTGCATGGCAGTAGTGGAACCATCCTTGCTAATGATCAAATCACGATAAATTGGATTATTAATTATTTCTTCTTTTGCTTTAAGGAGATCTATCCCATCTGTTGTTAGATCTTTTAAATTATCAGCAACCTCAGTTAAACCTACTTTTGGCTGAAAAAAAATAGGTGCATCTAGCAAAGATAAAACTGAATCAACGCCATCTAATTTTGATATTGCTTCTTCAATTTCTGAGAGCTGATCTAAAGATTGATAAGAAAAAAGCTCGTATTCAGGTTTAAAAGTAACTATTAAAAAGCTTGAATCTCCAAATTCTTTCTCGTTTTCTCTATATTTTTTTAAAGATTCATCTCCTTCTAAAACTAATGCATCTGAAGATGCATCTAGTTTAAAATTTTTAATACCTTGAGATGCGGTCAACACTACTAACAGAGTTAAAAATAATATTATTAAAGGATTTTTGATAACATAAATTGAATATCTAGTTATTAAATTTTTCATATTATTTTTTATGAGCGCATTCA
>CACLXS010000014.1 GCA_902610905.1 uncultured SAR86 cluster bacterium
AGTTTTTTTAGCTCTTCTTCAGATAATTCATCAAGATTGCTTCCTAGTAGTGATAAAATTTTCTCATCTCTAAAAGACATGATTTTATATTACTCCTTTTCTTTGTTGTAATTGTGTTCTTATTTTTGCAGCTCTATCTTCATTTATCTCGTAGTCTCTCATCACATAGATAGCAATTAGTGTGCCAATTATGGGAATAGAGGAATACGCTATTCTTAGGCCAGTTAAAGCCCCTTCTGGTTGTGTTACTGCATCAGCTGAAAAACCAACATAATACATAATTAAACCAGATAATAGTCCGGCGAGTGCTGTTCCTAATTTAACCATCCACCAATAGATCGCTCCAAAAGAACCTTCCTTTCTAGGCAATCCGTTATTAAGCTCTTCATAATCACAAGTATCGGCAGTCATGCTCATCATTAAAGTAAATAAGCCTCCTATTCCAAACGAAAAGAATGGCAATGCAAATAAAAACATATAAGGCTTTCCAGGAATAAAAAGAAACCAAAACAAAATATATCCAATTACAGATATGCTTTGTGAAATAATAAAAGTTTCTTTTTTTCCAAATCTCTGTGCCATTTTAGATACTATGGGAATGACAACAAAGGTAGTAATAATAGCACCAACACTTCCATGTAATGTTGGCCATGGACTAGCTGCAGAAGCATCACCTAAAAATAAGTAGTGAACAATTATAAAAAATGAGAATGCTGCAATAGTTTGAAAGGAATTAAAAACAAGAAAAGTAGCTATGCACAACTTTCTAAATGGTATATTTTTCCAAGCATCTTTAAAAATATAAATTATATTTAATAAACTTTTTCCAATATTTTCTCTTGTAAGTGGGACTAAATAATCATCATTAAGTGTAGATTTACTCTTTATAAAAATAGCAGGAACTATTGCAAGTAATGTGCATAAGACACCAAATACAACAGATAGCACTCTTGTTCCTGATGCAGGATCAACAAAAATATTTGGATCATAAATAATGATCCATATCCAAGGGGCCAATACCCAAGCAAATTGACCTATAAATTGTGAAACAGCCATAATTTTTGTTCTTTCATGAAAGTCATCACTCATTTCATAACCCATAGCAACAAAAGGTATTCCAAAAATTGTAATTCCAAGATAAAAGATAAGATTAAATATTAAGAAGTACCAAAAATTAAAGGTTTGTCCATTCTCTGCATAGAGCTGCCAGGATAAAATAAATGCAATTCCAGTTAATATAGCCCCAAAGAAAACATACTGTCTTCTTTTGCCCCACTTAGATTTTGTATTATCAGATATAAAACCCATAATTGGATCTGTTATCGCATCTATGAATCTTGGAACAAAAGCAATAATTCCATATAAAAGAGGATTGAATCCAAGATCTTGAATTAAAACTACTATAAATATTGAAAGCAAAGCAGGAAAAAGTTGATTAGCCAACATTCCTAAGCCAAAAGCTATTTTTTGTCCCATTGGAACACTATTTGTAATATTTTGTTCATTGTTCATATGATTTCCCCCCTCATGGATTCATATCTTTATTGGATGTCGAAATTTAAATAAGCATCTTTTACAACATCAAAAGTTATTTTCTTATTTCTATATATATCTACTATTCCCCAATATTCTTCATTTGCTGAACCATCATATGGAGTTCCATCACTATTGGGAGCAACGCCACCTGTATCTTGTTTATTTGGATTGCCAGCCTTCCAGAGACCGTCTGTAAATGAAAATACAAATGCACCAATATTTTTATCAGAGTTCTCCAAAACTTTTTCAAGAATTCTTTCATTAGCATCTGCCTGTGCTTGTTGATTCTCACCTGACTCATATTGTTCGTGAGGTCTAGTCATGTAACTATCAGCACCTAATTCTGAAAAATATATTGGCTTATCACTTACTTTAGGCCAATCATCAAATACTGATTCTGGTTTATCCCATCTATATAGATTTAAACCCCATGCATTAATACTAGGGGCAAGTTCTAGTACTTCTTTTGTCGGCAAATCACCATGAGCTGATGAAACAATTCGAGATGAATCAAGGCTCTGTATTGCTTGAGAGGCAACTTCTAATACTTTATACCAAGTTGTTATATCTCCGCCAAACCATTGAGGGTTATAATTATATTCATTACCCAGTTCCCACATTATTATTGCATCATGATCTTGATACTTAAAAATATAATCAATCAGTGTGCCAGATAAAATATCATATCTACCTCTTTGGTTATAACCAAAATTAATAATCACCTTAATGCCTGCTTCATTTAATTTATTCAATACATTAATATCATCTATAGGCTCATAGACCCTTATGGTATTAATTCCTGCTTCTTTCATAAGATTAATATCTTCATCTAAGGTTGAAAAATCTCTTTTAATTTTTCCTTTGGGTACAGGATGATAGCAAATGCCTTTCATGTAATAAGGCTCACCGTTGACATACATGCTGTTATTTTTATATGTCACTTCGATAGCTTGCATAAAATATGATGCAAATATGCATATCAAAAATAATATTGTTCTCATAACTTCCCCTTATTTTCTTTATTTAACTGGCGGTATTTCTGAGCTTTTTAATAAAGCTTCAAAATCTCCATTAAATGTTTTTGTAATTGGATTATTTCCTCTTGTTAGATTTTTAAATATGCCTTTGTCTACATTATCCCATAATGGGTATTTAGCTTTTCCTTCGACTGTAAAAAGTCCAAAATGATTCTCAGAACCATTTTCATTTTTTGAATCTTTCCATGGCTCATCAAATGCTGAAAAATAAAAACAGGTGAGAGACTTGGAGAAGCAAATATCTGAAATAACATTATAGTACAAACCTAATTTATACTCATCAGCCGCTTTAGTGCCGCCATAGCCATATAGATCAGAAGAAACGCTAGACCAGCCTGTTTCTCCAATATGAACTTCTTTTGAAGAATCTATTTTGTCGACATAATTTTTAACACTTTCAAGCTGAACAAGCTCATAATCTACAGCTCTATGCATTGCTTGTTTTATGATATCTTGTTTATCTGCATTATTAGGTATGTGATCTAAATTCCAGAAACTTGGATTATAGTAAGTATCATGAAAAGCATAAGTATGCATAGAGACAAAATCAACGGATCTAATCAACTCATCTAAATCGTCATTGTGATAGTCCTCAGAGCCACCTCCCCATGAAGCAAAATTATCAGAGCTGGTAACCCATAAATCATTATTAAGTATTCCATTTTCTTTTAATTGTTGGAGATGCTTTACCCACTTAAGAACATATTTTGGCGGCACATGATAACTCCATGCCCAATGAACCATGGCTTCATTACCAACAGCAATTATTTTTACAATATCTGGATATTCTTGAGCAAGTCTTATCGCTTCATTGATCTCAGATTTGTTACCCTCAAAATCTTCTTCTTCATGAATAGGGTTTTCAGTAAATGCATCTTTACACTGAATCCAAGCACCAAGCATTACATACATTTCAAACCCTGGATCAGTTTGCTTTATTTCTCTTATTGCTTTTAATGTATTTTCTGCAAAAGGATGATGAAGGTCATAGGTTCTAAAAATTCTAAAACCTTGGGCATGCATTATAAAAATATCTTCTTTAATTTCATTAATTGTAGGTTGGTACTTTCTAGATTTTTCTCTATAACCTCCATAAGAAATTGCTGGATATTCAGGATTTCCAATCAACTCTTTTGCATTCATACCCATACTCAAGTCTCCAGATTGACTACAAGAAGCAAGAAAAAATAAAGAAAATATACAGTACCTTATTTTCTTCATTTCATAATACTTACATAGATAGCTTTAATTAAATTTGTTCTGTTAAAAATACTTTCTGAACTTTCAATATCTAATTCATGACCTTCAATAGTTTTATCAGAATTATCCATATAAGAAATTCTTATATTTTCTTTATTCGATAAGCTGTAAATTATTGGTACTTGGCAAGCAGTAAATGCTAATGAATATTCTCTTAAATCAAGGTAATTTATTTCATAATCTAAATTCACATATTTAAATGATTTTTCTTCTTTAATAAATTCTGATTTTCTTAAAATAGTTGGATCAAATGTAATTTTTCCATTATTTACAACAAAACCTAATTCATAAAATCTACTAACAATATCCTCTTTCACTTGACCAGTCATTCCGGGTTGCTGCACACCTCTGCCTCTAGGAGTGTGAGAATATGGGTCTGTTGGAAAAGCGCCGTATAATTCAGGAGATTTATTAACTCCAATACCCTCATTTATCTCAAAGTAATGATCAAAAAATCTACCAATCATCTTAGGGTCACTTTTATCATCAATAGACTTTTGAGTGGCCTCAGCTGATGCTAACAATAGTTTTGATACCATATGCCAATAAATAGATCCTAGTCCTTCATATCCATAAAAAGTTCCAGATCTGCCTGTAAAAGATTTATGATCAAAGACACTTTCAAATATTTCTAGAACAATATCTTTATCTTTATATACAAGATCTTTATATTTAGATGGTAATTTAGCAAATTCTTCAACCAAAGAATTAGCATTATGAAATAATCCATTAAAATGGTATTTACCATTAATATCTTTTTCTATGATTTGTTTATTTCCATCTTTAATTAAATCATTTAGTAAAGTTGATTTATTTATCTCTTTTTCGGGTATTATATTTTTATTCATGAATCCTAATAATTCTTTATTTGGATAGAGAATATAGCTGTATTGTTCATCCCAAAATAGATCACTACTCTTTAGACTATCTAAAACTGATAAACACTCCTCTTTTGAAAGATATCCTGAGCTCAACACACCCACCTGACCTTCAAGCATTTCTGAAAGTCTATCAATAGTGATTTCTTTATCTTTAAGATTAATCAGATTATATGCATGATAAAGACCATCTTGTCTTTTATTAGAGTTAATTGTTGCTTCAAGAACACAAAGAACAGTTTCAAAAAAATGAATAATTTTTTTTCTGTCTAATGTATCCTTGGTTCCAGAAAAATAAGAAGTATAAATTCTATCTCTATATTCTGCAGCAACTTCTCCGACCTCATCTACAAATTGCTTTCTTTTTCTATCATCTATTTCAGATTCAATAGAACTAAATGATAAATTAAGTTTTTCAAAGAAATGATATAACTCTGTTGAAATTTCAAATGACGAGGATTTATCATTCTGAAGAACTTTTACAAAAAAACTTAAAAAACGTCTCAAGTAATAAAGAGTTACCATAGAGACACCATTTCCAACTAGAGCGTTATTAGCATCATTCCATTCAGGTCTTTGAGTATTCATCCAAATACCTGCTCCAGGAACAAAATTTGATAGTTTTGATAAAACTGTTGTAAGAATTTTTTCTAAGAAATTTACCTCATGAATAGAGCCCTGGTAGTTTTTTAGTATGGCTCCATCTGCTCCTTCTTTTAGTCTACTTATTTCAATTTCTTCTGCTAATTTAAAATTAAAATCTATGGTATTTTTAGGATCTTTATAAATAGATTTATAGTCCTTAATTTCGTATGGAACATTAGCATATACAAAATCATTTTTATTAAGGAATGAGTTGAGTCTTTCAGGAAAATAATTTTCAGAAATTTCTAAAAATTTTAACAAATATATAATTTGATGATCTCCCCAATATCCAATATATGACCATGGATTATCTGGTTCTATGGTTTCCCAATCAAATCCATCTTTTGTAATCCTGTAAGGATTATAACCATCAAAAGTTGAGGCATTAAGAAATCTATAAATCATTCCATCTATAAATTGTGGATATGAATAAGCTAAGGCTTCCCAATTTTGAAAAATATCTCTCCAATTACCCTGATAATCAAGAACTTTTTCACCTGTCATATCATCACGAGTATTGATTGAAAATTTATTCCATGGTCTACTTGGATCACCATGTCTTCTACTAAATTTTATTGGTAGATATTCAGTAGCAAGTCTTTTAAAGGTGCTTGAATGACTCTTATTTATAAAATCTCTTAGGAGAGTTAAATCGAAAATATCTGGCCATGAGTTAAAATCTGAACTCATTTCTTTGCTACAGTTTACATTTGCATTTGATATGTATTTTATAAAATCGTCTTTTTCAATCTGATAGTCTTTATCAAAGATTCCTCCCCTCATAATATTAAAAAGGGTATTTGCAAAGTGCCTTATATTCCTTCTTCTATCAGTGGAGAGCTGAATTCCATCAGATGACCCTACTAATTTATATAGTTCATTTGATGAGTTAAGAATTTCACTCTTAACTTTACTTATTAAATCATTATTTGAAATTATTTCTTTTTTAAGTTTGGCTATATCTGATGAAGACTTATTAATATCAGCTGCAAATAGCCATTCTTTTTTTTCATTTTGCACAAGAGAAAAATCTGCATTTATAAAATATGCGCCTCTTTCTGCTTTAACATCAAGCTCTTCTGTTACCTCGTGGCCTTTTCTAAATTTATCAAGTTGGTGTGATGATAACAAAATCTTGGTCTTATCAAGACCTAGTTGGAAAACTATATTAGCTTTTAAGGCCTCGCTTGGCTCTGCGCGATCAACGATAGTTGCGCTTAGTGCATATATACCTATTTTTGAATCAGAATCCAATTCATTTCTTTTATATGCATCTGCCAAATTACTTGTATTTGCCTGTATTCCTTCATTAAGGCCCCATGGTAAGATGTTTTGAAAACCATCTACAATTGATATAGAAATACTTTCTTTGTTTAAATTCTTGAGTGAGGAAGTTTTCACAAAACCATATAAATCACAAGTAGTCCACTGATAAGAAAATTTAATACCAAGAGTTTGATTAATCTCTTCAAAAATAACCTTATTTCCTCTAAGATTTTTATAAAGGTTTCTTTCTGTTTTATAAACTAAATCTGAAGATTTTGTAAAAGGCTCCCATAAAAAATTTTTACCATCTTTACATATATGAAAGATAGTTTTGTTACCTGTAACTTCATAAGATTCTGCTATTTTGTCATCGGTATAATATGGAAATAATGCGTTATTACTATTTTTTCTTCCTGCACTTAATGCTCCAGTAGATGAAATAAATAGCCAATGATCATAAGCACTTACAATGCTCATAAAAAAAGGCCTCATTTTTTTTACATTTGAAATCTTGTAAAAGTTTTCATTTTTTACAACAACTTCTTTTCCAGATATTTCTGTATCTGCAGAATTAATAAGATTATCACCAAGATATAATTCTTTCTTACTGCTCATGATTTGTTAAGCCTTATTTATATTTTTTTTATAAAAGTTAAGATTTCCATGAAGACAAGCATGCTCTTTTTCAACAATACCAATCTTTATCATTTCTAAAATTTGTAAATGAACTAATTTTTTATCACCATAAAAGTATTCGATGAATTTTTCTTTATCCATAATTTTAAATATTGATCTAATTAATCCTCCAGCGATATATATACCTTTTCCTGATATAAAGGTTAAGGCCATATCAGATATAGTTTCAGCTAAAGATTTAATAAAACCATCTATTACATAATTGGCCATCTCGTCATTAGAGCCATATCTTTTAACAATATCTTCTGAGCTAATTCTTATACCAGTTTTATATTCATATATATCAGATATAGCCTTACCCGATAAAACATCTTCTAAGGTTCTGAAATGATCTGCATTATCAATTGAATAATTTTTTAGTAATGCTTTTGTTAATCCGGTAGTATTCCCGATTTCTGTAGGAATTACATTATCGTTACCAATTAATAGTGCAGCACCAAGACCAGTCCCTGGACCAATAAAAAAACTATTATCATTAAACTCAGTACCATCTTTGATTATAGATATATCTGAACTGTCATATGCAGCCAGGCTGTGGCCAATTGATTCCCAGTCATTTAACAAGTTACATGTTTTAAATTTAAAAGTATTTTTTATATCTTTTTCATTAATAGAAAAATCTCTATTTGTCATTGTTATTGATCCATTAATCTTCGGGCCAGCTACTGAAATTACCAAAGAGTCAACTTCTTTATCTTTTACTAGATTAGTCAATATCTCATTAAAGCCTTTGATGCATGAGAGTTGAATTTTATTTGTTGCATGTAAAGATGATAAGTCTCCATCAGAATAAGCATATCTTAAATTTGTACCGCCAATATCTATTAGTAAAACTTTATTCATATTCTTCTAAATGCAATTTACAGCTTTTTAATTCCTGATTATTTTTATATTTAATAGAGTGAACATCGACCATCCAGTCACCGACTGTCGCTAATTTAGCTTTTGAAGTAATTGCTGATATTTCAAAATCATTGTTATCTAAACAAGCTAAGGGCATTATTATTTTTATCCATTTACCAACTGGTTTACTCGTCAAAGCTTCAGATAAATCAAAGGATTTATAACATTCAGCAGACCCTGATGCCTTAATTTGATTTTCATTTTTTTGGCATTGTGTAATTAATTCAATGTCATCATTTGATAAATTCTTTACTCTCATAACCAACTCCAAAGCTCCATTCACCATATATGATAGATTTTCACTTGAGCCGCTAATATCCCAAAATTTATATATATTTTTACTACCAAAATCTATTGTTTTAGCATCATCTTGTTTTTTAAAATCAAATTTTGAAATAGTAATTCCTGCTCTTTCATTTTTATAAATGTCTGCACTTATTCCTTCATATATTTGTTCATTTTTTTCTGGATCATAATATGAAATAACTTCTTTATATGATGGGTAGCCAGACCCCATAAATAGGGTAATTTCATTCTTTTGAGGAATATCTTCATTGATATTAATTTCATCTAGAAAAACACTGTTCTCATAATTTAAGCCATAACTATATGGAAAAAGTGGATCATATTGTTCATCCCCATAATTTAATTTATTTTGAAATGAAAATTTTGGCCAAGAATATGATAATTTCCCTTTAAAATCATGATTTATCTGATTGTCTATATTGGTAAAAATTACATCTGTAATTCCTTCAATTGCAGTACCAGGAAGCCATAATTGAACAAAAGCGTCGGATAAATTAATTTCTTTATTAATAATTAATGGTCTTCCAGATATAAATAAAGAAACAGATGGGATTTCTTTATTTTTAATATCTCTCATGTACTTTAAGAATTTATGATCTTGGTGTTCAAAAAATAGATGCCTTCTATCACCATCACCTTCTGCATATGGATCCTCACCATATACAAAGATAACCAAATCAGGCTTCTTAATAAAAGATCCATTATCTGAAAATTCAACACTACCACCAATGCTTTCTGCTTTTGATTTTATTTCTTGATAAATACTTTTGGAATTAGGGAATTCACTATTAGTATTTCCTCTTCCTTGCCAAGTGATAGTCCATCCGCCCATATGTTTTGTAATATAATTTGCAGATTCTCCAACAACTAGAATATGTTTGCCTGATTTAATAGGTAGTGTGTTGTTATTATTTTTTAGAAGAACGATGGACTCTCTAACAGCTTGTCTAGCTATTTCTCTATGACCAATATCTCCAATATAATTATGAGGATACAAATGAGGTTTTCTTCCTTCAAACATACCCAACAAATATTTTACTGATAATATGTTATGAACAGCCTCATCAAGTCTCTTAATTGATATATCACCATTTCTTACTTGTTTTAGAGTATTTTTATACAATGGCTTCCACTCATCTGGTGCCATAAAAATATCTACGCCTGCATTAAATGATTCTGGACAATTTTCTTTGGTGCATCCTGGAACTTGGCCATGGCCATTCCAATCACCCACTACCAAACCATCAAAACCCATTTCATCTCTTAAAATATCTGTTAGAAGATAATCACTGCCATGCGCTTTTTCCCCATTCCATGAATTGAAGCTAGCCATAACAGTTTGAATACACGAACTAATTGCAGCAAAGTATGGCTCTCCATGAATTTCTCTTAGATCTTTTTCACTTAGAATTGTATTGCCTTGATCTATTCCATTCTTGGTACCACCATCTCCTAAAAAATGTTTTGCAGTTGCCAGAACATGATCATTGTCTAAAAAGCTATCTCCCTCACCTTGAAGACCAAAAATCATTGCTTCTCCGAGTGATGAGACTAATTCTGGATTCTCAGAATAACCCTCATATGTTCTTCCCCATAAGTCATTTTGTGGAACTGCAATAGTTGGTGCAAAAGTCCATGGTATTCCTGTTGAGAGAAGTTCTTTTGCTACTGCCTCCCCTATTTTTTTGATTAACTCTGGATTCATGGTAGAACCTAAGCCTATATTGTGAGGAAAGATTGTTGCTCCAATTACATTATTATGACCATGAATAGCATCTGTACCCCAAAGTATAGGGATAACAACACCGTTTACAACTGGAGATGCATTATAAAAATCTTCACTAAGCTTTTTCCAATCTGCAACAGTACTATTTTTATTTTTATTTGGAAACTTTCCTCCACCATTTAAAAAAGTACCTAATTGATATTCTTTTGCGTCTTGGGGAGTAACCTCATCTATATCAGGCATAATAATTTGTCCAACCTTCTGCTCCAAAGTCATATTTTGAATTAAGCTATCTAAAAATTTATTATCAACTGAGACCGAACAAGTTCTATCATTTGACCAATCAACTTTTTGTTCATAAGTAATTTTTTCAGAATTTTTATAATCACAAGACGCAATTAATAAAGTTGAAATAAATATGGTGAAATTTTTTATCATAATTTTTTATGCAAATGTTATATAAATAAATGCTAAAACACCTACCACAATTATAGAGTTTATATTGAAGGATCTTGAAGTTGTGAAATCAACCCCACTTAAGTCAATAGCCTTTGCTTGAACTTGATACCCTTGAATTAAGGATGTCATATAACATGCAAAACCAGTTATAAAAAAAACTATCCCCATTCTATGAATATATGGTAATTCTGGAAAAGCAAAGCTAATAAAAATAGATAAAACTAATGAAGATATTGCAGCTACCAATGTGGATAGAGTTGTAGCTTTGTTCCAAAATAACGCAACTAAAAATATAACTAATATCCCAGGTGTGAATAGTCCAGTGAAATTTTGTATGTATTGAAAAATGGAATCAAAACTTCCTAGAAGAGGTTTTGCAACAACTACAGCTATCAATAAAGAAATGACAACAGCATTTCTTCCAATAGCTATTAATTTAGATTCTGAAACATGATTTTTTGAAAATTTTCGATATATATCCATTGTAAAGATGGTGCTTATGCTATTTGTCATAGATGCCAAAGAAGAAACAATTGCTGCAATCAAAGCTGCAAAAGTTAAACCAAGCAACCCATTTGGTAGAAGAGACATCATTGTTGGATAAGCTTGATCAGACTTCTCAAGAACTGGAAATAATATTGCTGCACATATTCCTGGTAAAACAATAACTAAAGGCATTAATAATTTTAAATATGCTGCAAACATAACACCCTTTTGCGCCTCTCGAATAGATTTTGCACCTAATGCTCTTTGAGTAATGTATTGATTGAAGCCCCAATAAGCAAAATGACCAATCCATACACCTGCTCCAATTAAAATCCATATACCTGGAAGATTTTCGTATGATGGATTGTCAGGTGAAAGAATCATATCAAATTTTTCTGGTAATTCTTGATACACAATTGTTAGACCACTCAGAACACCATTATCATTAGAAATTATATTAAGTGCGATATAGGAAACTGCTAAACCTCCAAATATGAGTAAAACAACTTGAACAATATCAGTCATTGCAACTGCCTTTAATCCACCAGAAAGAGAATAAGCTAATGACAATAATGCCAATAAGATTAAGCCATTAACTAATGACAGGCCAGTTAATGTATTAATTGCAATAGAACCCAACCACAAAACCGTAGTTAAGTTTATGAAGATATAAACAGTCAACCAAAAAAAAGAAAGAACTAAACTTACTCTTCTATCGAATCTTTCCTCTAAAAACTGAGGCATTGTATAAATCTTTTTTTCAAGAAATAATGGGAGAAAAAATTTAGCCATTACAATTAAAGCTATCGCCGCCGTTAATTCCCATACAGCGATTGCCATTCCCACAACAAACCCTTGTCCCGACATACCAATAATTTGCTCAGCTGAAATATTAGCAGCAATTAAAGATGCACCGATTGCCCACCAAGGTAGTGATCTTCCTGCTAAAAAATAATCTTCAGCAGTTCTTTCTTTTCCAAGTGTTGTTCTAGAAACATAAGTTGCTAGAGATATAATGCCAACACAGTAAAGGCCTACAATTATCCAATCTAAAGTGTTAAACATGCTCCTCTCCTAAGGTTAACAATTACTTATTAATTCTTTTGATTTTTCTAATTTATTTTTGATTTCTTCCCATGACTTACTCTGAATTAAATCACTAGGTATTAAAGCTGAAGCACCAACAGCTAGAACATTATCTAAAGCTAGATAACTTAAAGTATTTTCATATGTAATTCCACCGGTTGGTATAAATTTTATATCAGGAAATACTGATTTATATGTATTTAGGCGACTAACACCTCCAGACAATTCAGCAGGGAAAAATTTAAGAGTACTAAATCCAGCTTCATTGGCTTTGATAATTTCTGAAGGAGTCTGAACGCCAGGAATCATTGGTATATTTTTTAGAGCTGCATGATTAGCAAGACTTTCTGAAAAACCTGGAGTGATTAAAAATGAAGCGTCTGCCTCAGCAGCAATATCAATATGTTCTATAGTTCTTATCGTTCCAATACCAAGATGAATATCTGGGAATTTTTTAAACTCATCAATGATTTCTAATGTTCTCTGATCCCTGAGAGTAATTTCAATATAGGGAATTGATGCATCAAGTAGAATATCGCATAAAGGTTCTACATCCTCTCTTGATGTCAATGTTGTTAATGGTAACAATCTAGTTTTATTTATTAAATTTAATATATTCATTAAAAAATTGATGCTCCAGTTTCAACTGTGCCAACCTTATCTCTGAAAGCTTTAAATAATTCTCTACCAACACCATCATGATCGGGTTTGATTTCAGAATAATTTCTATTTTGTAAAATATCCTCATCTACTATCAACTTAAAAGTTCCTTTATTAATATCTAATTCTATTAAATCATTATTATTAATAAGTCCTATTCTTCCTTTATTGATTGCTTCCGGAGTAACATGTATAACCGCTGGAACACTTCCAGATGCACCTGACATTCTTCCATCGGTGACTATAGCTACCTCAAAACCTTTGGATTGAAGAACATTTAATGGCGAAGTAAGCTTATGAAGCTCTGGCATTCCATTGGCTGATGGACCTTGACCTCTAACTACGATAACACAATCTTTATTTAATTCATCTGTCTTAAATGCTTTTAAAACCTGTTCTTGATCATTAAAAACCATTGCAGGAGCTTTAATTACTTTATCAGGATTTTTAAGGGCAGATGTTTTAATAATACCCTTACCAACATTCCCATCTAATAACTTTAAACCACCTGAATTTCTAAATGGATTATTAACATCTCTGATAATACTCTGATCAAGAATTTTTGATTTATTTTTCCAAATAATGTTTTCGTCTTCGATCTCAAGTTTATTTCTATATACCTCTAAACCTTTACCAAGAATAGTTTGCACTTCTTCAAATAAGTAGCCACCATCAAGAAGAGAACCTATAAACGCCGCAACACCTCCTGAATTATGAAACTCATTAACATCAGCTGTTCCGTTAGGATATATGTTTGTGATTATTGGTGTTATAGACGCAATCTCATCAATATCTTCTATAGTTATTTTAAAGCCTCCCGCCTCAGCCATAGCTATTAAATGAATTGCTAAATTTGTTGAGCCACCACTTGCAATTAGAGCAACAATTGAATTAACCCAACTCTTTGAATCAAGCATTTCTCCCATTTTGATATCTTTATCATTTAACTCCAAAATACATTCTACTGTTCTATCTATAAGCAGTTGCCTTTCTTTACTATTAGACTGATAAAATGATGCACTTGGAAGCTGTAAGCCCATTACCTCCATAATCAACTGATTAGTATTTGCAGTTCCGTAAAAAGTACAAGTACCTGAGCTATGATATGCAGATTGTTCAGATAGTATCAAAGCAGACCTATCAATTTCTCCACTTGCATATTTTTTTCTATTTGAAGATTTTTCTTCATTTGAAATTCCAGTAGGCATTGGACCGGCAGGAAGCATAGCTATTGGCAAATGGCCGAAGGAAAGAGCACCTATAACCAATCCAGGAACAATTTTATCGCAGACGCCTAAACATATTCCTGCATCAAAAACATTATGAGAGAAGGCTACAGCGGTTGATAAAGCAATAACATCTCTACTAAAAAGAGAGAGCTCCATCCCGGGTTCTCCTTGGGTGATTCCATCACACATTGCAGGCACACCCCCCGCCACCCTTGCAATAGCATTTCTCTTTTCTGCTGAATTTTTAATAATATCTGGATAATCTTTTAATGGAGCATGTGCGGAAAGCATGTCGTTATATGCAGAAACTACTCCTATAACCGTGCCTCCATTAGCTCCTTGATTTTGTTGGGCTTTGTCACAAGATGCAAAAGCATGAGCAATATTGCTGCAACCCATATTGTTTCTTGCAGACTTTGATTGCTCTGAAGAAAATTTTATCTTTTTTAAGTACTCTGATCTAGAATCCTTACTTCTTTCTTCAATTCGATCTTTTATATTAATTAATTTCTGGTTTACATTCATTTTTTTATTGAGCCGTTTTTCCAAGATCTAAAGTCTTTTTTAAGCAATAAATCGGCATTAGACGGCCCCCATCCCCCTGATATATATTCTTCCATAGAAACATCCTCTGATTCCCAAAGATTAATAATGTTATCAATCCATTGCCATGATGCTTCTATTTCATCTCTTCTAACAAATAGCGACGGATTGCCTCTAATGACATCTAATAATAATCTTTCATAACAATCTTGATGACCTAGCTCATGATAATCTTGCAAATTTAAATCTAAAGGCAGTTCTTGAAGATCATATCCAGACACCCCTGGTTGTTTTGTATTTAATTTAAGATCGATTCCTTCATCCGGATGAATTCTTAAAACTAACTGATCTGCTTTTAAAGAGGCGCTTTTTGAAAAAATATTATGAGGTACAGATTTATACCTAACAACTATCTCAGATGATTTAGAATGCATCCTTTTTCCAGTTCTTAAATAAAAAGGCACTCCTGACCATCTCCAATTATTAATTTCTAATTTAAGAGCAACAAAGGTTTCAGTATTATTTTTTGAATCAACTCCCTCTTCATCAAGATAAGAACATGCTGGTTCACCTTTTGAAATTCCATCTAAATACTGTCCTCTAACAGAATTTATGCCAATATTTTCTTTTGTAAATGGAGCTAAAGATTTTAATACTTTCAATTTTTCATCCCTCACAGACTCACTTTGGATTGATACTGGTGGCTCCATTGCAATTAAACAAAGAATTTGAAGCAAATGATTTTGAACCATATCTCTTAAGGCCCCAGTTACATCGTAATAATCTCCACGATCTTCAACGCCTAAATCCTCAGCAACAGTAATTTGTATATGATCAATGGCTGAATTTGACCAACTTTTTTCAAAAATAGTATTAGCAAACCTCAAAGCTAACAGATTCTGTACAGCTTCTTTACCTAAATAATGATCAATTCTATAAATTTGATTTTCTTTAAAGCCTGCAGACAATGAATTGTTTATATCCTTTGCAGATTCAAGATCTGAGCCAATTGGCTTCTCAACAACAACACGACAATTATCAAAAATTAGATTGTTATCTTTAAGGCAAGTTGATATTTGTTTATATAAATTTGGTGGTGTAGCCAAATAATATATGACTGCCCTATCATCAGGAACATTGTTTATATTTTTCCAATCATTATCTAAATTTATATCAACTTTAATATAATTAACTCTATTAGAAAATCTATTCCAAGCCTCATCATTTTCAATAAAGCTAGGAAAATATTTCTCTAAAGAATTTTTTATCATAGAAACATATTCATCTACTGAAATATCTCTAGAACCAATACCTATAATTTCACTATTGCTATCAATATTGCCAAGTGCTTCTTGTCTAAACATTGCAGGAATTAATTTTCTGTTAGACAAATCTCCCGTTCCACCAAAAAGATATAAATTAAATGTATTAAGATTCATTAAACGATTCCTTTAAAAACTCTAGTTGATTTAACTGATTGGATAACTCTGTAACAAATTTAGCTGCATAGGCCCCATTAATAACTCTATGATCATAAGATAGAGAAATCGGCAAAAGCTTTTTATTTACTATCTCCTTATTTTCTAATGATAGATTTTCAAATGGTTTAGATAAACCCAATATAGCGACCTCAGGAGGATTAATAATTGGAGTGAAATATTTTCCACCAATACCACTAAGAGAAGAAATTGTGAATGTTGCACCCTTTAACTGCTCAACTTTTAGCTTTCTTTCTTTTGCAAGTTTGGCAAGACTCATAACATCATTAGATATGTTTAATATAGATTTTTTATCAGCATCTTTAATATTTGGAACAATTAATCCTTCAGGTGTATCTACTGCTATACCAATATTAAAATAATCTTTAATAACAACAGTATCTAAGTCTTTATTCAAAGATGTATTCATTAAAGGAAATAGTTTTAAAGTCTCAACTGTTGCTTTAATAATATATGCTAATGGAGATACTTTTGTTTTATTTTCTTTATTAAGATCTGCTCTTAAAGCTAACAACCCCGTTATATCTGCATCATCATGTTGAGTTACATGAGGGATGTTGATCCATGAAGTATGAAGATTTTTTGAAGCAGTTTTTTGAAATTTTGATAGTTTCTCAAAACTTATATTTCCCCATTTTGAAAAATCTATATCTGGCTGAGAGTGCTGGAAGCCAACTTGCGATGTTTTATCATTTAATCTCTGAGAAACAAATGCATGTAAGTCTTCTTTTAATATTCTGCCCCTTGGGCCAGAACCTTTAACTTCTAATAGATTTATTCCAAATTCTCTTGCTAACTTTCTAGTTGCAGGACCTGAATGAATAGATGTATTTTTATAATTTATTGGTTGACTGTTCTGCCTTGTTTTTTCTGGAATCTTCTTTTTTGTATCCGCAATAGTATTAAGAGTTTCTTGAACAATAGTTTCAGATGCTTTAGTTTCTTTTGTATTGACCTTTGTAATTGTCTCAATTTCAACAAAAGGCATACCTTGTTTAACCATATCGCCGACATTAATTAGAATATTTTTAACCTCCCCATCAACTGATGCAGGAATTTCCATTGCTGCTTTATCGGTTTCAAGAATCATAATCGAATCTTCCGAACCAACTGTTTGACCCACTTTTACACAAACCTCAATTACCTCAACCTCTTCAACATCACCGAGATCAGGGATTAAAGGTTTAGATATGGATAATTCATCATGAGCATAATCTTCTATTATCTCTTTTTTTGTCTCAGTTTTTATTTCAGGCTCATTATTGATATCTTGATTTTTTATGCCTTCATTTGAATTTTCAGATATTTCAATTTCAACAAAAGGCATATCATGTTTAACCATATCGCCGACATTAATTAGAATATTTTTAACCTCTCCATCAACTGATGCAGGAATTTCCATTGCTGCTTTATCGGTTTCAAGAATCATAATCGAATCTTCCGAACCAACTGTTTGACCCACTTTTACACAAACCTCAATTACCTCAACCTCTTCAACATCACCGAGATCAGGAATATTAATTTGCTTGATATTTGACATTACACTTCCCAAGGATTTGGCTTAAGTGGATCAACCTCAATGTCATCATAAACTTTTTTAAGTTGAGCCTTATCAATTATTTTATTTTTGTATAGAGTATATACAGCTGCTCGAGTGATACTATTTGCATCAATTTCAAAAAACTCTCTTAAATTTTTACGAGAATCACTTCTACCAAAACCATCTGTGCCTAGCACCGTATAATCTGAATTTACATAAGGTCTTATTTGTTCGGCATAAGACCTCATATAATCTGTTGAAGCTACAATTGGTATTGAATAGTCTTCAAAGCACTCTTCAACATATGTCTTTTGTTCTTTTTTTGTTGGATTTAATTGATTTGCCCGTTCTGTTTCCATACCGTCCTTCCGAAGCAAATTAAAACTTGTAACACTCCATACTTCAGATTCAATTCCATATTTACTTAATAATTCTTTTGCTTTGATAGATTCATTCAAAATAGAACCAGAACCAAGAAGCCTTATATCTGGTTTTTTTGCAGGCAGTAACTTGTACATACCTTTAATAATTCCGTCTTCAGCACCCTCTGGCATTGGCGGATGCTCATAGTTTTCATTCATTGTTGTAATGTAGTAAAAGTAATTTTTTTGTTCTATAAACATTTTTTGAATGCCGTCTTTAATAATCACTGCGATTTCATAAGAAAACGTAGGGTCATAAGATAAACAATTCGGAATAGTAGACGAAAGAATATGACTATGGCCATCTTGGTGTTGTAAGCCTTCACCATTAAGTGTTGTTCTTCCTGATGTAGCCCCAATTAAAAAACCTTTTGCTTGTGAATCTCCTGCTGCCCATGCTAAATCATGAATCCTTTGGAATCCAAACATAGAATAAAATAAATAAAATGGGATCATTGGAAAATCGTAATTGGTATAAGCAGTAGCTAATGCTGCCCATGCAGAAAAAGCACCGGCTTCTGTAATACCCTCTTCAAGCATTACACCCTCTTTTGATTCTTTATACCACATGACTTTATCTGCATCTTCTGGTTCATAATTTTGACCAGCTGATGAATAAATACCAACTTGTCTAAATAATGCCTCCATACCAAAAGTTCTTGCCTCATCAGGAACTATTGGAACAATTCTTTTGCCTATTTCTTTATCTTTCAAAAGATCTGTTATTACTCTAACTGTTGCCATAGTAGTTGAAATTTTTCTTTCTTCTGAGCCTTGGTAGAGTTTTGAGAAAGTTTTATTATCTGGCATTTTTAATACTTTTGATTCGTTTCTTCTTCTAGGAATTGGTCCACCAAGCTTTGCTCTTGTTTTTTTAAGATATTGCATTTCAGGTGAATCTTCAGCTGGTCTTACATATGGAATATTTTCAATTTCTTCATCTGTAACAGGAATATTAAATTTATCTCTAAATGATTTAATATTATCTAGAGATAACTTTTTAACTTGATGAGTTGTGTTATCAGCCTCTCTGGATCCTACTCCGTAACCTTTAGTTGTAAGTGCTAGTATTACTGTTGGAGCCCCAGATGAATTAACTGCTTTGTGATAGGCAGCATATACTTTATAAGGATCATGACCTCCCCTATTTAATCTGTATATATCCTCATCAGTAAGGTCTTCAACAATTTTTAGCACATCAGGATCTTTAGCAAAGAAGTTCTCTCTAGTGTATGCACCACCTTTTGCTTTAAAGTTTTGCATTTCTCCATCGAGCACTGCATCCATAATATCTTGAAGCTTACCCTCTTTATCTTTAGCCATAATAGGGTCCCATTTTCTGCCCCAAATGACTTTTATGACATTCCATCCAGCACCCCTAAATGAACCCTCAAGTTCTTGAATAATTTTTCCGTTGCCTCTTACGGGACCATCCAATCTTTGAAGATTACAATTAATTACAAATATTAAATTTTCTAAACTTTCTCGCCCTGCAAGAGCAATAGCTCCTTTAGATTCAGGCTCATCCATCTCACCATCGCCACAAAATACCCATACTTTTCTATCATTCCTTGGCACAAGGCCTCTTGCTGACATATATCTCATGATATGAGCTTGGTAAATACCCATTATTGGCCCTAATCCCATTGATACTGTTGGAAATTGCCAATAGTCAGGCATCAGCCATGGGTGAGGATAAGAAGAAAGACCAGGCTTCTTTACTTCTTGTCTAAAATTGTCTAAATCTTCTTCTTGAAGATAACCTTCTAAAAAAGATCTAGCATATATTCCTGGCGATGAATGACCTTGATAGTATATTAAATCTTCAAGCTGGCCTTCAGAACCTCTAAAAAAATAATTAAAGCCAACATCATAGAGAGTTGCAGCGGAAGAAAATGTTGATATATGTCCACCTAAATCATCATCATTTTTATTTGCTCTTAAAACTAATGCTAGGGCATTCCATCTTATTAAAGATCTTATTCTTCTCTCCATAAAAAGATCACCGGGCATCTGAGCCTCATCTTTTACAGGTATTGAATTTCTGAATGGTGTTGTTAAGTTATACGAAGGTATTGCGCCTTCTTCATTTAATCTTTTAGCAAGTTTTGTCATTAAGTAGGAAGCTCTTTCAACTCCTTCCTCCTCAATTACGCTA
>CACLXS010000015.1 GCA_902610905.1 uncultured SAR86 cluster bacterium
AACATCGTCTAAGCCATAAATTATTCTTTCAAGAAGGTTTTCTTCAACATCAAAGCTATAAAGTTCATTTTCGTTTTGGAATATTTTTTTTGAATCAAGGCTTACAGATAAGTCAGCTGAATTGTCACTCATTTTTTGAAACAAATCTTCAATTTTATTTTTATCTAGTTTTATTGGTAAAACTCCATTTTTAAAACAATTGTTATAAAAAATATCTCCAAAAGATGAAGCTATGACTATCTTTATACCAAAATCTCTTAAAGCCCATACTGCATGCTCTCTTGAAGAGCCACAACCAAAATTATCTCTAGTTAATAAAATAGTAGCTTTGTCGTAAGGGGCTTGATTTAAAATAAAGTCTGGATTCTGTTTCCTGTCATTTTTAGATATTCCTAATTTACCTTCATCAAGATATCTCCACCCATCAAATAAATAATCTTCAAAACCAAACTTCTTTATTGATTTTAAGTATTCAGTAGGGATGATTTGATCAGTATCAATATTATCTCTATCAATACTAGCTACAACACCGACTATTATTAATTCGTTTCCTTCAATCTTCATGACGGGTCAACAACTCTCCCATTCACAGCTGTAAGAGCTGCCATTAAAGGACTCATTAAATGAGTTCTGCCAAGATTGCCCTGTCTGCCTTCAAAATTTCTATTAGATGTTGAAGCACATCTTTCATAGGGCTTTAATTGATCTGGATTCATTCCTAAACACATTGAACAACCTGGATCTCTCCAAACAAATCCTGCTTCTTCAAAAATTATATTCAACCCTTCTGATTCAGCCTGTTCTTTAACAAGGCCTGATCCTGGAACAACGATGGCCTCAATAATATCTTCAGAAACTTTTTTCCCGTCGACAGCCTTTGCTGCATCTCTAAGATCTTCGATTCTTGAATTTGTACATGAGCCTATAAAAACTCTATCAAATTTTAAATCAGTAACTTTCTGATTTTCTTCTATGCCCATATATTTTTTTGCTAATTCAAAATTTCTCTTATTTTCAACATCAACACAATCTAAATTTGGAATTTCTTGATCAAAATCAACAACCATTTCTGGTGAGGTTCCCCATGTAACCTGAGGCTTAATTAAAGATACATCGATTTCAATCTCTTTATCAAAAGAAGCATCATCATCGGAAACAAGGGACTTCCAATGAGACATAGCATCTTCAAACTCCTCTTCTGATAATTGACTATGATCCTTAACATAGTTAAAGGTTGTTACATCTGGAGTAATTAATCCAACCTTTGCTCCTGCTTCAATGGACATATTGCATATTGTCATTCTAGCTTCCATAGATATGCTCTCAATATATGATCCAGCAAACTCTATTGCATGGCCATTACCTCCAGCAGTTCCTATGGTTCTTATTAAAAATAGAACAATATCTTTTGAAGTCACTCCTTCTTGTGGCTCGCCATTAAATTTAACTCTCATATTCTTAAGTTTTGAAACTTTCAATGTTTGGGTTGCAAGAACATGTTCCACCTCAGAAGTGCCTATACCCATAGCTAAACATCCAAATGCACCATGTGTTGATGTATGAGAATCTCCACAAACTATTGTCATTCCAGGAAGTGTATAACCAAGCTCTGGACCAATAACATGAACGATTCCTTGATTGATTGACGTTATATCAAATTGTTTAATACCAAACTTATTACAATTTTTATCAAGCTCTGTTACCTGTATTTTTGATATCTCATCTTTTATGTTTTCTGTTTTAAAA
Organism: uncultured SAR86 cluster bacterium; assembly: GCA_902610905.1. GTDB lineage: Bacteria > Pseudomonadota > Gammaproteobacteria > Magnimaribacterales > D2472 > SCGC-AAA076-P13. The sequence goes on from CACLXS010000015.1 coordinate 1,747, forward strand.
GAGTATCCTCTCTCAGTAGGAACATTATGATCAGGCGTAGCAATATTTGCATTCAATCTCCACGGTGATAGCCCTTTTTTAGAAAGCCCTTCAAAAGCCTGGGGAGATGTAACCTCGTGAAGATACTGTCTATCTATGTACAATAAAGATTCCGATGAATCTAGGGTGGTTATATGATGCTCTTCCCAAAGCTTGTCGTATAAAGTCTTTGGCATCTTACTTGGTAAAAGGTAATTGTTGATCAACCTCACCGCATTGAGCACGGTTTCTCAAAAGATGGTCCATGATTACAAGATTCACCATTGCCTCTGCAATAGGTACTGCTCTGATGCCAACACATGGGTCATGCCTTCCAGTAACTTCAATATCAACTTCGTTGCCATCTTTATCGACAGTTTTTCCTTTTTTCTTAATACTTGAAGTTGGCTTGATTAAAAAGTCTAAATCTATATTGTCACCATTTGAAATACCTCCAAGTATTCCACCAGCATTATTGGATGCAAATCCGTCAGATCTAATTTCATCACGTATCTCAGAACCTTTTAGATTAAGAATATTTTCTGCATTTCCAATTGAAACAGATTTAACAGCATTAATACTCATAATTGCTTTAGCAAGATCTGCATTCAATTTATCGAAAACAGGCTCTCCTAAACCAACTGGACAATTTTCAACACAAACTCCAAGCTTTGCTCCAACAGAATTACCTTCAGCAATAAGTTGTTCAAACATCTTATTTAAATCATCAAGTTTTGATAAATCTGCAAAGAAATATTTATTTTCATTTGCAGAGCTTGGATTAATTGAATTAGCTGAAACATGGCCTATTTGTGACACATATCCTATAGTTTTAACTCCATATTTAGCTAAGTATTTTTTTGCTACAGCTCCAGCAGCAACCCTCATAGCAGTCTCTCTAGCGCTTGATCTACCACCACCTCGATAATCTCTATGCCCATATTTTGCTTGATAGGTTATATCTGCATGATTAGGTCTAAAAGAATCTTTAATATTTGAATAATCTTTTGGCTGCTGATCCTTATTAAAAATTAGTAAACTTATTGGAGTTCCAAGTGTTTTTCCTTCAAAAACTCCAGATAATATTTGCACTGCATCATCTTCTTTTCGTTGAGTTGTTACATCTGATTGACCAGGCTTTCTTCTATCTAATTCAAGTTGTATGTCAGCTTCACTTAACTCAAGATTTGGCGGACATCCATCAATAATGCAACCCAAAGCATACCCATGACTCTCACCAAAGGTCGTAATTTTAAATATATTTCCAAACGTATTGCCTGACATGGCAGTGATTATAGTCCAAAATTGATAAAACGCCTTATTTTAGGGGTTATTTAGGCCATTATCAAATAATTAAAAATTATTCTGTTTTTTAGATAATAGTTCTTGAAATTCAATAACCGAGGTATTTTCTAGCTTTTTTTGATCCGTGCAAAGTGCATAAATTTCTTCACACTTTTCTGAATCATATGAAATTTTTAAGTTTTTTAAGAATTTTTGTTCTAGTACAGGGATTCCCTCTTCTCTTCTTCTTTTGTGGCCAATTGGATACTCTACCTCAACTTCATCTGTTGAACTTCCATCAGCAAAATGTATTTTAATACTATTAGCTATCGATCTCTTATCTGCCTCATGATATTCCTCAGAGTATCTTTTATCTTCATTGATTATCATTTTTTCTCTTAGCGCATCTATTCTTGGATCAGAAGCAACGTCATCTTCATAGTCCTCTGCAACTAAATCACCTTTAAGTAATCCTATTGCAACCATATATTGTAAACAGTGATCTCTGTCAGCTGGATTATTAAGCTCACCAACTTTAGAAATAATTCTGATAGCAGATTTATGAGTTGTAATCTCAATGGTTTTTATGTATTCAAGCTTATCTTTTATCTTAGAATGGAGTTCAACAGCAGCCTCAACCGCAGTTTGCGCATGGAATTCAGCTGGGAAACTAATTTTAAAAAGAACATTTTCCATTACATAGGAACCAAAAGCTTGAGGTAGAGAAAGTTTTTCTCCTTTAAATAACACGTCTTCAAAACCCCAAATAGGTGCAGATAGCACTCCTGAATAACCCATCTCACCTGAGAGAGTAATCATAGCTAGTCTTACAGCCCTGCTAGTAGCGTCACCAGCTGCCCAACTTTTTCTTGAACCAGCATTTGGTGCATGTCTGTAAGTTCTTAAGCTTTGCCCGTCTACCCAAGCCTGACTAATTGCATCCTTAATTTGATCATTAGTGCCGCCCATTAATTTTGTTACTACAGCTGTTGATGCAACTTTTACAAGAACAACATGATCTAGACCAACTTTATTAAAACTGTTCTTAAGCGCTAAAACACCTTGAATTTCATGAGCCATAATCATGGCTTCTAAAACATCTTTCATGGTAAGAAAGTCTTTACCCTCTTCAATATTTTTTTGTGAAATAAAATCTGCTATAGCTAAAATGCCACCAAGATTATCTGAAGGATGCCCCCACTCAGCAGCTAACCAGGTATCGTTATAATCGAGCCACCTTATAGTACAGCCAATGTCAAAAGCCCCTTTAATAGGGTCAAGTTTAAAATTTGTTCCTGGTACTCGAACCCCATAAGGTACTGATGTTCCATCAACAACAGGTCCAAGCATTTTTGTGCAAGCTGGAAACTTTAAGGCAAGAAGACCACATCCTATTGTGTCTATCAGACAATTTCTTGCAGTATCTAAAGCAAGTTCAGAATCAATTTGATAATTTGATACATAGTCAGCAATTTCAGAAATTACTGAGTCATATCCGGGCCTAACATTTAAATCAACATTAGAAGACATGAATTAGTCCCTATCTTCTATATCAACCCACTCAGAACTTTCAACACCAATGTATTCAGCACTTGGTCTAATAATTCTATTATTTGCCCTTTGCTCCATACAATGAGCTGTCCATCCTGAAACTCTGGACATTACAAAAATTGGTGTAAATAATTTTGTTGGTATGCCCATATAAAAATATGCTGGTGCATGAAAAAAGTCTGCATTGGCAAACATTTTTTTCTCATCCGCCATTACCTTTTCAACTTCTTCTGCAACTTGATATAAGGTATCGTTTTCATGAAGTAAAGAAAGTTCTTTGGCATACTCTTTAATAACAGCATTTCGTGGATCACGAATAGAATAAACTGCATGCCCAAAACCCATAATTTTTTCTTTATTAGCAAGCATAGTTAAGATATTCTCTTTAGCTTCTTCTCTTGAGGTCCAGTTTTCAATTAACTCCATTGCCTTTTCATTAGCTCCTCCATGAAGAGGACCTCTTAATGAACCAATAGCAGCAACAACACATGAATGAATATCAGACATTGTTGATGCACAAACTCTTCCAGTAAAAGTAGAGGCATTAAATTCATGCTCTGCATATAAAACTAAAGATACATCCATTACCTTTCTATGAAGATCACTAGGAGTCTTTCCATGAAGTATATGCAAGAAATGACCTGCCATTGAATCTTCATCATTAACTAAACTAATACCCTCTCCATCATGAGAATACTTGTACCAGTAAGTAACTATTGAAGCCATAGTGGCTATCATTCTGTTAATTGAGTTTAATTGATTGCTAAAATCTCCTTCGGGTTCAAGATTTCCTAGCATTGATGTTCCGGTTCGCATGACATCCATTGGATGAGCTGATGCTGGTATTTTTTGAAGCACTTCTTTAAGTGCTTGAGGAAGATCTCTTTGGTTTTTAAGAAGTGCCTTATATTCTGCAAGTTCGTTCTTGTTTGGAAGTTTGTTATAAAGAAGAAGGTATGCAACTTCTTCAAATGTTGCTTTATCAGCTAAGGTTTCAACTTTGTGACCCCTATATGCAAGACCTTCGATCTGTCCAACTGTGGATAATGATGTTTCTCCCGCCACCTGACCTCTTAGACCAGCACCTTCTAGCTTTTTAACCATAATATTTTGTAATCCTCTTTATTCCTCTTTATATAGTTCGTCCAATTTTTGTTCAAAACTATGATAATTTAATCGATCGTATAATTCTTCCCGGGTTTGCATTATATCTAACAGATCTTTCTGTGTCCCCTCTTTAGCAATGGAAATGTAAACTTTTTCCGCAATTTTACTCATTGCCCTAAAGGCAGTTAATGGAAAAAGAATCATATCAACTCCTACCTGATGAAGTTCATCTTTTGTAAATAAAGGAGTTTTTCCAAACTCAGTTATATTTGCAAGTATTGGTATATTAAATGCTTTTTTAACAGCAGCATATTCATCAAGAGTTGTTGCCGCCTCTAGGAATATACCATCAGCCCCGACACTAATATAAGAACCGATTCGATCAATAGCACCATCAATACCCTCTGATGCAATTGCATCAGTTCTAGCCATGACAAAAAATTCTTCATCATGTCTTCCATCCACAGCTGCTTTAATTCTATCTTGCATTTCATTTTTTGAAACTAATGATTTGTTGGGTCTATGTCCACATCTTTTTTGTGATATTTGATCTTCCATATGAACTGCAGCACAGCCAGCATCAATCATATTTTTTACTGTTTTAGCTATGTTAAAAGCTCCTCCCCAACCAGTATCAATATCAACAAGGAGTGGTAAAGATGTAGCGCTTGTAATTCTTTTAACATCTATAAGAACATCTTCCAAAGATGTAATGCCTAAGTCTGGTATTCCATATGAAGCAGCAGCGACTCCTCCACCTGATAAGTACACTGCTTTATGGCCTGATTTTTCAGCTAATATTGCTGAGTAGGCATTGATAGCGCCGGGAATAATAAGTGGAGTATTATCTTTAAGTGAATTTCTGAATTTTGTGCCTGCTGACATGGTTGGAGATTATAAAACACAAATATACTAATTCCCAAATCTGACTAGTTATAGAATTTAACTCCTCTAATAATTCTATCTTTGTTGTTCTTTCTTCTCCATCTATTGGTATCTCGTAAGCTATACACGCAACCACAATATTCTTGTTGATAAAATTCCTCTCTTTTGGAAATCTCAATCATCCTTGAAGATCCGCCCTGCTTTCTCCAATTAAAGTCCCAATAAACAACATCTTCATATCTATCAGCAGCTCTATGCCCTGCTGAATTAATTTGATTCATGTCTTTCCATCTGGATATACCAAGTGTTGTTGCATAAATAGAGAAATTATTTTCTTTTGCATAAAGAGCAGACCTCTCAAACCTGATATCAAAGCACTTTGTACATCTCTTACCTCTTTCAGGTTCATCTTCAAGACCTTTAATTCTCTCGAACCAATTATCTTTATCATAATCAGCATCGATACATTCAAACCCTAGCTTCTCACAAAATCTTCTATTTTCATTTTTTCTAATTTCGTATTCTTCCTTCGGATGGATATTTGGATTATAAAAATAAACTGTTGTTTTAATATCAGATGCAGCTAGGGCCTCCATTATTTCTCCAGCACATGGAGCGCAACAACTATGAAGTAATAAATCAGCACCTTCATTAGGCATCTGAAGTTTTGGTCTTTCGTAATTATCTAATTTTAAATGATCACTCATTTTGTAAAAAATGAACTTTTTAGTATGGCATTTTCTAAATCATCATAATTATGGAATGATGGAATTTCAGGATGACTTGCAGCAATTTTTTCTGGTGCATTTATAAAAAAACCTTTTTCAGCAACTTCGAACATCTGTATATCATTATAAGAGTCTCCAGCAGCAATACATCTATATCCAATTGATTGAAAAGCCATAATTGCTTGTTTTTTAGCTTTTTTATGCCTTAGCTTATAAGAAATGACCTGATCATTTTTAACCTCTAAGTTATGACAAAGTAAGAGTGGGTGACCCATCTTTTCCATTAAAGGTTTAGCTATTTCATGGAATGTATCTGAAAGAATAACAACTTGAAAATTAGATCTAATGCTATTTAAGAAATCTTCTGCACCATCTAAAAGATTTAATTCTCCTGATGCTTTTTGGATATCTGATAATTTAAGATTATGTTTTTTCATGACTTCAAGTCTAAAGTCCATAAGATCTGAATAATCAGGTATGTCTCTAGTTGTTTTATTGAATTCTTCAATTCCAGTATTTGAAGCTATTTGCTCCCATATTTCAGGTGTTAAAGTTCCTTCCATATCAAAACATACTATTTCCATTTGTAATCCTTATTATTTATTTTTTATGCCATATGGAACATGTCCAGAGGCGGTTGTTTCAATAGCGTCCATGATATGTTTTTTTTGGTCATCAAAAAAGATGTCTGCTTGAAAAGATTTAAGAAAATGTTGTTTAGACATCCCACCAAGAAATAATGATTCATCAATCCTAATACCCCATTCTCTCAATGTTTTTATTACACGCTTATCAGATGGAGCCGATCTAGCAGTTACAAGCGCTGTTCTTATTGGGCATTCATTGATATCAAAATCATTTTGAATTTTATTTAATTCTACTAAAAATGATTTAAATGGCCCCTCTTTTAGTGTGGTGGTTGCCTTAACTTCATTTTCAATAAATGCATCTAACCCTTCTTCATGAAAAACTTTTTCAGAATCATCAGAGAAAATCACTGCATCTCCATCAAATGCTATTTTCAATTGACCATTTTCAGAATACATGTTGCTTTCTACATCCCTAGAAATTATGGTTGCTGCTGCAACATTGCTTTCAATGGCCAGCTTTACATCTTCAAAGCTGCTTGATAAAAAAAGATGAACCCCAAAATCTTTTACATACCTATGAGGGCTCTCACCTCCACAAAATGCTGCTCTGCTTATGTCTAAACCATGAGCTTCTATAGAGTTTCTTATTCTTAAGCCAGTATCTGATGTATTTCTAGATAATAGAATTACTTCAATTCTATTTTCATCTTTGTAAAAGGAATTAATAGCTAAGATTTTTTTAACCAAACCAAAAGCCTCTCCTGGTTCAAGTGTTTTATCTTCATTTGCTATTTGATAATCTCTGTATGATTCTAAGCCTTCTTTCTCATATATTTCGTGGCTTTTATCAAGATTAAATAAAGCTCTTGAAGATATGCCTATAATTAATCTTGATTTATTACTCATAATTTTTTATTGATTTTTAAAGCTAAATGGCATTATACTGTATAAATATATAGTATATTTTAAACATTATGAAAGATATTACACCACAACAACAAAAAGTTCTTGATTGTATTCAAGTATACATAAATAAAACAGGCTTTCCTCCTACAAGAGCAGATATTTGTAGAGAGCTAGGATTCAAATCACCTAATTCAGCTGAAACTCATCTAAGAGCCCTTGAAAAGAAAGACTTTATTTCAATAGAAAGCGGTGCATCGAGAGGTATATCAATAAATAATCCAGAAATTAAGCATGAGGCTAACGAGTACCCCATAGTCGGATTAGTAGCTGCTGGGTCACCAACTTTAGCAAGTGAAAATGTCGAAAAAGTATTAAATTGTCCAAAAGGTTTCTTTGAATCTGATTTTGATTATTTCTTACGGGTTAGAGGTCTTAGCATGAAAGATGCTGGAATTATGGAAGATGATTTGATTGCTGTTAAAAAAACTCAAGAAATTAAAAATGGTGATATTGTTATTGCAAGAATAGAAGATGAGGTAACGGTTAAATATTTTCAAAGAAGTGCTCCTAATATAGTTCATTTGAAACCAGCAAATGAAGATTTTAGCGATATTGAAGTTAATCTTGAGGAGACTGAGTTATATATAGAAGGGAAAAGTGTCGGACTAATAAGAGAGAATTAGTGCAATATTACTGTCTTCTTTGAGAGTCTCTCTTTTTGACTGTCAAAAAACTCATCAAAATCACTTACATTATCACTTACACTTTCAATGCCAGCTCTAATCATTTCCTTAGCAACAGAAAGTTCCTGTCCTTGCAAAAATTCCTTAGATTCATTTGAAAACTCAATTTTTACTATTGGGTTATCGTGATCGTCTGATCTTCTTAAAACAATAGTTCCGTCTGGTAATTGAGCTAATTCTAAGTAATTTGACATAATTTCTCCTTATTATTAAAGCTTAACACTCCTCAAGGGTTTTGCGAAGCAACAATATAAAGCTTTTATATTTATCTAATATCGAATTTAGCTTTTTCAAGTTAATAGGATCATTTGAGGTAATTATTGATGTATCGATTGGTATTAAAAGTTTATCTTTTGCTATCAATATATCTGATAAAAACCCATCATCACTTATCTCTCTTTTGATAATGTTTGCAATAGCAGCTTCATTGGATAGTAGTTTCCATTTAGCATAAAAATTAAAATCATTAAAATTTGAAATGTTTAAATTTAATTCCGTATGTAAATTAATTGCAAACTGATCAATGCTTTGCTCAAGAGAGGAAAAAAATAAATATTTATTATTTTGATTTAAATTATTATCAACTAGGATTTGATCACAGATATCTATATATAGATTAACTAATTCTTTTGCACTCACTAACTTTTGAGGTTTTGAACCCACTCTCCATTATTATAAACAGCAGTCCATTTTGTTTTTTTTCCATCTTTCTCAGATGCCAAATAGTGTACATCTTCAGATTTGTTATATCTTATGACATAAGGATTGCCATCCCTGTCTTTTTCTGGAGCACTCATAAGATACGAATGCTTATCAGTATTTGGAAGAAATCTACATGCTTCTAAAATTTCATTTGATAAATTATTGATTTCTGAAACCTTTGGAGCTCTAGTCTCTCTATTTTTAGGGTACTTGCTTGCGGCTAAGAATAAACCCTTCATGCTATCTCTAAGAAGATAATGATCTTCACACTTTAAACATGACAAATCAGGCAAAGAAATAGGTTCCATCATTAATGGTTTTGGCTCACCATTTCTTTGCAATGCCCTAGTTGCACCGCAATTATCATTAAGACAACCAAAATATTTACCAAATCTTCCAGTTTTTAATTGCATCTCTGAGCCACATTTATGACATTCTAGAGTAGGACCATCATATCCTTTTATCTTAAATTGTCCTTGTTCAACAAGGTATCCATCACAATCAGGATTTTTACCACAAACATGAAGTTTTCTATTTTCGTCAATAAGGTAATTGTCCATGCTAGTATCACACTTAGGACACCTTTTTTTGATTAATAGATTTTCAGCCTCTTCAGTATCATCGACACTGACTGCTTCATCACCAGAAATAAGATTTAAAGTTTCCTTACATTTATCATCGCCAGTATTTTGATATCCAGAGCAACCAAGAAAAACACCATTTGAAGAATTTCTTATAACCATATTGGTTTTGCCACATGGACATATAATGTCTGTAGAAGTTGGCCTATTACCTCTCATTCCAGTATCTTCATCTGATGCTGAAGCTAAATCAGTTTTAAATGATGTATAAAAATCATCTAATACATTTCTCCAATCAATTTCACCTTGCGCAACTCTATCCAAATTATTTTCTAAATTAGCAGTAAATTCATAATCCATGATGTCATCAAAACTTTCTATTAATCTTTCAGTTACTATGTGTCCAATTTTTTTAACAAAAAATCTTCTGTTTTGAATTTCAACATAACCTCTATCTTGAATAGTAGAAATAATATTTGCATAAGTTGAGGGTCTACCTATTCCTTTTTTTTCTAATTCTTTAACCAATGCTGCTTCAGAGAATCTTGCGGGTGGTTTAGTAAATTTTTGTTCTAAATTAACTTCCTTTAATGTTAGAACTTCTCCTTCATTCAGTGGAGGCAAAATATCTTCATCATCTGATTTGGCAGGTTGAGATACTTTTGTATAACCATCAAAGACAACTTCTCTACCTTTAGCAGAAAAAATGTATTCATCAATAACTATTTTAGCTGAAGTAGATAGATATTCTGCGTCAGGCATTTGACAAGCTATGTATTGCTGCCATATTAATTGATAGAGTCTTTTTTCTTCTTCTGTTTGATTCAACAAATCACTAGGAGTCATAAAAGCATTAGTTGGTCTGATGGCCTCATGAGCTTCTTGGGCATTTTCTGTACTTGCATATATTCTAGGAGCATTAGTAAGATATTTATCACCAATTCTTTCATTAATATAATTTCTTGCGTCTTGGATTGATTCTTTGCTAAGACTTGGAGCGTCTGTTCTCATGTAAGTTATGTGTCCTGCCTCATATAACTTTTGTGCAACTCGCATAGTTCTTTTGACTGTAAAACTTAACTTAGTGCTAGCAGCCTGTTGAAGAGTTGATGTGATAAATGGAGGCCTTGGTTTAGCTTTAACAGATTTTTTTAATATCTCTTTGATAGATAACTTTGAATTATTAATTAAAGTTTCTATTCTTCTTGCTTCATCTTGTTTTAATAATGGGTCTGATTTTTTTCTATTTAGTGAAAAAGGAATAGATAAGTCACTTTTGTCTAAGCTCATTGAAACTTCCCAAAATTCTTCGGGAATAAATTCTTGAATCAATCTTTCTCTTTCATCTAAAACTCTTAATGCTACAGACTGCACCCTACCTGCTGATAGCCCTCTAGCAATTTTTTTCCATAATAAGGGTGATAACTCAAATCCAATTACCTTATCTAGGAACCTTCGAGCCCTGTATGCTTTAACTAAATCTAAATCAATTTCTTTTGGATCAGCAAATGAATCAACGATTGCTGCTTTGGTAATTTGATTAAATCTAACTCTTGAGTAATCATATTTTTCTGGTCCCAGCGCTTCTTTGAGATGCCATGCTATTGCCTCACCCTCTCTATCTAAATCAGTAGCTAAATAAATATGATCAACTTGTTTTGCTGCCTTTCTAAGATTTTTTATTACTTTTTCTTTTTCTGGAATGATTTGCCAATCAGCGGTCCATCCATTATCAGGATCAATACCCATTCTTCTGATTAGCCTATTTCTATCGTTGATAGCTTTTAATCTAATTTTTTCTTCAGGGTTTACATCCTTTGGAATAGATGCTCTCTTAGAAGAAGGTGAAGATTTTTTTGGTAAATCTCTAATATGACCAACACTAGACTCAACTATAAAATCTTTGCCTAAGTACTTAGATATTGTTTTAGCTTTAGCTGGAGATTCTACGATTACTAACGATTTTGCCATAATAAATAACTTGTTCCTTTTTTAGAAATACCATTAATTGGATTAGTTTGACAAGAGTTTTAGAAAACTTTTAATAAATTTAAAATTTTTTCTAGTTCATCTATTCCGGCTTTTTCTCTCCAAATAAAAGCTATAAATGAACTTGAAAACATTATTTCTAACACATGTGGTGAAAGAGAATTAAGTTTACTTTTTATCTCATCATACCCATCTGAGTACTTCAACTTGAGAGGAGAATACAAAATTAATTCGTCTTTGTCTCTAATAAAATGTGCTTCTTTTAAATTTGTTTTATTGTTAAAGCTATAAATCATCAAATTAACATCTTTATTTTTAAATGAATTTTTACCAATATTTGATGATGAGATTTTAAATCCCATTCTTGATGCATTCATTCTTAATTTAGAAATTTCTCTTGAAGACTTTGATGGTAGTGCAAAACTAATAGTACCAATTAGAAAAGACAGCACAACAAGAATAATTAAAAATTCCATGTAATTTTCAATTTAATATATCTTTTATGATCTTAGGTCCATGAATAATAAAGCCTGTATAAATCTGAACAAGGGAGGCTCCTGATTCTATCTTTTTATTAAAATCTTCTTTAGTCATTACACCGCCAGCACCAATAATTGGTAAATTAGGATATTCATTATTTACGGAATTTAATAATTCTGTAGATTTTTCCATTAATGGACTTCCTGATAAACCACCATCTAGATCTTTAAATTTTGAATTTTCTAACATGTCTTTTTTGATTGTAGTATTTGATACTAACAAACCAGTTAATTTTGAAATAAGTATATGCTCAGAAATGCTTTTAATCGTTTCTGTAGACTCATCTGGTGATATTTTTATAAAAATTGGCCTTACAAAGTTCAATGCTATGGCGCATTGTTCAATAGCATCTATCAAATTTTTAATGTTTTCATCTGAGTGAAGGTTTCTTAATCCAGGTGTATTTGGGGATGAGATATTAATAGTTATGTAGTCTGCGAATTCTGCGACCTTACTAAAACATGTTATATAGTCATTAATTCTTTGTTGTCCTTTAGAGCTTTTATTCGCACCAATATTTACCCCCACGATTCCTTTATATTTTCTATTTTTTAGATTATTTACTAAATGATCCACACCCTTGTTATTAAAGCCTAGTCTATTAATAACTGCGTTTTCATTAGATAGCCTAAATACTCTTGGCTTAGGATTCCCAGGTTGAGGAAGCGGTGTTACTGTTCCAACCTCTAGGAATCCAAAACCAAGATCCCCCAAACAATCAATATAATCACCATTTTTATCAAGACCTGCAGCTGTTCCTAATCTATTCTTAAATGTGAGTCCTAAAAATTGAAAATCTTTATCTTCAAACTTTGAAAAAAAAATATTTAGCAGTCTAGTTTTATGTAAGATTTTTAATGAATGCAGAGCAAGAAAATGCGATGTCTCTGGAGAAAATAACTTAAAAAATGATAAGAGTATCTTCAAGCTTTACCTATGATCTTATTAATTTCTTGTTTAATTTGTTCATCTTCAAGGCCTTTATAGAGAGTTGCAGCGACAAAACCTTTCTTAGTTCCACAGTCAAATTTCGTTCCAATATATTTGCATCCAAAAACATCTTTATCATAAAGCATCAATTTAATTGCATCTGTTAATTGAATCTCATTAGATGAATCCTCTTCTACTCTTTTTAAATAATTAAAAATATCTGACTCTAAAATATATCTGCCAACCACTGCAAGGTTTGAGGGCGCGTCAGAGATATCTGGTTTTTCAATAATATCTATAATTTTTAATTCACTATCTTCAGCAGCTTTAATAACTCCATATTTAGATACATCAGATTCAGGCACTTCGTTAATACCAATAACACTAGAGCTAGTATTTTTATGAATGTCAATTAATTGTTTTAAACAACTTTTCTCAGAAAAAATTAAATCATCTGCTAGCAAGACAGCAAATGCACTATCATTTATTAGATGTGATGCATGCGCAATTGCATCACCCAAACCTCTTTGGGATTTTTGTCTTACATAAGTAAATCTGATATTTTTAAATTTTTCTGGATTTATTAATGGTATAAAGTCATCCTTACCACTATTTAAAAGCTTCTCTTCAAGTTCAAAATTAGAATCAAAGTGATTTTCTATTGCAATTTTTGTATGACTAGTAATAAATATAATTTCTTCTATACCTGCACTTACAGCTTCTTCTACAGCATACTCAATCAGAGGTTTATCAATTATTGGCAGCATTTCTTTTGGTATTGCTTTTGTAGCAGGTAAAAATCTTGTACCAAAACCAGCCACTGGAAGAACAGCTTTTTTAATACTCACCTTTTAATACCCTTTTTAAATATACTGGTTATCATAGCAAAAATTATACCTGAGATAAGTCCGCCAAGATGTGCGTAATTTGCAACATTTCCAAACCCAAAAAGATTAAGCACTTCAAGGAAGCCTAGAATTAACCAAACTAACATAAACATATATATTGCAGGCGGCAAGTCATAGATATTTTTTTTGGAATCAAACTCAATAATCATGCAATATCCAAGCAAGCCATAAATAACACCTGATAAACCACCAAAAAGTAAAGATCCTCCAAGAAAGTGTTGGGCTAAATTAGATATTATTGATGAAAAAATTACTAGATTTAAAAATGTGAAATGACCATCATAAAGTTCTATTTTTGACCCTAACACATATATCCACAAGCAATTAAAAACTAAATGTGTTAAAGAAAAGTGAATAAACATTGGAGAAGCCAGTCTCCACCATTCGTTATATATGTAATAAGTATTTTCTATAGAATAAAAATTAGCATAACCGTTCTGAAATGAACCTAAATCAATTTTAAGAAAAGTTAATGGCTCTATAATATTCACTGAGCTTCCGTAACTAGATATAAGAGCAACTAATATTGAAATCAATATTATTGGCATATGAAAATTTTTAATATTCACTTATTATTTTTTAGAAATATCTAAGCTCCAACCAAGCTTTTCTCTACATGCTTCAAAAAAATTATTGTTGAGAGGGTGTACTAAACGAAGCCTATGGTCCATTTTAGATATAACAATATCCTCATCATATGAAGCATTTTCATCTTCTTGACCATCGGCGCAAATTTTTGCCTGATTCATAGGTCCGTTTATTAGATTGACTGTTACTCTATCATTTGAAGATATAACAAAAGGCCTAGCAGAAATACTTTGAGGGAGCATAGGCAAAATAGTCCATACATCTAACGAAGGATGAATAATTGGACCGCCGGCAGATAAAGCGTATGCAGTTGAGCCCGTTGGTGTTGCTATTATTAAACCATCAGACCTTTGCTCGTAAACAACTTTATCATTTACTGACAATCTGTATCTCATTAATTGAGTGTAACCGCCAGAATGAATAACTATTTCGTTTAGACCATAAGCTGTTTTTTTGCCAAAGTCAGCTCTTACAAGATGTCTTTCTTCAATCTCGCAATTACCATTAATGACATCTTTTATTATTGATTCAAAGTCCTTTGTTTTTACATCAGTCAAAAATCCTACAGTTCCCATGTTAATTCCAAGGATAGGAATATTATATTCAAAGTATTTTCTAGCTGATCTAAGGAGTGTCCCATCACCTCCAAAAACAATAAGCAGGTCAACTTTAGACACAAACTCATCATGCTTTAATGCAACTAGAGAATTATTTTTAAATTTTGATGTTTCATCTATAAAAACATCAGAGGTATGTTTTTTTAAAGATAGAATTAGCGCATCAAGACTGCTAGAGTCTATACTCTCACCTGATTTTTCTCTTACGTAGATGCCAATATTTTTAAACATGAGCTAATTATACTATTTCAATTAGCCCAAGCGATAAGAATATAGATATCATTGATAAATTTTGAACATTTTAAATTTTTGCTCTCCGTCAAGTATGTTATAGAATGATTTACTATCGAATAGTATATATATAATAAAATGCAAAATTTAGAAGAATTTAGAAAAGAAGTTAAAGAATGGTTGGATAAAAATTGTCCGCCATCTTTGAGAAGTGGTGCCGATCCATCCATACCAGTTGACGAAGTTTGGGGAGGCAGAAATGCAGTCTATAAAAATCCTGAATCTAAAATATGGCTGGATAGAATGGGTGAAAAAGGATGGACAATGCCAACAGTGCCTAAAGAATATGGGGGTGGTGGCTTGAATGCTGAGCAAGTAACGATTCTTAATCAAGAAATGTTTGCTATTGGTGCTAAACAGCCTTTGCTAAGTTTTGGTATTTGGATGCTTGCTCCAGTATTACTAGAATATGGATCAGAAGAACAAAAAAAAGAACATCTCCCAAAAATTATAAAAGGTGAAATTAGGTGGTGCCAAGGTTATTCAGAACCTGGTTCAGGGTCTGATTTAGCAAGCCTCTCAACAAAAGCTGAAGATAACGGTAATCATTTTCTAGTTAATGGGCAAAAAGTATGGACCTCATATGCAGATAAGGCAGATTGGATATTTGCGTTAGTAAGGACTGGCCCCAAGGAGCCCAAACATGATGGTATTAGTTTTCTGTTAATAGACATGGCAACAACAGGAGTTAGCACAAAGCCAATTACTCTGATATCTGGAAAATCACCTTTTTGTGAAACATTTTTTGATGATGTTAAAGTACCAAAAGAAAATCTTATAGGTCAACTCAATGCTGGCTGGGCTATTGCTAAAGCGCTTCTTCAGCATGAAAGAGCTTTTATCTCAAGCTTTGGTCTCGGGTCTGGTATGGGTAGTGGCAGAGATCTTGTTACCATTGCAAAAAAACACATAGGTGAAGAAGATGGAAAAATAAGTAATGGTTTTTATCGATCTCAAATAGCTTCACACAAAATTAAAGAACATGCTTTTGGATTGACATTTAAAAGAGCTAAAGATGAGGGCGGAAAAGCTAGTGCTACCGCATCAATGTTTAAGCTCTATGGAACAGAACATAATAAAAAACGTCATGAGCTTATGATTGCAGCTACTGGTATAAATGGAGTTGCCTGGGATGGTGATGAATTTGATAAAGAAGAAAAAAATCTCACCAGAGCATGGTTAAGAACAAAAGGAAATTCAATTGAGGGTGGTACTTCTGAAGTCCAGCTAAATGTTATATCTAAAAGAGTATTGGGCCTTCCAAGCTAGGTTTTAATAGGAATTTAATATGAAATTAATTTTAACGGAAGAGCAAGAATTTCTTAGAGATACAGCTAAGGATTTTGCACAAGAAAGAACTCCAGTAGCACATTTTAGAGAGCTTAGAGATAACAATGATCAAAATCTATGGGATAAAGAGATTTGGCAAGAAATGGTTAATTTAGGCTGGTCTGGAATACTAATACCTGAAGAATTTGGTGGCTCTAACTTTGGTGTGGCAGGCATAAGCGTAATCTTACAAGAATGTGGTAAAACACTTACTCCCTCACCCCTATTTTCTACAGGTGTCTTAGGTGCATATGCCATTTCAAATTTTGGAACACAGGAACAAAAAGAAAAATATCTTCCAAAAATAGTAAATGGGGAAATTACAACAGCTCTTGCTGTAGATGAGTCCAGTCATCACGAACCATCAAAAACATCTCTTACATCAGAAAAAAATAAAGATAATTATATTTTAAATGGTAAAAAAACTTTTGTTATAGACGGTGCTAGTGCTGATGTTCTAATAGTGCTTACAAGAACATCAGGTAATTCAGGTGAATTAGCTGGATTAACTTTATTTATTATT
>CACLXS010000016.1 GCA_902610905.1 uncultured SAR86 cluster bacterium
TAGAAACCGATGAAGAAGGAGATGTTTTAGTTGATCTTGGCGAAGAGATACAACAAGAGTTAGTTTCAAATATTTCCAATGAAGAGCTAGCTGAAGCTGTAAAAGAGCTTGAGCCAGATGAAACTGTAGATATTCTTCAGAATCTTCCTGAAGATAGAATGAATATCATTCTTTCTAAAATGTCATATAGAGACAGAAAAAGAATTGAGATTGGTCTTACCTATCCTGAAAACACCGCTGGGGGACTTTTAAATACGGATGTTATTAGCGTCAGACCAAGTCACAGTATAGAGGTTGTAATTAACTATCTTAGAGATCAAGAGGAACTTCCAGAGAACACAGATAAGATTTTTGTTGTTAATAAAGAAGATGAATATATTGGCGAGCTTTATATTAGCAAGATAATTACATGCAAGCCAAACTTAACTGTAAGAGAAATTATGAACACTTCAAGTAATCCAATTATTGTTTCTCAAGATGATAAAGAAGTTGCAACAATATTTGAAAGAAATGACATTATCTCATCTGCTGTTATCAATGAATCTGGTAAGTTGATAGGAAGAATCACAATAGATGATGTTTTGGATGTTATAAGAGAGGATGCGGATCAAAATTTTCTTGGTATGGCTGGAGTTGCTGAAGATACATTTGCACCCCCTGGAAGAGCAGCGAGGAGTAGAGTCTTTTGGTTGAGTATGAATCTTTTAACTGCTTTTATTGCATCTATGACAATAAATATTTTTAAGGATGTATTAGATCAAATTGTTTATTTAGCTATTTTAATGCCAATAGTCGCTAGCATGGGTGGGGTTGCTGCAACACAGACCTTAACTATTGTTTTAAGAGGTCTGACACTTGAACAAATTAATTCATCAAATTTGAAATGGCTATTTAAAAGAGAGTTAGCTGTATCTATTCTTAATGGTCTAATTTTGTCAATATTAGTGGGTATAACAACATACTTATGGTTGAACGAAATTACATTATCATTATTAATATCATTTGCTCTAATTATTAATTTAGTGAGCTCTGTAATAGCAGGAGTGTTTGTACCGATAATTTTAAGAAGCCTAAATCAAGATCCAGCAATATCTGGAAGTGTTGTTGTAACAACTGTTACAGATGTAATTGGCTTCTTGTCTTTTCTAGGATTGGCTACAATTTTTTTAATCTAGTCTTTTAATATTTGGGTTTTTAATATTACCTAAAATCTGAAAGTTTATTGTTGAGGCTTCCTCTATAGTGTCTTCAAAAATATTTTCTATTAAAGCACCACCTGCAAGAGCTGGCATCCCTCCCAATATTACTGAATACCAAGGAATATTTTCAGAAATTTTTATTCTCATCGATAGATCGAGGTTTAATTTATCAAGCTCGCCTTGATTATTTTTGCCAATATTACCAATCCATTTCATGTATGATTCATTTGTTTCAAAAACAATTGGTGTTGTAATTAATGCTCGATTTTTACCAATTATTAATTTACCAAGAGCCCTATTTACATTTAATGAATTATTGGAATTACCATCAAAGCCCTCAATAATTCCATTGAGATTAAAAATTTTTAATGCTTTAAGAAAAGTGGTTTCTGGTATATTTGCATCTAAACTTAAATTTTTAATTAAGAAATTTATTCTACCTTCTAAGTTTGTTAATGTATCTAAGCTATTCCATTGAATATGCAAATCGGATTCAAAGAAATAGAAGTTATATTTTGTAAGCTTATTAAAATAGCCTGAGGAATTATCAAATATATATTTTCCTCTAATCTTGTAAAGGTCTGATTTATTGTTATAGCTTATGTATGCTTTTTGATTATCCTCTCCAGGACCAATTTTTAACCTCTTACTATCAATCTTAATATTATCAATTGTTAAAAGACTATCATTTTTCAAAATATAAAAATCTATGTCTTGAATCAGATCATCATCAGTTTTTATATTATTGCCAATTAATCTCAGACTAAGATTATTTATATCAGAAGCTAAATTTGCTTGTGCTAAATCAATACCATCAAAATTAAATTTTGTATCTTTAAGGTTAATTTTTATAAAATTAGTTTCATCAATATTTATTTGGCCATTTAAATTTTTTCCTGCAATATTTATAAATATTTCATCTTCAAAAGCAACTTTAAAATTAATATTTGAATATTTATTATTTAAAAAGTTAAATTCTTTTGATTTAATTTGAATTAATCTTAGTAAAGGATTGTTGCCAGCTGAACTATCGTAAAATATATCATCTAATTTAAAATTATTTAGGTCTAAAAAAATAAAAAAACCATTTTTTGGATTAATGGCTTTAATTTCTTCTGAAAAGCTATCTCCAAATGCAAAGTAACCATTTCCACTAGAATCAATTAATGCATTGATATGAGCATTTTTTACTCGATATGTTGGATTTGAGATGTCTTCAATAAAAACAAGGGTCTCCAACTCTTTGTTTAATTTACCTTCAATTTCTTTAATACTTGATGAGATATTTGTATTTCTTAAATTTGATAATAATTTCATTGAAAAATTATCTTTAGAAAGTAATATTGTTGTGTTAAAAACCTCATTTCCATCCATGGAAAAATATCTATTTGAATCAATTATTCTATCCATAATTATTTTTAAATTAGTTCTTATGACACTTTGGTTATAGTCATAAAAAATGCTGCCTGAAATATTTTGATCAGGTAATGTTGATTCAAATATACCTAATAGTTCGTTGTTAAGATTGGAAAAAATTGTTGAATTAATGTTCTTAATCAAAAACTTTGAATTCGTAGTGATGCTTGAGTTTTGAAAAACTAGCTTATCAAATCTTAAGTTTTTATTTGTTTTAAAGTCTACATACCCTTTTGATGAAAATTTTAAACTTATATCGTGCGTATCAAGTGAACTAAGATTTAAAGTATCAATCTGATTTAATTGCTTACTATTTAAAATATGATTACTTTCATAAAACATTTTGTTTTCATTTGAATCAATGAGCGCATTTATATTTTCAAATGGATAAGAGTTTACATTTCCATCAAGAAGAACAATTTTTGTATTATTTAAAGAGATAACGAATTCAAAGTTTCTTGCTGAGATATCAAAAGTTTTATTAGAAATTTTTAATCTATTGCCTTTAATTAAAAATGGTTCAAATGTTTTGCTTGATTGTCCCTGGGATGATTTCAATGAATCTATTTCAAGAATATTTAATGATATATATTCGTTTATAAGTGAGTCTATTAGATTAAGGCCTATTTTTAAATTTGGAATAAAAACTAGTTCATTTTTTTTATTGTCATTAACCTGGAGTTGTTCAATTATATAAAACGGTTTGAAAAAATTTTTATTTGACGAAATTGATTTTATACTAAGTGAATAATCATATATGAAAGCCTTGTCTAAAAATTTTATCGCATTCTTTGGTTGGTAAACTAAAAAACTATAAGTGCTTATAAGCAATAAGACTATGAAAAAAAATAAGAAGAAAATATATGAGAAAAGTTTCTTAATTCTTTTAGTCATATTTAATAGACATTGAGGGAAAGTAATATCTAAGCATTGAAATTAAGAAGAAAATAAAAGTATTAAATAATAAACTCACAAATAATACTAGGTATGAGAAATTTTCTATCCCAATTATTAAACTCTTAAACCCAACATAAAAAATTGAGGATATCCCAAAAAATATGCATATCTGGATATATGAAAATAATTTAAATGTATTTGCATAACTATTAATTACATAAGACAACATTGTAAAAAGCCCAGCATTTAGCCCAAATGGCGAGCTTGAAATAAGATCTAGATATAATCCAAACAAAAATGCATAAAAAGCATTAGTATTTTGGTTTGAATTATAAAGTGTAAGTGAAAATATAATGAAAGTTATTGGAAAATTAATATAAAGATTTATAAGATATGGAGCCATTAAGCTCTCAATAAAATTTGATACGTAAATTATTATTAGTAGCTTTATGATACCAATTTTTTTCATCTTATAACCTCAAGAATACCGACAACATTTGATGCTAATGGACTAGACACGAGATTAATGTCAAATTCAATTAAATTGTCGTCAATTTTTCTAATTTTTAGAACTTTGCCAATTAAAATACCTTGAGGATAAATACCTCCCAATCCAGACGAGTAAAATTCTTGACCAATAGTAACTTTATCTTGCCAAACTTTTGTATCATATAAACACTTAATTATTTGAGGCTTCCCAGAACCTCTAGCATTACAAAATGACTTCCCGAAACTATTGGCAAAATATGTTCTTTATCTGTAAGTAACAAAACTTCGCTTAAAATATCTGCATGAATAACTTGACCAATAATGCCATTTTCATTTATGACAGCGCTGCCAATATGCCTATCATTATTATTTATGGTTTGAAAAAAAGCTCTATGTTTGCTGCAGCACATATACATCTCAGTATCAAAATATTTCAATTTAGCTAAGTGAAAACTTTCATTTATATTATTTAATTTCATGAAATTTTTTATTGAATCATCATCAATAAAAAATTTTGAGTCACGTGAAATTATGAAATTTGAGATATAACTGCTATCGAGCTCTTGCTTAAGTCTTTTATTTTCATTTATTAACTCATTTTTATCTTTTGAAATTTTATAAAGATATTTAAGAGGCTCTATGGTTATATTTTTTATAATATAAGATGATGAAATGCTTAGTGATTTATAAAAAAATTTTATTCCTTCAAAACTTTTATATTTCAAATCTGTATATATTAAAAATCCTGAAATAGTAATACACAAAAAATATAAAATTTTTGAGCCTGAAGTGGGTGCTACCCTCGACATATTCTTTATTCAGATGAAAGAAGATCGATATTGTATTTATCCATAATTTCTAACGCTTGGCCACCACCTCTTGCAACACAAGTTAATGGATCTTCAGCACAAATTACAGGTATACCAGTAGAGCTTGAAATAAGCTTATCAAGGTCTCTCATTAAAGCGCCCCCACCAGTTAATACAATTCCTCTTTCAGCAATATCAGCAGCTAATTCTGGAGGCGATAACTCTAAAGCATTTCTTATTGCTCTTACTATGCCATATAAAGGGTCTCTCATAGCTTCAAAACTTTGTTCACTATTTATCGTAAAGGTTTCTGGAATACCTTCAGCAAGGTTTCTTCCAGTTATAGACATTTCCATTTTTTCTGACTCAGCAGTAGCACAACCAATTGTATGTTTTATTTTTTCTGCAGTTGATTCTCCAATTACACAACCATAGTTCCTTCTTATCCAAGAGGTAATGGATTCATCCATTTTATCTCCACCAATTTTCACTGACTCTGAGTAAACAACCCCATTAAGAGATAAAATTGCAATCTCTGATGTTCCACCACCAATATCAACTACCATGTTTCCACTAGCTTCTTCAACTGGGAGGCCGGCCCCTATAGCAGCAGCCATTGGCTCTTCAATTAATTTTACATCTCTTGCTCCAGCGCCTAGCACTGATTCTCTAATTGCCCTTCTCTCAACCTGAGTGGATCTGCATGGCACGCATACTAACACTCTTGGACTTGGTTTGATAAAACGTTGTTCATGTACTTTAGATATAAAATGTTGAAGCATTTTTTCGGTAACCTGGAAGTCGGCTATAACACCCTCTGATAATGGCCTTATAGCTTTTATATTACCAGGTGTTCTACCTAACATTTTTTTTGCTTCTGTACCAACTGCTACTACTGTTTTTTGTCCCCTTGATTCTCTTATTGCAACAACAGAAGGCTCATCAAGGACAATACCAACATCTTTTGTATAAATAAGTGTATTTGCAGTCCCCAAATCTATTGAAAGATCATTCGAAAAATATCCTCTTACTGTCTTAAAAATATTGAATTCCACGTGATTCCCTAAAATATATATAAATAATTATTTAGTTGGGTTAATATCCCCCATCTAAATTATAATAATATCCTATATATGGACAAGAAAACAGTTTCAACTATAGCTTACTTATCAAGACTTTCTCTAAATGAGCAGAATGAGGATAAAATTACTAAAGATCTTGAAAATATTATTAAATTTGTTGATCAATTAAATACGGCTAATACAGAAAATATAGAGCCATTAGCTAGTCCACTTGAAAAAACTGCAAAAACTAGATCAGACAACGTATCTGCAAAAAATAGAAAAGAAGTCTTTCTTGAAAGATCTCCTAAGTCTAATGAAGACTACTTCCTAGTTCCAAGAGTTGTTGAATGAGCATTCAATATAAAAGTATCGCTGAGCTAAAAAAAATGCTCAATAATAATGAGATTTCCAATGCTGAGCTTATAAAAGAGACCTTTTCATTAGTCAAAAGTAATGCTGAAATAAATGCGTTTATAACTCTTAATGATGAAGAATCAATTAATAAAGCAAATAAACTTGATGATTGCCCTAGTTCAGGTTCATTGGCTGGAATACCAATTGCCCAAAAAGACCTTTTTTGTACAAAAGATCTTAAAACCACTTGTGGATCTAACATGTTGTCTAATTTTATTCCCCCATATTCTGCAACTGTTGTAAAAAACCTTGAAAATGCAGGTTGTATTTCTATTGGAAAAACAAATATGGACGAATTTGCTATGGGTTCATCAAATGAAACCAGTTTTTATGGCAAGGTACAGAATCCTTGGGGAAAAAACTTAGTTCCTGGAGGTAGCTCAGGAGGTGCAGCCGCTGCTGTTGCTGCAGGTATAGTTCCGGCTGCTTCTGGAACAGACACAGGAGGATCAATTAGACAGCCTGCATCATTATGCGGTGTCACAGGTATAAAGCCAACTTATGGAAGAATCTCTAGATGGGGAATGATTGCATTTGCATCTAGTTTAGATCAAGCAGGTCCAATTGCAAGAACCGCAGAGGATTGTGCAACACTTCTCAATGAAATGTGTTCTCATGATGAAAAAGATACAACTTCACTTAATGAAGATATTCCTGATTTTACAGAAAATCTAAACTCTCCTATTAATGGCTTAAAAATTGGTATTGTAAAAGAGTTTGATTTATCAAAGCTTGATAATGAAGTAGTTAAAGTATTTGAGGAATCAAAAAAACATTACGAGTCTCTTGGAGCAGAATTTATTGAAATATCTCTTCCAAATATCTCACTGTCAGTACCTACATATTATGTTGTAGCTCCAGCAGAATGCTCATCAAACTTATCAAGATTTGATGGAGTTAAATTTGGAAAAAGATGCGAAAGTCCTAAAAATCTTGAGGAACTTTATATAAAAACTAGATCTGAAGGTTTTGGAGACGAAGTAAAAAGAAGAATCTTAATTGGCTCTTATGTTCTTTCTGCAGGTTTTTATGATGCTTACTATAAAAAAGCACAACAAGTTAGAAGGCTAATAAAAAATGATTTTGATTCTGCTTTTAAAAGTGTAGACATTATTATGTCGCCAACTACAAGAGGTCCCGCATTTGAGGTTGGATCAAAAGGCGATGACCCAATTCAAATGTACTTAGAAGATTTGTTCACAATTCCAGCAAATCTTGCTGGCCTTCCTGCTATGTCTATTCCAAACGGCATAATTGATAATAAACCAATTGGACTCCAGTTAATTGGAAACTTTTTAGATGAGAGTAGACTGCTGCAAGCAGCACATAATTTTCAAATATCAACTGACTGGCATCTAAAAACACCTAGAGGCATTAAATCGTGAGCTGGGAAACTGTAATAGGATTAGAAATTCACGTTCAGCTTTCCACTGATTCAAAACTTTTTTCTGGTGGATCAACAAGTTTTGGAGCAGAACCAAATACCCATGTAGATTTAATTGATTTAGGATTGCCAGGCGTGTTACCTGTTGCAAATAGAGGAGCATTTCATAAAGCAATTCGTTTTGGCTTGGCAACAAATGCCAAGATAAACCAAACATCAACTTTTGATAGAAAAAATTATTTTTATCCAGATCTTCCAAAAGGCTATCAAATAACTCAAATGGCTTTACCAATTGTAGGAAAAGGTTCAATTAAAATTGAAGTGGATGGCGAAGAAAAAATAATTAATATCACAAGAGCTCATCTTGAAGAAGATGCAGGTAAATCTATTCATGATCTCTTTGATGGCGAAACTGGTGTTGATTTAAACAGAGCTGGAACGCCTTTGCTTGAGATTGTGTCTGAGCCTGAGATTGCAAATGCAAGAGAAGCAGTTGCTTATTTTAAAGCTATAAGACAAATTGTGACTTTTCTTGATATTTGTGATGGAAATATGGCACAAGGATCAATGAGATGCGATGTAAATGTATCTGTAAAAAAATCAGATGATATTGAGCTTGGAACTAGAGCTGAAATTAAAAATATAAACTCATTTAAGTTTATTGAAAAAGCTATTAATTTTGAAATTGATAGGCAAATTAGAATTTTGGAATCTGGTGATTCAGTTGTTCAAGAAACACGCCTTTATGACAGTGTTAAAAATGAAACTAGATCAATGAGATCTAAAGAAGAAGCAAATGATTATAGGTACTTTCCATGTCCTGACCTTCTTCCTGTTGTAATTTCAGATAAAGAACTTAAGGAAATTAAAGATAACCTTCCTGAGCTTCCTGATGAAAAAGAAAAAAGATATGTTGAAGAATTAAACTTAGATCTATCTGAAGCAAAAATAATTGCCTCATCAAAAACTATGGCAAGCATGTTTGAAGGTGCTTGCGCAAAAACTAATGATTCAAAACTGGTTGCTAATTGGCTTGTCGGTGATATTAGTGCCCTACTTAATAAAGAAAATATAGATATAGACGAATCAAATTTAACCTCTGATAACTTTGCAAAATTGATAGAAAGAATATCTGATAAAACCATTTCTGGAAAAATAGCTAAATCTGTTCTTGAAGAAATATGGGAAACTGGCAATGATGTGGATCAAATTATTGAAAGCAAGGGGCTGGTTCAGATTCAAGATGAATCACTTCTTGAAACAGTTGCGCAAACAGTAATTGATAATAATCCATCACAAGTTGATGCTTTTAAAGGCGGTAAAGATAAACTATTTGGTTTTTTTGTTGGGCAAGTGATGAAAGAAACTCAAGGCAAGGCAAACCCTCAAAGTGTAAATAAAATTCTCAAAAGACTTTTAAGTTAATCTTAAAGAATATACATAGCCAGAGCTTCAGCAACATAGGCAGGCTTTTCAACTCCTTTAATTTCCATGGTTACTTTGCTTTTAACTAAAAATTGACCTGGGTTTTTTTCAGTAATATCCATACATTCTGTTCTTATTCTTACTTCAGAATTTACTGGAACTGGACTTAGAAAGCGAACTTTGTCCAAACCATAATTTAGACCCATTTTCATACCTTCAATTACAAGACCCATTCCCTGAGAGATTGGAATTCCCGCTAACAGAGATAACGATAAAAAGCCATGAGCAATAGTAGAACCAAATATCGGTTTTGCTGCTTCTGGATCAACATGAATGAACTGATTATCAAGTGTAGCTTCAGCAAATTTGTTTATTTGCTCTTGATCAATTGTAATCCATTCTGATACACCTGTTTCGGTTCCAATAACAGATTCAATTTCCGAGGGTTTAATTACTTTAAGCATGTTATTTCTCCATGTAAAAATTAGCGTATTCGTCTCGTAATTCAAATTTTTGTAATTTTCCAGTAGCTCCATGAGGCAAGTCTTTAAGAAAAACAATTTCATCAGGTAGCCACCATTTAGCAACTTTGGACGCTAAGAAGTCTAAAATTGATTGTTTTTCAATTGGCTCTCCACTATTTGTTACAATAAATAAGAGTGGTCTTTCATCCCATTTAGGATGCGGAATTCCAACAACACAAGCTTCAGCAACCTCTGGATGCCCCACAGCTGCATTTTCAAGATCGATTGAACTAATCCATTCGCCACCAGATTTTATTACATCTTTGGCTCTATCTTTTATGGTCATGTAACCATCTTCATCAATAACAGAAATGTCTCCAGTATCAAACCATCCATCTTGATCAACAGCATCTTTTTCAGCTTTAAAATATTTTTGTAAAACCCATGGTCCTCTAACTAATAGATGCCCTTGGGATTCACCATCCTTAGGTAGTTCTTTTCCAGAATCATCTACAACTTTTAACTCAATACCGTACATTGGTCTACCTTGTTTTAACTGAACTGCATACCTATCCTCTTTACTCATTTTCCTCATTTCTTCTGTAAAGAAATTTGATGTGCCTAGTGGACTCATCTCTGTCATTCCCCAACCTTGAATAACATTTACATCATGAACTTCATCGAATTCTTTAAGAATAGCTAAAGATAATGCTGAACCGCCAATTACAGTATTTTTAACAGAATTTAAAATCTTATTGTTGTCCCTGCAGTATGCTAAAAGACCCATCCAGACTGTAGGTACACCAAAGGCAAGAGTTACCTGTTCTTTTTCAATTAAATCATAAAGAGGCTCTCCCTCCATTTGCATGCCGGGCATAACGAGCTTAAGGCCAAACATTGGTGCAAAGTATGGTGTTCCCCAAGCAAGAACGTGAAAAAGTGGAACAACCATTAAAATTGATTCATCTGGGCTAATAGTTAGTCCTGTTAGAGCTGCCTGGGCATGTAAAATATTTGATTTATGCGCATACAAAACACCCTTCGGATTTCCTGTTGTTCCAGATGTATAACATAAGCCACATGCTGCATCATCATCCATCTCTGGCCATTCATAATTTTCATCACCTGAATCGATGTATTCCTCATAAGAAATTGTATTTTTTAAGCCAGTTTCTGGCATGTCTGCTTTATCACATAGGATAATGTACTTTTCGACGCATTCTAGTTTATCCTTTAGTGCTTCCACCATGGGAATAAAAGGTGTTTCAACAAATATCACCTTATCTTCAGCATGATTAATAATGTAAACAGCTTGTTCGGGATGAAGTCTAAAATTTAGAGTATGAGTGATTGCTCCCATCCCTGAAATTCCATAATACATCTCAAGATGTCTATATGTATTAAGAGCTAATGTGGCTAGAACATCGCCTTTTTTATAGCCATCCTTTTCAAGAGCTGAGGCTAACTTTCGTGATCTAATGCAAACTTCTTTATAGTTTGTTTTATGAATCTCTCCGGAAACCATTCTGCTTACTACTTCTTGATCTGGATAAATGTTTTTGGCATGTTCGATTATGCTCGCAACATTTGGAGTCCATTTTTGCATATCACTAATCATATTTTTCCCCCAATAAATTGTTGATATAAATTATATAAGAAGGAACAATGAATTGTTAATAAAAAATAGATTAGTAATTATGAACCTTAAAGAAATTATAAGATCAAGATATTCTGTTAGAAGCTTCACTGATGAATCAATAGATATTGAAACTATCAAAGAGATACTAGAAATTTCTAGCTTTGCTCCTTCTGGGGGTAATATTCAGCCATGGAAAATTTATGTTGCATCTAATAATGCAAAAGAAAAGCTAGTTGAAAAAGCTCTTGCTAACTATGACACTGGTGTGCAAGAAAAAGCAGAATATAAAATATACCCTAATCCATTAGATGATAAATATAAAAAAAGAAGATCGGAATGCGCCAAGGATATGTATACAGCTTTGTCTATTAAACAAGATGATATTAAATCGAGACTTTCGCAAATAAGAGAGAATTTTAAGTTTTTTGGTGCTCCGGTTGGAATGATAGTTACTATTGATAAAGCATTTGCTGAGAATGGATGGGGGCATGTTGGAATGTTTATTCAAAATATATGTTTAAGTGCTGTTGAGCGTGGTATGGGAACTTGCCTTCAAGAATCTTGGTCAATATATCCAGAAACTGTAAAATATATTCTTAACATTCCAGATAACGAGGTTGTCTGGTGTGGGATTGCATTAGGCTATCCGAACAAAGAGCATCCAATAAATAACTATAGAACATCAAGAGAATCTATAGAAAAGTATGTAACTTTTATTGAGTGAAGTAATTTGAAACTTCAACTAAAAAATACCTTTTTAGAGAGCATCAGTGAAATGTGCAAAAAGAGTTATGCAACTCCTGCACCAGCACCGGAATTACTTATATTCAATAATTCACTTGCAGAAGAATTAAATTTAAGCTCTTTGGCAAAGGATCAAAGCAAATGTATAGAGATATTTTCAGGAAGAGAAATTTTACAAGGCTCTCAGCCTATAGCTCAAGCATATGCTGGCCATCAGTTTGGTCACTTCAATCCTGTACTTGGCGATGGAAGAGCTTTGTTACTTGGTGAAACTGTAAATACTAATGGTGAGCTTAAAGATATTCAATTAAAAGGATCTGGGCCAACACCATTTTCAAGAAGAGGAGATGGTAAATCTGCATTAGGACCAGTGCTGAGGGAATATCTAATTAGCGAAAGTATGCATGTCTTAGGTATTCCAACAACAAGAGCCCTTGCTGCAATTAAAACTGGTGAAAATGTTCAAAGAGAACAGGAATTAGCTGGAGGTATAATGACAAGGGTTGCCTCCAGTCATATCAGAGTTGGAAGTTTTGAATATGCATATAAATCTAAAAATCAGATGTTAATTAAAGACTTAGCTGATTACTCAATAAATAGGCACTTTCCAGAGGCCGCAGAAGTAGAAAATCCCTATCTTGCTTTTTTTGCAGCTGTTTGTAATGAGCAATCATCATTAGTTGCAAATTGGATGAGTATTGGATTTATTCATGGAGTCATGAACACTGACAATATGACTATTTCTGGTGAAACTATTGACTATGGTCCCTGTGCATACATGGATACCTATGATCCCTCAACTGTTTTTAGTTCAATAGACAAAAATGGAAGATACTCATATGAAAACCAACCAAAAATCTTAACTTGGAATTTAACCAGGCTGGCTGAAACATTAATTCCTCTAGTTCATAAAGATCAAAATGAAGCAATCAAGCTTTTAACAGAGGTGCTTCAGTTAATTAAACCTGTATATACAAACTACTGGCTTTCTTCAATGAGGTCTAAAATTGGTTTATCAAAAGAAGATCAAGATGATATTAATTTAATATCTCAGCTGTTAAATCTTATGAAAATAAATAAGGTTGACTTCACTTTATGCTTTAGATATCTCTCAAAAGCACTTGTTGGTGACATTAAAAGTATTAAAAATCTTTTTAAAAATGATATAGCATTCGATAACTGGATGACATTATGGAAGGAAAGAGTCTCGCAAGAAAGCATATCTGATGAAAAGATTGCATCTTCAATGAATGCAGTCAATCCATTATATATTCCAAGAAATCATAAAGTTGAGGAAGCTTTAGAGGCAGCAGTTTTTGATAATAATATGAAACCTTTTTTAAAACTTCATGATATTTTAAAAAATCCTTACGACGAAATTCAAGAATTTCATGAATATGAAAAGCCAGTTAAAAATTCTTCAGTGAGATATAAAACTTTCTGTGGTACTTAATTTTTATGCCAATCTTGCGGTTGTTATTCTAGGTTGAGATTGATGGTCTTTCATCAAATATATATTTTTAAAACCTGATTCAATTAATATATTTTCTACATTTATAGATTGATTGTAGCCGTGCTCAAAAACTAAAATACCATCAGGGGTTAGGACATTTTTTGCTTGCTTAGTTATAGTTTTTAAATCTTTCAATCCATTGTCATCAGCAACTAATGCTTCGATGGGTTCATTTCTAAGATTTTCTAAATGAGGATCTGAAGGTGCAATATAAGGAGGATTGCTCACTAGAATATTTATAGTTTTTTCTTGTATGCAATTCAGCCAATCTGAATTAATTAAATAAAAATTATTTAATAATTTATTTTTTTTATTAATTTGTGCTACTTCTAATGCATCAAGAGAATAGTCAATGCCATAAACTGTAATATTCGGATTATATTTCGCTATGGATATGCCTATACAACCTGATCCTGTTCCAGCATCTAAAATTTTCATTTCAGGTTTTAAATTTAGGCTATTGATATAATCAACAAGCAATTCTGTCTCTGGTCTTGGGACTAAAACACGATGATCAACATAAAAATCATCTTTATAGAAAGGTGTGTTTTGCAAAATATAATCTAAAGGAAATCCTTTGCTTTTTAATTTAATAAATTCTTTAATTAAATTTTCTTCTTTGGTTGAAAGGCTATATTCATCTATAAAAATTGATGTATCGCTTAACCCTAGTCTATCTTTTAAAAAAAATATCAGCTCTTTTGAAATGTCACTGTCATTTGGCAACATTTCATTAATATTCTTGGTGTAAAAACTAATTTTGGAATTCAATTATTCTGATTCAAGTTGAGAAAGCATTGCTAACTGATTCTCCGCTAATAGAGCATCGCATATAGATTTTATATCTCCATCCATAATTTGATCTAAATTATGTTGTGTTAACTTAATCCTATGATCAGTCATTCTGCCTTGTGGAAAGTTATATGTTCTAATTTTTTCACTTCTATCTCCAGTACCAACTAATATTTTTCTTTCACTAGCAATACTTTCTTGCTGACTTTCAATTTCTGCTTGTTTTAATTTTGAAGCCAATAGTGAAAGTGCCTTTTCTTTATTTTTATGCTGGGATCTTCCATCTTGGCACTCAACAACAAGACCGCTTGGTATGTGTGTTAGCCTAACAGCAGAATCAGTTTTATTTACGTGTTGGCCTCCAGCGCCAGAGGCTCTAAATGTATCAACCCTTAAATCATTTTTATCAATTTGTACGTCTTGAACTTCTTCAACTTCAGGAAGAATCGCAACAGTACATGTTGAAGTATGAATTCTTCCTTGAGATTCAGTCTCAGGAACTCTTTGCACTCTATGAACACCCGATTCAAATTTTAATACTTTAAATACACTTTTACCGTTCAATTGAGCAACGACTTCTCTAAGACCGCCCTGCTCTGCTTGTTTAATATCAATCAAGTCAACATTCCAGCCTTCTCTTTCTGCAAGTCGTGAATACATTCTAAATAAATCTCCTGCGAAAATACCGGCCTCATCTCCTCCAGCTCCTGCTCTAATTTCAAGAAAT
>CACLXS010000017.1 GCA_902610905.1 uncultured SAR86 cluster bacterium
TAAAGCAATTCCTGATGAAAGGATATTATCATTATCAACATCTGCTGGGTACAATGATATATCTAACCTAGCTAATGGACTAACTTATACAGGCGGCGAGGATGATGAATTAGGTTACGATGACGGAACCAGAGACATGCCAAGTTTACTTCAAACCTCTATTGATAATGGACTTAAGGTAAATCAGGCAAACTATCCTGGTATTTCAGGCCTTACTGATCTTGCTAACATTGGAAGACAAGTTGATAGAAGTGAAACATTAGTCATTTATGAGGATGAAATGCCTTTAAATACTTCTTTGAATTTTACTTTTGGTAATGAGCTTGATTTGGGATTATCTGATCTTTTTGAAATTGATGATTTAAGAACAGGTGTATTAATTACTGCTGGTGTTAAAACCTCCGCACAAATAAAAGATGGATATAGAGCAACAGGTTCTATAGGCCAAAATGGTGAAATAAATAAAGATGATGACCAAAAATTTAACTCATCTACACAAAGTGCTAATACCTATTTTCTCGGTTCATTTTCATCGGTTACTGATGGATCGGAGTTTAAATATACCAATATGTATCTCCATAAAGGCTCTAAAGATGCTTCTATCACAAAAGGACGTCAAGGTGAGAGTGGCTTAATGAGAAGATCTGATAATACCAGTTTTATTGAGCAAGAGCTTGTCAATCAAACTATTAACTTTACAAAGTTTTTTGACTCAGGTCTTGAAGTGTCATTAAAAGTTGCAAGCGGCGAGGCCGAAAGAAATTCACCATACGAATGGCAAGTTGATTACATTGATAATTCAACTGGTATACCTGAGGGAGTTTACGATGCTAATTATGTCTATGATTATCAAGGTAAAGGTAACGATGTTTTGTTTAGTATTGTTGAAGATGATACAGAAAGCATGGGTTTTGATATTAAATACATGATAGAAGATCTAAATACCGAAATTAAAATCGGAGTAGCATCATCTGATAACACCAGATATGCTGAAACTAGATCCTATGAATTTAGACCGACTGGCTTTGGTAATAATTTTCTTGATGAGCTTGATAACAGAATAGACTATATTTTAGCAGATGCTAATCTTAGTCCGTTAAAAGCAGCTTTCTTTGAAACTACTCAAGTTGATAATGCTGCTTACACAGGTGACATGGAAATTGAAGCAAGCTATATTGCTGTTGAATCATTTTTAAGTGAACAAATAAAACTTAATGCTGGCTTCAGAAGAGAGGAAGGTATTCAAACAATCAATTCCTTTGATATGTATAATCCAGATACAGATGTAGATACAACTATTGATGAGACATATGACTTACCTTCATTCTCGATAACCTTCTTGCCAGAAGCATATGAAAATCTTCAACTCAGAGCTGGATTTTCTCAAACTATTGCAAGACCATCTTTTAGAGAGCTTGCTCCAGCATTCTTTTACGATGTTGACACTCATAGAAGAGTGGTTGGTAATCAATATTTAACTAACAGTGAAATAGATAACTTTGACATTAGAGCCGAATATTATTTTGGCTTTGATCAATTTGTTACATTTGGTATCTTTTTAAAAGATATCAGCAATCCTGTTGAAGAGAGGGTTATTGACGTAGCGGGCTCAAATGTTATTTCATACATTAATATGCCAAGCGCTGAAATTAAAGGAGCTGAGTTTGAGTATGAAAGAATATTTGAAAATCTTGAAATGTTTCCTAATAAAGACATCATTTTCAAAACAAACATTACTTATAATGATGGAGAGTTAATCTTAAATCCTAATGATCAAATTACCCTCGGTTCAGGCGGTGTTGCGAATGGATCAACTTTACTTGCTACAACTGATGATTTGAGCCTTCAAGGTTTATCAGATGTTATTGCAAACTTACAAATAGGATATGAAGATTATGCAAATAATACTCAAGCAACATTAATTGTTAACTATACCTCAGATAGAATTAGAGCAAGAGGAGTTGGCTTTTTACCAGATGTAACTGAAACACCTCCCTTATCAGTTGATTTCGTTTTCATCAAAGAGACCATTTACGATGATTATTCAACGAAGTTTTCTATAGAATTAAGAAACCTTCTTGATGAATCATACGAAGCTACAATTGGAGAAGTTATATATGAGGGATACGATATAGGTTCGTCTATATCTATTGGTTATAAAATTAACTTCTAGATAAGTAAATTATTGCTATTTAATGAGCTACAATATGTAGCTCATTTTTTTTATGAATTATTTAAAAGTTACAAAAAACATATCACTAGTGGGAATGGCTTTAATTTCAGTGTTTTACGTTATAAGTATTTTTTTACTTGAAAAACCAAGACCTAATAATGGATTTGCATTTTCATATAACGATTTAAAGGTGCAATTAAATGATCCTGTAATTGCTTCAAATAAAACTTCTAAAATATTAAATGAGAGTAATGAAACCTTTAATTTTAAGATAGTAGGCTCCAGAATTGGTAACACTAATCCTTCAATAATACTTCAGGATAAAAAAAATAATAAAAACACTTATGTTCTTTATGTTGGAGATATAATTAATGATAGTTATACATTAGTTGAGGTAAACGAAGAAGTCATAGTTTTTCAATCCTCAAATGGTAAAATAACAATAAAAAATGATCTTCATAAATGACAATAAAAAATAATATATTACTTTTTTCTTTTTTATCTTTTTCCTTGGTTGGAAAAGTCTTTTCTGATGATTTATATAATCTAAATTATGACCAAGTAGAAATTGCAGTTGTCTCTGAAGACATTGCAAAATTTACAAACAAAACAATAATCTTGGATCCAAGAGTTAAAGGCAAAGTTAAAGTAATCTCAGCTACTAAGCTAGATACTAAACAGGTTTGGGAAGTTTATATAAATACCCTCAACGTTTTAGGGTTTTCTATTAATGAAAACAATGGTTTTTATGAGGTAATTCCAGAATCTGAAATATTAGGTAACTCAAATCTTGTTGATACAAAAAATACTAATAAATATATAACAGAAATAATAACCCTTCAAAATAGAGATGTTTCCAGCGGTTTTATTGATAGATTTAAAAGAATCTTAAGTAGACAGTCCTTTATAAGTATTTTTCCTGAAATTAATTCTTTCTTACTGGTTGATACGGAGCAGAATGTAAAAAAAATTAGAGACCTAGTTAAGGCATTAGATAAAATAAGTCAATCTGATATTTCTATTTTATCTTTAAATAATATGTCTGCTATTGAGGGTGTTAGAATTATTACAAAGCTTAAAGATTCAAATACTCCAAAGATTAATGAATTCACTGCTTTGGCTTTTATGCCAACTAATTCAATTATTCTTGTAGCAAATACATTAACGACATCAACTATCAAAGATATTTTAACTGGATTAGA
Organism: uncultured SAR86 cluster bacterium; assembly: GCA_902610905.1. Taxonomy (GTDB): domain Bacteria; phylum Pseudomonadota; class Gammaproteobacteria; order Magnimaribacterales; family D2472; genus SCGC-AAA076-P13. Next base: position 3,376 of record CACLXS010000017.1, read on the forward strand.
TTCTAAAATTGATGACAACGATCAAATTGATGTTGTATACCTAAAGCATGCTAAAGCTGAAGACGTTGCATCAATATTAACGACAGTTGCAAGTTCATTTGTTAATGAGGACAGCTCTAAGAAAACTATTATTACCTCTCACGCAAATACTAACTCCTTAGTTATCTCTGCTGGTCAGTCTGAACTTGAGCAACTAAAAAAATTAATCGCAAAAATAGATATACGAAGAGCTCAGGTTTTAGTGGAGGCTATTATCGTTGATTTGTCTGAAAGTGCTGCTCAAAAATTAGGAGTAGAGGCTGCATATCAATCAGCTAATTCACAAGACATACCAATTAGCATTTCAAGGTTTAATGATCCTGGAACTCCTGATCTTTTATCTATTATTGGATCAAATGCAGATGATACAAATCAAACATTGGCTTTGTCATCGGTATCAAGCTTACTCAACACTCAAGGTCTAATTTCTGGTTTTGGAAACTATGAGGAGGGTGGTGATAATTTTATAGGGATTTTAAATACTATCGCTTCAGATGCTGATTCAAATATTTATGCCACACCATCGGTTATTGCTACTGACAATGCAGAAGCACTATTTTTTGATGGACAAGAAATACCTATCACAACAGGTGAATCTCTCGGTTCTAATAATAGTAATCCTTTTAGAACAACTTCTCGTCAAGAGGTTGGGATTAAGTTAGAAGTAGTACCTCAAATAAATGAAGGTGGTTCTGTTATTTTGCAAATAGCCCTACAAATTTCAAACGTTGCCTCCCAAGTAGGCTCATCTGATTTTATAACTAATAGAAGAGAGGTAGAAACAACCGTTTTAGTTGATAATAACCAAACAATAGTCTTAGGTGGCTTAGTTGATGAAGATATTTCTGAAAATATTTCAAAAGTTCCTGTTTTAGGTTCTATTCCTGTGTTTGGAAGATTATTTCAATCTACCAGTACTAATACATCTCAAAGAAATCTTACAATTTTTATTAGACCAAAAATTATTATAGATTCAGATGAAATTAATATGATTACAAATGAAAAATATAATTTTATTAAAGCTCAAAAACTCTTAAACAATTCACAAATAAATAATATCGATCTCAGAGCGGAATAAAATCATGGATCAGCTTGATATAGATATCGAAAAAAAAATTTTTTCCTATAATTATTCTAAAAATAATAATTTAATTGCATATTCGCATAAAAAAAAGAATATTGTTTTTCATATTGATGATTTATCACTTATTCAATTTTATGAAATTTCTAGATACTTATCTAACAACTTTGATCTTATTAAGATCGGTAAAACAAAATTTAATGAGTACTTAACAAAAACCTATAGTGCAGATGGCTTTGCAGCTGATATCACAAATGAACTTGATGAAAACTTTGATCTTGAAACTTATGCACAAACCCTTTCTCAGACTGAAGATCTATTGAATAGTTCGAATGATACGCCAATAATTAAGCTCATTAATGGAATTGTTTCTAGAGCAATTAATGAAAAAGTCTCTGATGTTCATTTTGAGGTTGATGAAAATAATCTCTACGTTAGATTTAGAAATGATGGGATAATGAATTTAATAATTAAGCAAGATACAAAAATATCTCCATTAATTGTTTCAAGAATAAAGATTATGTCAAAGCTTGATATATCAGAAAGAAGACTGCCTCAAGATGGTAGAATGTCACTATCGCTTGGTTCAAAAAAAATTGACGTTAGAGTTTCAACATTACCATCAAGATATGGGGAAAGAGTTGTTTTAAGAATTTTAGACAAAGAATCTTCACAAATTGATATAGAAGAATTAGGTTTTGAATCTAAAGTTTTAAAAAATTATAAAAATGCACTTAAATCTTCAGAAGGTTTAATCTTATTTACCGGTCCAACAGGTTCAGGAAAAACAACAACATTATATGCTGGCTTAAATTATATAAGCGATGATTCTCAAAATATTTTAACTATTGAAGATCCAATAGAATATTCACTTAAAGGCATTGGCCAAACACAGGTAAATCAAAAAACTGGTTATACCTTTGCAAATGGTTTAAGAGCTTTATTAAGACAGGACCCGGATATAATCATGATTGGAGAAATGAGAGATCTAGAGACAGCAGAAATAGCTATTCAATCAAGCCTTACAGGCCATTTAGTTTTATCAACAGTTCATACTAATAGCGCTATTTCTGCAATAACTCGATTACGTGATATGGGTATTGAGTCTTATTTAATTGCATCAAGTATAAAAGCAATTTTTTCACAAAGGTTAATTAGAAAGCTCTGTGATAAATGTAAAATTGAGTTATCAACATCAATTGATAACAGTTTAGTTGATTTTGATAGTTCCATAAAAACATATACTGCAAAGGGATGTTCGTATTGCAAAAATACTGGTTACAAGGGAAGAATTGCCTTAGCAGAGTCAGTAATTATAGATGATGCTTTAAAGAAAATGATTCATGAACAGCGTTCTGAAAATGAGATGTTGAAACATATATCACTAAAAGGCGATTCCATTGAATTCTTAATTAAAAGATTATTAATCGATGGAGTGACTTCTATTGAAGAAATAATTAGAGTAAATAATTTTAATTAATGTATATTTTTTTATACAAAGCTTATGATGTAAATGGTAAATTTCATAAGGGCAAAATCAGTGCAGATAATGAAGAAGATATTAGATCATACCTAAGAAGAATAAATTTATCGGCTGTTAGTGTTCAAAAGTCTTATTTATCTTATTTAAATATAAACTTCATAAAGCAAAAAGATATTGTAATTTTTTCTAGACAAATTTCTACACTATTAAATGCAAACATACCTCTTGAAGAAGCACTAAATTCAACAGCAAATCAAACAGATAACAAAAGCTTAGGACTATTAATATATAAAATTAGAGAGGATATCCTGCAAGGCTTAAGATTGAATCAGGCGCTTAAAAAATATCCGAAATATTTTAACTCTAACTTCTCTTCTTTGGTAAGCGCTGGAGATTCAACTGGTAATTTAGGGTTTATTTTTAACAGTCTATCAAGTTATCTAGAGGAAATTGATAAGGCAAAAAAAGCAATTGTATCTGCTATGGCTTACCCTATAGTGATTTTCTTATTTTCACTTTTAGCTATTATTGTTTTGCTTATCTTTGTAATGCCACAAATAGTGAGTCAATTTGTTAAATCTGGTTCAGATTTACCTCTTTTAACTTCGTTTCTTTTGAGTGTCTCTGAAAATTTCCATTTTATAATTTTAATTTTCCTAATATTATTTACTCTCACTTATCTTTACTATAAAAATTTTATTAAAAATAAAGATAACTTAATATTTCTAGAAAAAAAAATATTATCTTTACCGGCTTACGGCTCATTTGTTTTGAATTCTGATTTAGAAAGATTCAGTAGCACGATTTCGTTAATGTTATCTTCAGGATTAAATTTTGATCAAGCTTTAGACGAATCAATCCATGTGGTAAATAATGAATATTTAAAGTCAATATTAAATCAAGCAAATAAAAATGTTAAAGAGGGTGGTGATTTTGTTCAATCCATAGAAAAATATAAAGTATTCCCTCATATTTTTATACAACTAATATCTAGCGGGTTTACTTCAGGTAACTTAAAATATATGTTTGATAAGATTTCTGAGTATCTAAAGGATGAAATCATAAATAAAAGATCAATGTTAGTATCTTTAGCAGAGCCATTAATTATTATTTTTATGGGTGCTATTGTTCTTATGATAATACTTGCTATTCTTATACCAATAATCCAAATGAATACATTAACTTTAGGATGATGATGAATTACAAAAAAGGATTTACTTTAATCGAATTAATGGCAGTTATAGTCATACTTGGCATATTAGCAACCTTTGTTGTTGTAAATGTTTCTCCTTTTCTAACAAGAGCAAACGTAGAAAAAGTTAAGGTAGATATTGCTCAGCTTGAAAAAGCTCTTGAATTATACAAGTTTAATGAAAATACATATCCCTCAACACAGCAAGGATTGCTCTCGCTAGTAATACCTTCGGAAGATTTAAAAAAACCTTATCTATTTCCTAGAGGTGGTTATATTTCAGAAATACCAACGGATCCTTGGGGCAATCCATATCAGTATGAATATCCTCCTCAAAAATCCTTAAATTATGATGTTTATAGTCTTGGAGCAGATGGTGAACTAGGCGGCACAGGAGAAAATCAAGACATTGGAAACTGGATGCGTTAAAAAAGGCTTCACCTTAGTTGAGTTATTAATAGTTATCATAATTATTGGACTTTCATCAGCTTTAATTCTTGTTAATTTAAACAGTCAGCCAGATAAATTTAAATCCTCTGTTAGTTTCTTTGAAGAATTAGAAGAGTATTCTGTTTTATCTGGAAAGACGATAGGGCTTTATAAATCAATATCAAACATAGAGGTGTTTGAAATTTTGCAAAACCAAAAAAATTCTAAGGTTGAACAAAGTATCGATTTTTTAGATTCTTTAAATTTTGAAAATTTTTATTTTAAAAGCCTTTCAGGTGAGGAAATTAATTTAACTAATAAGTCCTATGAATACCCATTAATAATATTTTATCCTTCTGGCACATGCTTGGGTGGGAAATTAATTTTAATAAATCAAGACTATGGATATTCAGTTACAATTTTAAATAATTGTGAGGTACAAATTGGACAAATCAATTAATAAAGGTTTTAGTCTTATAGAAATATTGACTGCGCTTATTATCATTAGTGTTGTTTTAATTTCGCTTTTTCAAGCAACTACCAATGTTTTAATTAATATTGGGGATAATGAAAAAATTTTTGCTGCCAGAGAAATAGCATCAAACAGAATTGCACATCTCACAACTATTGAAAAACCTCTAAATAATAATCCTAAAGGTGGAAGAGTATCCTTTGGTAATGATGAATACATTTGGGAAGAGTACTATGATTTTCCAGAGTTACCTAGCTCACAAAACTCTTTAAATAATGGAAAAATTATTAAATTTAAAATCTTAATTAAATTAAAAGATCAAGAAAATTATATTTACGAGACTAATGGCATTATCAACTAATTTAAAAGGATTTACATTAATTGAGGTCTTAATTTCTTTAGTTATTTTCTCAATTATATTGACCATAACATCAATTTTTTTAACATCATCAATTGATACCCTTGGTATAAGTCAGTCTAAGTCTCAAAAGATAAAGGATATTGGAACTGCATCAATTCTTTTTAGAAGAGATGTTCGTCAATCAGCAAATCTTCCCATAAGAAATTTTGAATTTTTTGATCAAACTTTTAACACAATGTACTCTCAAGTTAACTCCAATAAACTTTCTTTTGTTTCTCTAAATAAATCATCAGATGGTTACACCACAAATTATATAGAATATGAATTTATAGATAATAATCTAGTTCGAAGACAATTTTTTGTTGCAAACCCTGCTGATATTAATCAACAACAATCTATAGAATTATTAAAAAATGTTAGTCAGGGCGAGTTTGAGTTTTATACTTCTAATAGATGGTTTAATTATTGGCCTGTAAATCAAAGAATAAATCAACGCCCTCCAAGATTAATAAGGATAAAATTTAATATAAACGAAGAACCTTATCAATTTGTTGTCAATCCAACTATAAATTACAGTTATGTTGAGGAATAGACAAAGAGGTGTTGTTCTTATAACAACATTAATGCTTGTTATCTTTATGTCATCTTTATTTGTTTTAATGAGCAAAGATGCATTAGTTAATCAAAAAAGGATTTTCTATAGAACTATCGAAAATCAATCCATTGACACAATATTAGGCCTTGAAAGTACATATTTATACTATATTAAAAACAACTCAGATATGAGCTTTAATCAATCATTTTTTAACAATTTAGATAATTCTAGGATTAACAAATATCTTAATGACATATTTCCTGATGCGAATATAGATATTAGCCTAAAAGATAACACAAATTGTTTAAACATTAATTCAGTAGTTAGTCTATCAAGGAATGATGAAGAGATAGATTATATAAAGAATGAAACAAATGTTTCATATATATATAATTATTTAAATCTAAATAATATAGATCCTATCATCATATCTGAATTTCTAGACCAAGTATTAGATTGGATTGATACTGATGATGAGCCAAGATCTTATGGCATTGAAGATTATTTTTATACCGGCCCGCTATCTATTAATAAACAATATACTGGCAAGCGATTATTTTTTAATAAAAATGAATTGCTAACTCTTCCAGCATTATCTCAATTTGACATAAACAAACTTAATCATATTTGTGTTCATCCGCACTCAACAAAACTATTAATTAACATAAATTCTCTTGTTCTAGATGACCATATGCTAGTTCAGTCGTTATATCCTGAATTTAGTGCAGATGAAGCAAAATTATTCATTAAAGAAATACCTTTATCAAGAATTCGTAATAAATCAGAACTGTCAAGAATATATAATGACTACAATTTAGATAACCTTGATTTATTTATTTACAAAACAGGATTTTTTCAAATTAAAACAAAGGTAAGATATCGTGATTTTGATTTTTCAGTGACTTCATTTATCAACGATTTAAACTCTAATAGTAAAATATCTCACAGACACTATAATAACGATTGAAATGAAATCATATATTGCACATTTTGTTAATGATAAAGATATAAATCTTTTTTTATATGAAAATAATAGCTATATATCCGAAGAAATAATTGATTTAACTGATATCAAAAAATACGTTCTTGCTAACTCAAATTTAATCATCTTTGTACCATCTAATATTATTAATACATATCCTTTTACAAATGATAATATCAATGAGGATTTTGTAGTATCCCAATTCATAAATGAATATGAATCTGCAATTCTGCATGAAATTTCATCTTTATCTTTTAGATTCCATAAAAATATTATTTATTCATACAATCAAGATTTTTTTAATAATTTAAATAATATTGTTAATGATATTGATGCAGAAATCTTAATATATCCAGAACACAATCTTTGTAAAACTATAGTCAATGAGTCCATTATTAAAATTAATGATAATTTTGTTTTTACTTTTGAGAATGGAACTGGTTTTTCTACTAACAATAAAGAATTATTAGATTTTTTACACATTGCAAAAAATGCTCATCCTAACTTTGATCCGATAGTAGACCTAGCCATAAATGAGGAAATTGATTCTTATCAGTTTAAAAAACAAGAATTTAATATACAAGATATGCATATAGACTTTATAACTCTTGATAAAACAAGCCTCTTAAATTTATTTAAAAGGCAATACTCTTTTCAAACCATTATTCATAAAACTAAATTTAGTAAACCTCAGTTAATCATGAGCACTCTTCTATTCCTATTCATATCATTTTTTCCAATAATACATTCCTATTTTGTTGATAAAAGAATAAAAACATTTGAAGGTGAAACTATTGAGCTATTTAAGGTTTTAAACCCTTCATTCAACAACCTTATAGAACCCAAAGTTCAAATTGATTCAATCTTAAAAAATTTAGATATTGCACTGTCTAATTCTCGTTCAGATGACTTATTCGATATAAGTCTTCTTGATAAAATTTCAACTGATGGAATTTCAAGTATTTCTTACAATAAAGCAGAAAATACTATCGAAGTTAAATTAAGTAAATTATCACAAATAAAATATGAAATTTTAAATGAGATACTATCAAGATTTGAGTTGTCTAAAATTTCAGACTCATTAGTAACTGAGAATAAAACTGTGACCGGCGTTGTAACCTATACTATAAATGCAAATTAATAAGCTAATAAATAAATTTACAACTCAAAGTTATAGAGTATTTATATTATCCTGTTTAGCTTTATTTCTTTGCTTAGCCTTAATAATCTTTAGCTCCATTTCAGCAATTCAGAATAATTCTAAAAAGTTAAAAAAAACTTACGATGACTATGACTATGTATTCCAGTCAATAAAAAGTATTGAAAAAACTTTTTTAAAAAAAATTAGCAGTGATGACAATTTGGACGCCTTAATAAAAACCTTGTCATCTAAATTTAATATAAAAGAATCAAAAAATCTTGATGAGAAACCAGTTATTCTAATAGAAGCTAAAAACCTAAAAGATCTTTCAGATGCGACAACTATTATTTATGAATCTTTCGATATTAACACTATTGAAATTACATTCTTAGAAGACATTGTAAAGGCTGAAGTAAGTATTGATTAATTATTTGTGATATCTATTTTATTTGAATATATTTCATGAAATAACTTTACTGCAATTGAATCAGAAACACCCCATTTAGTCGATTTTATTTCTATGATATTTAAAGTCTTAACTATTTCAATAAATATTTTCATAGCATGATCAATAACATCTGCTCTGTCAAATGCAAGACCAAACTTTTGAATTTTTTCATTTGTACTTTTAGTGCTTAGTTTTTTTGTTTCGTCTAGAAATTTATTATTTTTCATTCTTTTAGATTTATGAATATTTAAAAAGGAACGAATATTTCCACCAAGACCTACAAGAGTATCTATTTCATTTTGTTTTTTGAGCCAGTTTCTTAATCTATGCCATTCTTCCTTGTCATCTTTTTCTTGCATGCACCTTACAGCTCCAAGTTGAAAAGATTTGATTATATTTTTATTGTTTTGATAAATAAAAATATCGGTACTTCCTCCACCAACATCAACATACATTCTTTTATTTTTTTCTTTTGCTTTTGGATGGAACTTTATAAGGTTTGCTTCTTCTAGCCCAGAAATTATCCTTATAGGATGATCAATATTATTTTCAATATAACGTCTGGCTTCTTCAGAGTTTGATGAATCCCTAAGTGCACTTGTTGCTACGATTTCATAAAGTTGAATATCTTTCGTTGAGAATGTATTTTGATATTTTTTTAAAATCTTAATTAATTCATCAAGCTTTTTTTTTGTTATGTATCCCTTATTAAAAACTTCCTCACCAAGTCGCATAGGAGATCTAATACCTTCATGGAAGATAATTTGCGTTGGCGTTGTTTCAAAAATTTTTGACTTGATTGCGTTTGTACCAATATCGATAGATGCTATTCTCATTATGCTTCGTCGCTATATTTTGTGAGTATCATAAATTGATCATAAGATAGATCTCTAAACTTTACTCCTTCAATTATAGTACTAAAGTTTTTCATGGTTTTTGAGTATTTTGCTGGTGCAAGTATTTTTTTTCCTTCGTAACTTGTTTTAATTAGTAAATATCTTAACGATGTTAGTCTGCCAATCATTTTATTATTGGAATTGATACTTACCCATGGAGATTCTTGGGTTGAAGTTTTGTCAAACATTTGATTTTTATAAAGTGTAAAGGCATCCCATTTAGTAATAATTTTTTCATCATTTTTACTTAACTTCCAATATTTTAGTTGAGAATTTTTTCTAGCGTTCATTCTTCTTTCTTGTTGATCTTTTGATAACGAAAAATAAAATTTTGTTAGTTCAGTGCCATTTTTAATAAGTTTTTTTTCCCAATCATTAACTTTTTTCATAAATGTTCTGTATTGATTTTCTGTGCAATAATTCATAATTGGCTCTGTGATAGCCCGTGTATACCAAGACCTGTCAAGAAAAGATATTTCGCCATCTTTTGGTAGTACTTTTTCCCATCTTTGAAACCAGTGGGAAGATTCCCATTTAGTAGGGATTCCAAGTTGTACATAATTAAAATTATTGGGCCTAAGATATTCTGAAAAAAATTTTATTGTTGAGCTTTTGCCTGCTGTATCTCTTCCTTCAAAAACTATACAAAGTTTTCTATTATTCTTAATTACGTCCTCTTGAAGTTTTAATAATTCAATCTGAAGGCGCCTTTTTTCTGTTGCATAGGCCTTGGAATCAAGTCTCTTATATTCAGATTGGTCAAGTGTTATTAAGGACATATTTAATATCTTAAGTGTATTTTTTTTTAATAAATTGGTTTTTAAATGTTATTTAAATCTTTCAATAATGTAACATTAATCTAGTATATTATATGTGATATTTCAAAGATAAAATTTCTTATGCCTGATTTATTTTTAGATCCGATTTACATAATTGTCATTGCAGCAATTATTGGTTTTATTATGGCATTTGGTATTGGTGCTAACGATGTTGCAAATGCAATGGGAACTTCTGTTGGTAGTAAGGCGCTAACAATTAAACAAGCAATTATCATTGCAGCTATATTTGAGTTTTTGGGTGCATATTTTGGTGGAGGAGAAGTTACGTCCACTATTAGAAAGGGTATAGTGGATCCATCAATTTATCAGGAAGAGCCAGATATTTTTATCATTGGAATGCTTTCTGCCTTATTATCCGCGGGTTTTTGGTTGATTTTAGCAAGTAGAAAAGGGTGGCCAGTATCCACAACTCACTCTATAGTTGGTGCCATTATTGGATTTGTAATAATTTCTAAAGGTTTTACAAATGTTTCATGGGGTACTGTTGGTGGTATTGCTAGTTCATGGTTCACATCACCGATCGTATCTGGATTCCTAGCTTTCATACTTTACTATAGTGCAAAAATTTCAATTCTTGACAGACCTAATCCTGGAAAATCAGCTATTAAAATAATACCTTTTTATGCTTTTTATGTTTCTTTTATTATCTCATTGGTTATAGCTAGAAAAGGACTATCTAATTCTGGTTTAGTTTTAGATGAATATGAGGTTTATATTTTTTCAATATCATTAAGTTTATTGGCATCAATAGGCACTTATATCTTATTGTTAAGAAATATAGAAAATATTAAAAAAAATGGTGTTGAATCTGCTTTTGCAATACTGATGATTATTTCTGCTTCTGCTATGGCTTTTGCTCATGGTTCAAATGACGTGGCTAATGCAATCGGCCCTCTATCAGCCATAATATCAACTGTTCAATTAGATGGATTTATAAGCACTAAATCTGCCGTAAGTCCTTGGGTACTATTTATTGGAGCTACAGGTATTGTTTTTGGTCTTGTAGTTCTAGGCAAAAATGTAATTAAAACTGTTGGCGAAAAAATTACAGAATTAACTCCTAGCTTAGGGTTTTCTGCAGAATTAGCTACAGCAACAACAGTTGTTGTTGCTTCATATGTTGGATTTCCTATTTCAACAACTCATACACTTGTTGGAGGTGTAATTGGTGTTGGTCTAGCTAAAGGAGCTGGCCATCTTGACATATCATCAATAAAACGAATTGTTTTGTCGTGGCTTGTCACAATTCCAATTGGCGCAACTTTTACTATTCTTTTTTATATTTTTTTAAGGCTTATATTTAACGTTTAAGAATTTTTAGTCGTCCAGCTTAAAAGATAAGCATAACCGGCTCTATGAGCTTCAATTTTTCCGACTTCATCTAATGCATTGTTTTCTTTTACATTTAATGAAAAGATTGAAATTATTATCTGAGTAAATACTCTATAGACCCCATCTTTATTAAACATTTTAGGTAAATTTATATTTAAATCCACAAAAGACTGAATAGCTAAAGATAGTTCTTGAAATTTTTTACTATCAATAGAGGGATTGAATTCATTAGAAAGAATAATCTTTTGCGCTTCTAT
>CACLXS010000018.1 GCA_902610905.1 uncultured SAR86 cluster bacterium
AACAGTCATTGAAGCTATGGATGATTTTTTATTTATGGCCGATAAAGAAATTGCAAAAGAAACTTTAAAAGATTTTAAGAAACAAGGTCTCGACATTAGATTGGGTTGTAGATTGACTTCATCAAAAAGTCTTAAAAATTCTGTGAATATTACATATGAGACTGAAGCTAAATCTGAGGAAATGAAATTTGATAAATTAATTGTCGCAGTAGGAAGAAAACCTAATACTCAGGATGTTTTTTCTGACGATTCTGGTGTCGATTTAGATGATAGAGGTTTTATAAATGTTGATGATTATTGCCAAACAAATGCTGCAAACATTTGGGCTATAGGCGATGTGGTAAGGGGGCCCATGCTAGCTCATAAAGGTAGTGAGGAAGGGATTATGGTTGCAGAGAGGATTGCTGGAAAACATGCAGAAATGAATTATGACTTAGTACCCTCTGTAATTTACACTCATCCTGAAATTGCTTGGGTTGGTAAAAATGAACAGGAATTAAAGGATGAGAGCATTGATTATAAAGTTGGTAAGTTTCCTTTTGCTGCAAGTGGCAGAGCTTTAGCAGTAGATCAATCAGTCGGTTTTGTAAAGCTTCTTTCCGATGCAAAAACAGATACAATTTTAGGAGTTCATGTCTTTGGTCCATCTGCTGCAGAAATTGTTCAACAGGCATTAATATCTATGGAATTTGGTGCTAGCTCTGAAGACCTGGGACTAACAATTTTTAGCCATCCAACAGTTTCTGAGGCCCTCCATGAGGCCGCTTTGGCTGTAAATAATGAAGCTATACATATAGGAAATAAAAGATAATGAATCTACATGAATTTCAAGGCAAAGAACTTTTTGCACAATACGGTTTGCCCATATCAAATAGTAAAGTCATTTATGAAGCAGAAGATGCATTTAAAGCTTGTAGAGATATTGGTGGTTCCAAATGGGTTGTGAAAGCTCAAGTTCATGCTGGAGGAAGAGGAAAAGCAGGTGGGGTTGAGTTAGTTGATACTCCTGAAGAGGCAACTTCATTTGCAAAGAAATGGCTGGGGAAGAGATTAATTACTTATCAAACAGATGAAAAGGGCCAATTGGTTAATTCAGTTCTTATTGAGGAATGTACTGATATAGCCGAAGAATTATATCTAAGCGCTGTTATAGATAGGGAATCGCAAAGAGTGGTTTTTATCGGTTCTAGTGAGGGAGGAGTAAATATCGAAGAAGTCGCAAAAAATTCTCCTGAAAAAATTATTTATGAATCAATAGATCCTCTATGTGGAGCTCAAGGTTTTCAAGCAAGAAAAATTGCAAAAGTTTTAAAGTTAAATAATGAGCAAACTAAACAATTTACTCCAATGCTTAAAAATTTAATGAAGTTATTTGTTGAGAAAGATTTAAGTTTGCTTGAAATTAATCCCTTGGTGATTACAAGCGGAGGATTGTTACACTGCTTAGATGCAAAAATAAACATAGATTCAAATGCTATATATAGACAACCTGAAATTGCTAAAATGCATGATCCATCCCAAGAAGATCCTAGGGAGTCTGAGGCTGCAAAGAATGATTTAAGTTATGTATCTTTAGATGGAAATATTGGCTGTATGGTAAACGGAGCAGGTCTTGCCATGGGCACAATGGATACAATCAAATACTTTGGAGGAAATCCTGCAAATTTTCTTGATGTTGGAGGAACAGCAACTCAAGAAAGAGTTTCCAAGGCATTCAAAATTATTTTAGATGATCCTGAGGTAAAAGTTGTTTTAGTTAATATTTTTGGCGGAATAGTAAGATGTGATTTAATTGCAGAAGGAGTTCTTGCTGCAATCGAAGAGGTTGGTGTTCAAATACCGGTTGTAGTTAGATTAGAAGGAAATAATGCTGATTTAGGTTCAGAAATTTTATCTAAAGCCAATATAAAAATAGAAAGTATCAATAATCTAGGTCATGCAGCCAAAAAAGCAGTGGAATTAGCAAAATGAGTATTTTAGTTAATAAAGATACAAGAGTAATAGTTCAAGGGTTTACTGGTTCACAGGCTACATTACACTCAGAGCAAGCTATCGAATATGGTACTAATATTGTAGGAGGTATCACACCTGGTAAAGGAGGGCAAACCCATTTAGGAAAACCAGTATTTGACACTATGAATGAAGCCATAGAAAGTGTTCAGCCTAATGCATCACTGATATTTGTTCCAGCTCCCTTTTGTAAAGATTCAATTCTTGAGGCTGCAGAATCAGGAATAGAATTAATTGTTTGTATTACTGAAGGAGTTCCCACGCTGGATATGCTTGATGTTAAAAAAAGAGTTGATGAATTAGGTATAACTTTAATTGGACCTAACTGTCCTGGTCTTATAACTCCTGGGGAAGCTAAATTAGGAATTATGCCTGCAAGCATACATATGAAAGGATCAATTGGTATTATTTCTAGATCAGGAACTTTGACATATGAGGCAGTGAAACAAACATCAGACTTAGGTTTTGGTCAAAGCAGTTGTGTGGGTATAGGTGGAGACCCTATCCCAGGTTCATCTTTTATAGATATTCTTAAGTTGTTTGAAAATGATTCTCAAACAGAAGCTATCGTGATGGTTGGAGAAATTGGTGGAACTGCTGAGGAAAATGCTGCAGAATTTATAAAAAATAATGTTTCAAAACCAGTTATTTCTTATATTGCAGGCCAAACTGCTCCGGCTGGTAAAAGAATGGGGCATGCTGGTGCAATAATTTCTGGAGGTAAAGGTACTGCTGCAGATAAAATTTCTAATTTAAAAGAATGTGGAGTTCATGTGGCTGATAACCTGACTGAGATCGGCTCAACTGTTGCAAAGGTAATTAATAAATAACTTCAATTTTTTTAAGATATTTTTTAACAATCCATCTAAGTCTTAATATTGCTAAAATTGCAAATACACTTAATCCAATTATCATTCCGAACCACATTCCAGCAGCACCCATAGGTGCATCAAAACCTGTCATAGTTAGATAATATCCAATTGGCATTGCAAATATCCAATAAGATATAAATAAGAGTATCATTGGAACAAAAGTATCTTTAAAACCTCTTAAACTTCCAAGAGCCCCCATTTGAATTCCATCAGGTAGTTGAAATATTGCAGCGAAGATTAATAAATGTACTGCAAGAGAAAATATAATTTCATCTGTTGTGTATATGCCTACAATAACTTCTCTAAAGCTTATAATTAAAATTACATTCATTAATGCAGTTAACATACATAAATAGATGGTTGATGAAGAAGCAACTTTAGCTTGTTTAAAGTTATCTTCACCAATTAAATTACCAACTCTAGTTGCAGCAGCTAAACCAACTGCTAATGGCACCATAAAAAATAAACTTGCCACATTGATTGCTATAGCATGACTTGCAACTATATCTTCACCCAAGATACCAAGAATAATTTGAGCACCTGAAAACATACTTAGTTCAATAAAAATTCCAAAACCAATTGGCAATCCAAGCTTAAACACCTCTTTAGTAGTCTTAATAGAAGGTGGTGTAAATTTAGAGAAGGGCTCAGTTATCTTATATTTTTTATTTATATTAATGTAAATTAAGATTGTTACCATCATAATAAATGAAACAATTGTTGTTGCTATACCACAACCAACTCCACCTAATTTTGGAGCCCCAAACCAACCATATACAAAGATAAGATCGAGAGGAATATTTAATATCATTCCAAAGACAGCAATATAAAAAACAGGTTTGGTTAAGGTCATACCTTCGCTGTAGCATCTTAAGCATGTGAAAACTGTAATAAAGGCGAAACCCAAGGCTACTGCTTTTAGATATTTTTCTGAGATATTTGTAACACTTTTATCGATTGGTAATATATCTAAAATCATTCCCATATTCATAAATAACAAAGCAATTAAGAATCCTAAAAGAACAGCTATCCATAATACTTCTCTGAGTTTTTGACCTATGAGTTGAAATTTTTTTGCTCCGAATAGCTGAGCAACTATTGGTGTCACTGCAAAAATTACCCCTGAAAAAAACATAAAAATAGTCATCGAAAAAGCATTACCCACAGCAAGTCCAGCCAAGTCTGAGGCGCTAGCTCTTCCAGCAATAATTGTATCGGTGGTACCCATTAGGGCATATGACATTTGAGAACCAAGTATTGGTAACCCAATATTAAATAGATGTTTAAATTCTTTTAAATATTTTTTAATCAATTTTTATGAAATAATTTTTTCGCTACTTTATCATATTAAAATATCACCTTTGGAGATTATTATCAGAAAAGACAATAGACCATATTGGCTAAAAAAATTATTTACTAAAATTGTCAAAATTTATGTAAGACAGTTTTTAGAACCTCAATTTGATTATCTTGGGAGAGGAGGCGCTTATTTTAAACCAAGATATATAAAAGTATTTGGAGGAAATGTTTCAATTGATGATTATCCAACTTTAATTGGTTCCAAAGATGCGCACATTCAATTTACTTCGTGGGATATTGGTAAACATAAAGGCGAAATAAAGATTGGTAAATATTGTTTAATTACTCCTGGTGTAAGAATAATGTCTGCTAAAAGTATAGTTATTGGTGATGCATGTATGATTGCTCATGGCGCATATATTTCTGATGCTGATTGGCATGGAATCTATGATAGAGCAGAGCCAGTTGGAAATGCAAAGCCAGTAGTTTTTGAGGACAATGTTTGGATTGGTGATAGCGCAATTATCTGTAAAGGAATAACTATAGGTAAAAATAGTATTGTCGGAGCGGGAGCCGTAGTTACAAAAGATGTTCCACCAAATTCTATATTTGCTGGTAATCCAGCAAAACTGGTTAAGACTCTTGATGATGTTGATTTCAATACTAGGGCTAATTTTTTAGAGAACCCGTTACAATTAGCAAAAGATTTTGATTCTTTAGATAAATACACTCTTGGTAAAAACACTTTTTTTGGTTGGATTAAGAGTTTAATTACACCCGATAAGACTAACTAAGATGAAAATAGTAGTTGATGATGGAGTGAAATCTTTCAAAGAAATTATTCGATTGCTCAGAGGATTTGATTCAATTGAATTTGAATATCTGAACTCAGTGAATATAAATAATGATATTTTAAAAAATGTCGATATTTTAATAGTTAGATCAACTGTAAAAGTTAATAAGTTATTATTAGATAAAACTAAAATTAAACTTGTTTGTTCCGCTACAGCAGGCAAAGACCACTTAGATGAAAATTATCTTAAATCAAAAGATATTAATTGGTTTCATTGCCCTGGATCAAATGCTGAATCTGTAGTTAATTATGTTATGTCAGCTATTCAATTTCTTCATGAAAAAGGCATATTTCAATCAAATGACAGAATCGGAATAATTGGCTATGGAAATATTGGTAGTAAATTAAAAAGGGCATTAGATTTTTTTTCTTTCAAAAATTATATTTATGATCCATTTTTAGAGCATAACTTCTTGGTTAATTTAAAAAAGATTCAGACATGTGACTTAATAAGCATACATGTACCTCTAACATTTGATACTAATTTTCCCACATCAAATCTCATTGATAAATCTTTCCTGATGGAAATGAATAGCAAAACATTAATTAATACTTCAAGAGGAGGGGTTGTGAATGAGCAAGATCTTATAGAGTTTAATAAGATTAATTATATTTCAGACGTTTGGTTAAATGAGCCTATCCCATCTAAAGAGATTATTGATTTTTCTTTAATATCTACACCCCATATTGCAGGCCACAGTTTTGATGGAAAAATTAATGGGACAATCAAAACTATCAATGATCTGCAAAATTTTTTAGAGATAGGAAAATCTAATAAGAGATTTAACATCGAGGTCTTATCTGGATATTTAAATAATAATAAACCTAATTATCAAGGAGATTTGTCATTGGAATCATACAAATCAAATTATGATATAGAAACTGAATCTAACAAGTTTAAGAAAGATTATAAACATTGCGACAATAAGTTATCAGTTTTTTTAAGATCGAGAGCTAATCACTTTAATAGAAGAGATATTAAATTATATTCTTAACTATATTGTTGCTTATTCTTTGGTTAATTGGCACACAAATTGCATATATATAAAATAAATATATATAAACTTTTAGGGTGTTTTTTTTATGGATATGACAAGCTTTGATGAAAAGGTTATAAATAAATCTAAAAATCTTATCAAAATAGTTTTAGATGCGACTATTGATAATCCTAATAATCCAGATTCTTTAAATTTTTTTCAATCAGACACTTATAGATTCTATTTCTTGATGAGATTTATGCTTGAATCTTTAGAAGGTTCTGAGATTTCTCAAGAATATGCTATTTCTTTAGTACCTCAAAAATTTGCTTCTAGAATTAAAAGACTACAAGTTCTTAAACAAGCTGTTCAACTTGGTTATATTAATGAAGAATCATCAACTGTTGATAAAAGAAGAAGAATATATACACCATCTATAACGTTGCTTAAAGACTTTACAGATTACACTCAACAATATTATAAATCTGCATAAATATGTTTTTATATATAGATAGATAAATCTACCTATATTTAATCTACTTCATTACAATTATGTAATGACAAATAAAAAGAAATCAGTCGAAGAGTGGAAAACTCAACTTAATGATGAAAGTTACTATGTAACTAGACAATCAGGAACTGAAAGACCATTTACAGGAAAATATTGGAATTTCGACGAGAAAGGAGAATATATTTGTATTTGCTGTGGTACACCTTTGTTTGAATCAGAAACAAAATTTGATGCAGGTTGTGGCTGGCCAAGTTTTTTCCTTCCAAAAGATAAAAATATAATTTCCGAGATTCCTGATCTATCTCATGGAATGTCACGAATTGAAGTTAAATGTATGCAGTGCGATGCTCATCTTGGACATGTTTTTAATGATGGCCCAAAACCTTCAGGATTAAGGTATTGTATTAATTCTGCATCTTTAGATTTTAAAAAAGATGCCTAATATTCAATCAAATAAAATCTACAAAGCTCTAACTAGGGTTTCAGCTTGGACTGGAGTTTCGCGAATTTTTGGCTTAATTAGAGATGTTGCTACAACTAGTATATTGGGTGCATCAGTGTTTCATGATATTTTTGTTGTAACTTTAAAAATTCCTAATCTTTTTAGACGTTTTTTTGCAGAAGGTGCTTTCAATCAGGCATTCATTCCAATTTACAGTGATTATCAAAAAAAACAAAATGAAAAAAATATATATAGCTTTCTTAATGCACTCGCTGGTTCATTTTTAAGCGTTTTATTTTTCTTCACACTCATAGTTCTATTAATTGCTCCAATTTTTATTTTTATCTTTGCACCAGGTTTTTATTTTGATGAATTTAAGAAAGATTTAGCTGTTGATATATTAAGAATAATGTTTCCATATTTAGCATTAATCTCTTTAGTTGCATTTTCAAGCGGTATACAGAATAGCCATAATCGTTTTTCCTTGCCAGCATTCACACCTCTGATTTTTAATATTTCATTAATAATTGCTGCAATATTTTTAGCACCTACTTTCAATGTTCCAGTGTACGCTCTTGCTTGGGGTGTTCTAGTAGCTGGTTTTTTACAATTACTAATCCATATTATTGCTTTAAGAAAAATAAATAGACTTCCTAGGCCAAATTTTAATTGGTCTCACCCTGGGCTTACTAAGTTTTTAAAGCTTATTTTTCCAGCAGTACTTGCTGGTGGAATTATTCAGATTAATTTACTTATAGACACTATTTTTGCATCTTTGCTTGAAACAGGAAGTCCAACTTGGTTGTATGTGTCTGATAGATTAATTCAATTTCCAATGGGTTTATTTGCGATTGCTATTGGTACAGTTCTTTTGCCAACCTTATCAAAAATTGATATTACTCAGAACAAAAACTTGTTTATATCTGAATTACAAAAAGGCCAAAGATTTGTTTTATTCATAGGCTTACCATCTTTTATTGGTTTGTATTTATGTTCAGTAGACTTAATAAGCACAATTTTTCTAAGAGGTGAGTTTTCATCATATGATGTCCAGCAATCATCATTGAGCTTAATGGCATTTTCAATTGGCTTACCATTTTTCATGCTCATGAAAGTTTTAACACCAGCATTCTTTGCAAGAAAAGATTCAAAAACGCCTATGTATGTTGCATTACTCTCATTAATACTTAATGCCTGTCTGAATTATTTATTAGCATTTCAATTAGGCTTAGGACATATTGGTATAGCTATTGGAAGCTCAATTGCCGCTATTGTCAGTGTAGTTATCCTTGAAGTAATTTTGGTAAAGCAGGGTCTAATTAATCTTATTAACCCATTTAATAAGTTTAATTTTTCTATATTAATACCTTCTATCTTAGTGATAGTTTTTTTAAATTACTCTGCTCAATTTTTTGATTTTTTTGATCTAAATCAGATTGAAAGAGCGTTGACACTTCTTTTCAAAGTTACAATATCAATATTTATATACTTCATTACTTCAAGAATAATTAGAGGATATTCTTTTAAAGAATTTTTAAATTAAAATGTACTTAATTAGAGGATTGCATAATTTAGATTTTTTTAAAAAATCTTATCCAAATCTAATACTCCATGGAACTATAGGAAATTTTGATGGTTTGCATAAAGGTCACCAGGCTATTTTGTCAAAAATTAAAAATAAAGCTGAAAAAACAAAAGGCTCCTCAATAGTTTTTTTTACAGAACCGCATGCATCTGAGTATTTTGCTGCTAATAATAACTCGCAAAATGAAGCACCCCCAAGAATTTGTCCATGGAGAAAAAAATTTGAACTTCTTAGAGACTTTGATATAGATTATGCTTTTTTTCTCAAATTTAATAATTCTTTGAGAAAAATGACTCCTGAAATATTTATTTCAGATGTATTAGATTCTGTCGGCTTAGCATCTTTAACGGTGGGTGATGATTTCAGATTTGGGGCTAATAGAGCAGGTGATTTTGACCTCTTAACAAAATGGGGCTCAAAGAAAGGCATTCAAGTAATGAATACTGAAACATTTAATTATGAAGATCAAAGAGTTAGCAGCACAAGAATAAGAAACGCTCTTCTAAATGATGATTTTCAGCTTGCTGAGATTTTATTAGGAAGGCCATATACCTTTTCTGGTAAAGTAGTTCATGGTCAGCATCTTGGAAGAACAATTGGTGTGCCAACAGCAAATATTTGGCTTCCAAAGCAAAAACTACCTATTTCTGGTGTATATGCTGTTAGAACTTCTTTTGATGGAGAGTCTTTTGATGGCATAGCTAATATGGGAATTAGACCTACAGTCGGTGGCTCTAATCCAGTGCTTGAAGTTCATTTATTTAATTTTGATAAAGAGATTTATTCAAAAAGGCTCACAGTACAATTTGTAAATAAAATACGTGAAGAAAAGAAGTTTGATAACTTAGACATGTTAAAATCACAAATTCAAAAAGACATAACAACTGCAAAAAACTTATTAAAATAAAAAATGACGATTAATTATAGGGATACCCTTAATCTTCCTGAAACAGATTTATCCATGAAAGCTGGCTTGCCTAGAAAAGAGCCTGAAATAATTGAATTTTGGAATGATATTGATATCTATAAAAAGTTAAGAGAGCTTCATGAAAATGATGAAATTTTTATTCTGCATGATGGCCCCCCATATGCTAACGGCTCTATTCATCTTGGACATTCAGTTAATAAGATACTTAAAGATATTACTATTAAATCAAAAACATTTCTTGGAAAAAATGCTCCATATGTTCCGGGGTGGGACTGTCATGGATTACCAATTGAGCTAAATATTGAAAAGAAACACGGAAAAAGAAGTGAACTAGTTCAAGATAAGAAAAGTTTTCAGGAGGCATGTAAGGAATATGCGTTAACGCAGATCGAAAACCAAAAAAAAGATTTTGTTAGGCTTGGTGTATTTGGTGAATGGGACAACCCATATAAAAGCCTGGATTCAACTTTTGAGGCCGACGCTATTAGAGCTCTGGGTAAAATATATGAATCTGGTCATCTTCAAAAGGGCGAAAAGCCAGTTCATTGGTGCCAAGACTGCGGGTCTGCCTTAGCCGAGGCTGAGGTTGAATATCAAGATAAGGTTTCTAAATCTATAGATGTAGCTTTTAAAGTTGATGAAGAAAGCATTGATAGTGTAAAAAATGTTTTTAATTTCTCTGAAAATGAATCTATTTCTTTCATTATATGGACAACAACTCCATGGACAATACCATCAAATGTAGCTGTATGTATTAATCCAGATTTGGAATACACACTAATCAAAATTGATAATTCGTATCATATTATCGCTGATTCGATGATTGATTCATGTTCTGATAGGTGGGGTCTCAAGGTAAAGAAGATTTCAACAGTAAAAGGACAAGAATTAATAGATATTGATTTAATTCATCCATTTATAGATAGAAAATCTAAACTTCTTCATGCTGATCACGTTACCACTGATGCAGGCACAGGATGCGTGCACACAGCTCCAGCACATGGTATGGATGACTTTTTGATATGTAAAAAAAATAATATAGAAATTATAAAAGCGTTAGACAGCGAAGGATTATTTAAAAAAGAAATTGATTTCATTGCTGGGCTACCTCCATTAAAAGCAGACTCTCTTGTTATAGAAAAAATTGATGAAAAAGGAGCATTAATCAATTGTGATGATTATCAACACTCATATCCTCATTGCTGGAGACATAAAACACCTTTGATTTTTACCTCGACACCTCAGTGGTTTATCTCAATGGATAAAGCAGGCTTGCTTAAAAATGCTCTTGGAAGTATTAATGAAGTCAAATGGGAGCCTTCATGGGGTCTGCAAAGAATTGAAAGTATGCTTACTGATAGACCAGATTGGTGTATTTCAAGGCAAAGAAAGTGGGGTATTCCAATAACATTACTAATTCATAAAGATACTGGTGAAATTCATCCTGATCAAGGCGAGTTATTTAAAAAGTTTGCTGATGTTATTGAAAAAAATGGAATTTCTGCATGGGATAGTCTTGATTTGAGTGAGTTTACAGATAGTAGTGATTCCTATATAAAAGTTCAAGATACCTTAGATGTTTGGTTTGATTCCGGTGTTACTCATAGTACGGTTTCGGAAAAAAGATTTTCAGATGATGTTATTGCAGATCTTTATCTAGAGGGTTCAGATCAACATAGGGGATGGTTTCAATCATCATTGTTAACTAGTATTGCAATGAAAGGAGCACCGCCATATAAAGCAGTTCTTACTCATGGTTTTGTTGTAGATGAAAATGGAAGAAAGCAGTCTAAGTCTTTAGGTAATGTTGTTTCGCCTCAAAAAGTTTGGGATAGCTTGGGTGCA
>CACLXS010000019.1 GCA_902610905.1 uncultured SAR86 cluster bacterium
GATAAAGAGGAGTCAGGTGGAAAAATATCTTATAGAGATAAGTGTATGTGTATAGCAAAGAAATAACTACAACAAAGGTATATAATCATGGTAGGGTATAAAGCAATGAATTTTAAAACGATTAATCTTAATATAGAAAATAAAATTGCATCGGTTGAAATAAATAGACCTGAAGTATTGAATGCGTTTAACACTGAATTAACATTAGAGTTACAACAGGCAACTCAAATCGTTAAAGATGATGATGATGTAAGGGTTGTAATTCTCTCTGGAGCTGGAAGAGCTTTTTCATCAGGCGCTGATATAGCAGAACGAGAACCTAAATGGGATAATGCTAGAGATGGTTTGATTAATGGTTATAAGCCATCATTTGATAATATTATATCAATGCCTAAACCGGTTATTGCATCAATTCAAGGACCTGCTGCTGGTATTGGAGCAGCTTTTGCTATGTCATGTGATCTTAGAATAATGTCAGAAGATGCATATATATTATCTGTTTTCAGCAATATAGCCTTAGTTCCTGATGGAGGATTATCTTGGCTATTACCAAAATATCTTGGTTATGGAAAAGCATTTGAGTATGCTATAGAAGCTAAAAAAATTGACGCAAAAGAATGTTTGCATTTCAGCATAGCAAACAAAGTTAGTTCAGTTGAAAATCTTCAGAAAGATACTATGGACTGGGCTATAAAACTTGCAAAAAGATCTCCACAAGCTTTAGCTAATACCAAAAAATTAATGAGAGAATCTTTATCTAATTCATACTTAGATACATATAGTAACGAAGCTGAAATTCAAAATGATTTAGTTAGAAGTCCACAAAATATAGAGGCAGTAACTGCTTTTTTTGAAAAACGCGAACCTAATTTCGATTAATTTTTATAATATTTTACTTAGGCCTACAATAATAGCTTCAAAAGAAGCTCTCGTAGTATTTGGATTTATTCCAACCCCCCATCTTGTCTTTCCATCTTTTTCTAGCTCAATGTATGCTGCAGCTATTACAGGCCCTGCCAGACAACCTCTCCCCACCTCATCAACTCCAGCTACAAGTTTCAAAGCTCTAAAATTTGTTTAATATAATCTTCTTCTTTGGTACCTACTAAAAGCTCTCTTAATTGTCCTGACATGGACTGCATGTTATTTATATTTTTTGAAGCATTTAGAATTGACTTTGCATTGCAATTCTTTTGAATTAATTCTGGAAATTTTCTTGAGCCTAACAATAAATTTGGCAACCCAACATCATCAACTTTAAGCATTCTAGAAATTATAAAAAAATTAAGTGGGTTAGTTTTGTAACAAATAATTGGGAAAACTCCTAAAATTGCAGACTCTAATGTTGCGGTGCCTGATGTTACAACTGAGAAATCAGAAATTGATAAAAAATCTCTTGTAGAATTAATTTCAACTCTTATAGGTAAAGATGATGGTATATATGAAGAAATTAATTCCATAATCTTAGAATCAGATGCTGGAATTAAATATTCATAATTAACATTTTCTTTAAAATGAAGATTTATAAAATCTATATAAGTTGGCAATAGATCCTTTATTTCAGATTTTCTACTTCCAGGAAGAATAGAAATAAATTGTTTATGTGGATTTAAGGAGTATTTTTGAAATACATATTCTTTTTTTGAAGGATATAGGTCACAAAAGGGGTGACCCATATGAATACTAGGCATTTCTTTCTTTTTATAAAAATTATCTTCAAAATTAAATAAGCACATTGTTAAATCAATGAAGTTTTTAATCTGTTTGATTCTGCCCTCTCTCCAACCCCAAACTGAAGGGCTCACCACTTGAATGTTTTTTGATTTACCAATATTTTTTAAAGCTTTATGAATTCCAATATTAAAGTCCGGAGAATCGATGCCAATAAAATAATCTATTTTATTTTGTATAAATAAGTTTATTAGTTCCTTACGTAATTTCTTTAGTTCTATATAATTTATTAAAGGTTCAATTAATCCCATCAAATGCAGTTTCTCAAAATTAAAAATTGAGGTTAATCCTTCCTTAATTATTTTTGGTCCGCCTACTCCATATAACTCTACATTATGTGTTTTTTTTAAGGCAGAAATAATTTTTGCGCCTAATCTATCACCTGAATATTCACCTGCGACAATTCCAACTTTGATAATTGGCTTTTGAGAGTTCACTTATCTTAAAATACCACGTTTGGAATCTTTGATAGACTTAATATAAGTTTGTAAATAAGCATCATTTTTTTCTGTATGTATATTCTTGATTTCTTTAAGTGCTTGATCAAGCTTAAGACCTTTTTTATATATTAACTTATGTGCTTTTTTAATAGTTCTTATTGATTCTTCAGGTATTCCATTTCGAGCCATTCCAATTGAATTTAAACCAATAACTCTTGCTGGGTTTGAGGCAACTTTAGTAAAAGCAGGAATATCCATAGTTATTGAAGTGTTCATTCCAGCAAAGCAATAATCACCTAATATACAAAACTGATGCACTGCTGCATAACCTCCAATAACCACATTGCTACCAACTTTTACATGACCTGCAATACCAGCATTATTTGCAAAAATATTACTATCTCCAACAGAACAATCATGAGCAATATGAGTATATGCCATCAAAAGATTATTATTCCCTATCTCAGTTATACCTTTATCCTGAATGGTTCCTCTATGAACTGTAACGCCCTCTCTAAAAATATTGTTATCACCAATAACTAATTCTGTTTGCTCTCCGTTATATTTTTTATCTGGAGTATCTTCACCTATCGAAGAAAATTGATAAATAATATTATTTTTACCTATTTTTGTTGGGCCTTTTATTACTGCATGACTTTGAATTTTTGAGCCCTTCTCTATTTCAACATTGTCACCAATAATACAGAAAGGTCCAATCTCCACTGTTGCATGAATATTTGCCTTCGGACTAATAATAGACGATGGATCAATATTCATTATGCTTTCCTATCAGCGCAAAGAATAGTAGCAGTACAAACAATTTTGTCATCTGCTTCAGCTTTTGTTTCAAATTTCCATATACCCTTTTTTTCACTAACTATTTCACTATACAAATGAACCCTATCATTAGGTCCAACACGCGATCTAAACCTTGCTTTATCAATTCCTGCAAAAACATATATAGACCCTTCTTCGGGAGTCTTATTCATAGTTTGAAAACCCAATATTCCTGATGCTTGTGCAAGTGCTTCAACAATCAGGACACCTGGAAAAATTGGGTTATTTGGAAAATGGCCTTTATAAAAATCTTCATCAGGTGAATTTTTCAAAATACAGTGAATATTCTTGCCTAATTCAATATTAATAATTTCATCTATAAATAAAAATGGCTCTCTGTGAGGTAAAAAATTTTTAATTGCATCAAATTGTTCAAGCATTTTTACCCTCTTTTTTTGATGAAAATTGATGATTTTGCCCAATTATTTTGATCTTGTGCAGGCATAATACCAATATAATTACCAGGCTCTTTTATATCTTTAATTATAAGCGTGTGGGCGCCAACTGTAACATTATCACAGATATTTAAATGCCCAAGAACTCCGGACAATCCCCCCATCTTAAAATTTTTACCTATAACAGTAGAACCTGCTATAGCGCATGAAGCAGCAATAGCAGAATCTTTCCCAATAATAACATTATGTGCTACTTGTATTTGATTATCTAATTTAACTCCGTCATGGATTTCTGTATTTGATAGAGCTCCTCTATCAATAGAACAATTCGCTCCAATTTCTACATTTTTGCCTATAATCAGCTTGCCGATTTGTTCTATTTTTATATAACCATCTTTAGAGGAAGCATAACCAAAACCGTCTGATCCCAGAACAGTGTTGTTATGAATAATACTGTTTTGAGAAATATGAACATCTTGAACTATTGAGCAATTTGATTTGATAGTTACATTATCTTCGATAATACAGTTTGGCCCTATAACTACATTCGCACCAACTGAAACGTTATCACCAATTGATGAATCACTTGAAATAACAGCAGAGGGATGAATTATTTTATTTTCCAATTCAAAATTAGAATTTTTAAAAAGTTGACTAACTTTTGCATACACTAAATATGGATCCTCATTAACTATATAATTCTTGTTATCTTCATCCACATCACAGGCGCTTGTTATTATCGCAATAGACTCCGATTTTTTTAGATTTTTTTTATATTTAGAGTTTGCAAGAAAGCTAATAGATGATTTTGTGGCATTATCTAAAGTTGATAAATTGTCGACAATAAAGTCTTCATTGCCGACAATTTTAGAATCAGTAAGTTCAGCTATGAAAGCTAATGAATAACTTTTGTCTTTTGACACTACTCCGATTGTGAGCTTTTTTCCGATGCGGCTACATCAAGCATTGAGGTAACATCATCAGTCAAGTCGAGAGCAGGATCACTAAAAAGTATTATTTCATTTTTTTGCAAAAGCAATTTAATCTGCTTCGCTTGGATAAGCTCGCCGATTATTTTTTGCATAGCTGCTCCATTACTCACAAATATAGCCTGTGCAGTTTCTTCCTGTGCTTGTTGTAGTTTTCCTGCAAGGAACTCTATATCCTTTCCAAGCTCTTGAATTTCTTTTTGCATTTTTGCAATATCTTCATTAGATAAGGTTTCAAGCTCTTTTTGTAATTTTTCAGCTAAAGCTTGTCTCTCAGCTTGTAAAGATTGTGCTTGCTCTAAATTACTTGAATAATCAGCATCTTCTTCAAGTGCTTTAAAAGCATCACTCGCAGCTTGGGTTGAAAGTACTGCAGCTCTCATATCAATGACTGCAATCTCATCAGCCTGTATGTTCTGAAAAGATAGAAGTAGGATCGCTAAAAATTTAAGTTTAAAAATATTTTTCATAATTACCCCTTAATTGGTGGTGATATTTTATATTAATTAGAATACATTTCCTACCGTGAATTGGAATTCCTTAGTTCTTTCATATTGGCCGGCATTTTGAGGATTTGCAAGCGCAAAACTCATTGGACCAAAACCAGTAATCCAAGTCACACCAACCCCATAAGAATATCTTAAGTCTTCAATTGATGGTTCATAACAATTAATTTGATAATCTTTACAGTTATCTGAAAATACATTTCCAAAATCAAAGAAAAAAGCAGATCTCATTGATCGCTGATCTTCAATAAATGGAAGTCTAAATATTAATTGAAGACTACCCTCAACTTTTATGTTTCCTCCAATAGATACTCTATTTGTATAAGAAGTATTTGCATAAGGATTATAGTATGGAGCGTCTGGAATAAGGTCCCCATCAGTATCAAGTAAGTTTGGGCACGTTCCTTCAGAATAATTAAATTGATAACAAGGAGGATTAGTGCTTCTTGGGCCTAAAGTGTTAGATTCAAAGCCTCTTAACGATCTTGGCCCACCTGCATAAAAATTTCTAAAAAAAGGCGTTTCTTTAGTATCTCCAAATGGCACTGTGTATCCAAGATCAATATTAAATCCAAAAACATAATTTCTGCTTAAAGGCCTATAAAATTTATAGATGTAATTTGCTCTGGCAAAATCAATATCGCCTACAGGTAATGTTGATGAAAGACTAAGCACTGTTGAGGACCCATTTGTTGGAAATAATCCTCTGTTTAATGTAACTTTTTGGTAGGACAATTGGGCGGTTAAAGTCTCAAAAATACTACCCTCTGAATCTACAAAGTCCCAAATCTCTCTAGCTGGCTGTGTTCCAACATCAATATCTGTTTTATCATAAGTGATACCAAAATTTACCCTTTGTACATCAGAAATTGGATATCCAAATTGTATTCCAGCACCTTGAGAGTTACTTAAATAATTAGCAACATTGAACTCGCCATAATCTGTTTCTCTAAAATAAATGTTATAGCCTCTGCTAATTCCATCTTTTGTATAGTATGGATCTAGAAAAGAAAAGTTATAACTTTCAGTATAAATATTTTTATTGATCCCAATTGCAACAGTATTTCCAGAACCTAAAAAGTTTTGCTCTTGCAAATTAAAACCTAGCATTAAACCAAAATCACTGTAACCAATATTTCCACCAATTGATCCTGTGCTTTCTTCTTCAACGGTATATATTATGTCGATTTGATCATCTGAGTTTGCAACTGGAACTGTTTCAACTTGAACTTCTTTAAAATAACCTAGTCTCTCAAGCCTAATTTTTCCTGTCTCTATTTGATTATCAGATGACCAAGCACCTTCAAATTGTCTCATTTCTCTTCTTAATACATAGTCTTGAGTGGTGTTATTACCTGCGAACAAGATTTTTCTTGTGTATGTTCTTTTGCCTGCATCGATATTAAAAATTATCTTTACTTCATTATTTTCGTCATCTATTTCAGTAGAGGGATTAACCTCAGCGAATGCATAACCTTGATTTCCTAGAATATTAATAAAAAATTCTTCTATTGATGTTATCTGCTGTTGCGAGTATGTTTGACCTTTCAGGGACGTTGTTATATTTTCATATGCCGAGACTTCCAAAGGAATATCTCCAGTTACTTGTGCCTCAGAAATAGTAAATTTATCCCCCTCAAACAAATTATAGTTAATAAATATATCTTTATAATCCTTTGACAAGCTGACCTGAGTAGATTCAACAGAAAATTTCATGTAACCACGATCTTTATAAAAGGACTCTAAGGTTTCAATATCACCTTTTAATTTTTCTTTTGAATATGCATTATCATTTCTCAAAAATGAAAAAAATGACCCCTCTGATAATTCAAATGCTTCTGTTAGTTCCTCATTTGAAAAAATTTCATTGCCTATAATATTAATTTTCTTTATTTTTGCTCCAGTACCTTCATCGACAATAATATTAATTTCAATTGTATTTCTAGGCTGATTAATTTCTTCGATTTCTACATTTGCACCATATCTTCCATTTGATGCATAAGATCTTACCAATTCATATTTAACTTTCTCTAATGTGGATCTCTTATAAACACTTCCTTCTTTAATGCCAACACCATCAAGGCTTTCTAAAAGCTGCTCAGTTTCAAGCGCTTTGTTTCCAGATATATCAATTTTAGAAACTGAAGGTCTTTCAGATACACCAATAATTAAAGTATTTCCATCACGTGCAATAGTTATGTCATCAAATTGCTCTGTGCTAAATAAAGATCTTGTTATATCTGTTGACCTTCTTAAATCAATCTTATCCCCAACACTGATAGGGATAATATTAAAAATACTGCCAGTCGAAACCCTCTGAAGGCCAACTATTCTTATATCACTGACGATAAACTCATCAAAAGAATATGCCTGAATTGACATAATCAGACAGAGAAAATAGATTTTTAATTTATTCAATTATCTTCCTAAAAAAAACGAGCTACATCGTTAAATACTGCAAATATTATTAAAGCCCCAACAATAAGAGCTCCACCTGTGTAAATAATGTTCTCTGCTCTTTCTTCTAAAGGCTTACCTCTAATTGCCTCTAATCCTAATAGAGTTAACTGCCCTCCATCTAAAACTGGAATTGGAAGAAGATTTAAAACACCCAGACTGATACTTAATAAAGCCATTAAATACATAAACGGCAAAAACCCTGCTTGAGCAGTATCCCCTGCCATTTGAGCAATTCCAATTGGACCACTTAAATTCTCAGTCCCCATGTTCCCTGTAATCATTTTTCCAATAAATTGAAGAGTCTTCAAACTTAAGTTATATGTCTCATATACCCCTTTAGAAAAAGACTCATAAACTGTTCTTGTAGTTCCAAAAGAAACTCCAATTACTCCATATTCATTTCCATTATCATCAATGGCAGAGCCAATTTTTACAGGTAACTGTATTAAATCATTTCCTCTATAAATATCAAAAAGTACTGTTTGGTTAGGTAAAGTTAAGATAGTATTTCTTATATCACTTGCGTAATTAATTTCGGTACTGCCAATTTTTCTTATGACATCATTAGCTTTGAGATTTGAATTTTCTGCAGGGCCATTACTTATTACTGAGCCAACTATTGGCTTCATTTTAAAA
>CACLXS010000020.1 GCA_902610905.1 uncultured SAR86 cluster bacterium
TCTATCTTAGTCCCAATTAGCCATGCTTCATTATTTTTAAAAGTTACATATGAATCTTTAATATCTACTTTTCCGTTTCTTAAAGATTTGACTTCCCAACCTTCTAAAACTATTCCTGCTTGGAAAGATTCTCCAAGTTTATAGTTTCTTGTTGCAGTTTTATTCCTTACAATTAATGAAGGCTTATCATTTGACATATCTTTATTATGTCTTTAGATACGTCTAGTGCAAGAAAAACTTATAAATTACATTGAATATTAATACTATCAAATCAACGTATGGCTATATTGGGTTTATACCATTTGCTTTATTGTCAATTACTCCTTGGATAACAGGCGGTTATATTGGAGAAGCGGCTATTATTTTTCAAATAGCTTATGGTTCAATAATATTAAGTTTTTTGGCTGGTATTTCATGGGGTTGGCGTGATGATCAGCCTCAACAAAAGAAAAATCTTTCAATTGGTATTATTTACAGTCTTATTTCTTGTTTAATGTTGATTTTAATTTATTTAAATATGATTCTGTTTGCACTATTAATATCAGTAATAAGCTTTCAATCTTTTTATTACTTTGAAAAATCAACATATGATTTTAAATACAAACATGAAGACTATCAGAAATTCAGAAGAATGCTTTCTTTACTAGTAGCGATAAGTTTTTTAATATCAACAGCTTATTGGATTAATCCTTACAGTAACCCTCTAAATTAATAATTATATGGAAATACAAAAACAACTTAAATCTCATGGTGCATGGATTGGGAAATGGACTTTTATTTTAGCAGCAACTGGATCTGCGGTTGGTCTTGGAAATATTTGGGGATTTCCATATAAAGCAGGCACAAATGGTGGGGGAGCTTTCGTATTAATTTATTTGGGATGCATATTGATAATAGGGCTGCCAATTATGATAAGTGAAATTATTATTGGAAGAAAAGCTGGTAGTAGCCCCATTAATGCTATGAAAAATGTTGCTTTAGAATCTAAAAAGAGCAATATGTGGCAAGTTGTAGGTTGGAGTGGCATTTTCGCTGGAATTCTGATTCTATCTTTTTACAGTGTTATTGCTGGAATATGTTTGAACTATATTTTCATTTCAGCAACTTCAAGCGGAACTATAAGCTCTCCTGATCAATTTTCAAGTGTAATTTCATCACCAGTCAATTTAATTATTTGGCATACAATTTTTATGGTGATGACGGCACTCATAGTATCTGCAGGAATTAAAGATGGTATTGGAAGAATGGTAAAGATCTTGATGCCTATGCTTGGTTTTTTGATGATATTCATGGTTATTTACTCCATGATTAACGGAGACTTTACTAAAGCTTTTTCATTCTTATTTGCTCCTGACTTTTCTGATGTTACATCAGATACTTTATTGCAAGCAATGGGACAAGCATTTTTTAGTTTAAGTCTCGGGATGGGTTCAATTATGGCTTACGGAGCATACATGCCTAAAGATCAACAAGTAGTAAGCTCATCTTTTACGGTTGCTTCATTAGATACTTTAATAGCAATGTTGGCTGGTTTAGCAATTTTTCCTATCATTTTTGCATTTAACCTAGAGTCTAACAGCGGCCCAGGATTGGTTTTTGTTTCGATGCTTTCTGCTTTTAACCAGATGCAATTTGGACAATTAATTGGTCCATTATTTTTTATTCTATTATCCGTTGCTGCTCTAAGTTCTTCAATTTCTTTACTTGAACCAGGAGTTGCATATCTTTCAGAAGAAGGAATTTTATCTAGAAAAAGATCGGCTGAAATAATTTCGTTTTTTATATGGGTCCTTGGAATTGGATCCGTCTTAAGTTTCAACATCTGGTCAGATGTAGATATTATCTTAGGAAAAAACTTTTTAGATTCTATGGATCTAATCGCTAACCAAATCTTGCTTCCCCTTGGAGGTATGTTAATTGCTATATTTGTTGGCTGGTTTATGAAAGAATCTTTAATCAAGGACGAAATAGGCAACACTAATAATGCTCTCTATTTGATCTGGAGATTTTTTGTTAAGTTTGTTGCACCCTTATGCGTTGGATATATTTTTTACAGACAGTTTTTTTAATTTTTGATGACAAGAAAAATTAGTTTTCATAAAGTTTTAAATGTTGATTCAAGAAAAACTCTAGAAGTTGTTACAAATTTCAATGATTATGCGAACTTTATACCTGGATGTACAAGCGCAAAGTTAATATCAAGAGAATCTTCAAAAGAAATTGGTAGGCTTGAATTTAATTTATTAGGTAAAGATTATTTTATTGAATCTGAAAATATTATTGATGATAGCTCTATTATCATCAATCAATTAAAAGGTCCTTTTAAAAAATTTAAGGGAGAGTGGACTGTAGAGAGCATAGATGAAAGTTCATGCCAAATTAATTTTAATGCAACCTATGAATTACCATTTTTATTAGATGCTATTATACCAAAACAACTAGTTGATAATTTTTCCAAGAATATCATTGAATCATTCATTAAAAGAGTTTCATGAAAGTTTTTTTTACTTATCAAGGAGTTAATAAAAAGTATTTCTATGAATTTGATGTTTCTTCAAGTATAACTGTAAGCGAGCTTATTGGGTACGATGAGATCAATCAGATCATAGCAAATTTAGATCATGATCTAATAATTGCTGTTAATAGTGAATTACTTGACGGAAACTTTAAAGCTCTTCCTAATAAATATCGGCTTAAAGAAGGTGAAAGGGTTGAGTTACTAAGACCACTAAATCAAGATCCTAAACAAAGAAGACTGAATAAGATTTAATTCTTATTATCAGACCTTTCAACAATCCAACTTTCAACTAAATCATTTTCATCAAAAAAAATTGTTAGTTTGTTTTCAGCAATTGTTTTTTCACCAACCTTAATTGAATTGAAATAGTCCCATCGGGATTCTCTAAAAGGGTCCTGGATAAGTGCTGTACCAAATATAAATTTAACTTGTTCTTTTGTAAGGCCCTCAGATAATTTTTCAAGATCTTCCTCTTCAAATATATTTCCTTGCAGGACTGGAACCTTATAAGGACTGAAAGATGAACAGGAACTCATAGAAATGATAAAAATTGTTATAAAGAATATTGAAGCAAGTTGTTTCATAATTATTTTGGATTATACTTTGTTATAAGTTTAAAGTCTGTTCGCTTAATTGAATATGACAATAAAATATTATAAAAATTGCATAGCATGCCAAATCAAAACGAAGAATTAAAGAAAGCTGGTTTAAAAGCTACTCTGCCTAGAATAAAGATAATGGAAGTTCTTGCCTCCACAGCAATTCAAGAAGAAGCGCATTTTAGTGCTGAAGATATTTATAAAGAATTAATTTCTAAAAATGAAGATATAGGCTTAGCAACTATATACAGGGTTCTTACACAGTTCGAAGCTGCCGGAATGGTAACAAAACACCATTTTGAAAATAGTAAAGCAGTATATGAAATCAACTCTGACGAACATCATGATCATATGGTAGATGTTGATACAGGAAAAGTTATGGAGTTTCATGATGAAGAGTTAGAGAAATTACAACATGAAATAGCTAATAAAAAAGGATATGAGTTAGTCGATCACAGCATGATTCTTCATGTAAGAAAAATAGAATCATAAATCAAGTTCTGCACTTGAACTGAAAATTTAAATCCCAATATATGATTCAAATAGGATTTAAATATGCCAAAAGAAAAAAAAGCCAAGAAAACTGATGTTAAAAATGACATCTTAAGCGCTGATGGATCTGCCTTTGAGCCTGATGATTCTGAAGGAAAAGAGAATCTTGGCTCTCCAACTTATGAAGAACTAGTTGATATTAATGAAGAACTAGAAAAATCAGTTTTAAGAGCTAATGCTGACTTAGATAATGCTTTAAAAAGAACCGTAAATGAGGTAGAAAAAGCCCATAAATATGGGGTTGAAAAGCTTCTTGTTGAATTATTGCCGGTAATTGATAATTTAGAACACGCATTAAATAATTTATCCAAAGATGCTACCAAAGAAGATAAAGAAGGTATTGAATTAACTTTAAAGTCTTTTGAGTCTGCCCTTGATAAATTTGGAATGATACCCATTTATCCTGTTAATGAAGAATTTAATCCAGAAAAACATGAAGCTGTAACAATGGAGCAGAATAAGGATAAAGATAATGGTTCTATTGGAAATGTATTTCAAAGAGGTTGGGAATTGCACTCAAGGGTAGTAAGACCAGCAAGAGTTACAGTAATAAAAAATTAGAGGAAAAATATTATGTCAAAAATAATAGGAATTGATTTAGGTACCACAAATAGCTGTGTTGCTGTAATTGAAGGACAACAACAAAAAGTTATTGAAAATGCTGAGGGTGGAAGAACCACTCCATCAGTTATTGCTTACACAGATAATGACGAGGTGCTTGTTGGATTGCCAGCAAAAAGACAAGCTGTAACCAATCCTGAAAATACTTTATATGCAATTAAAAGACTCATTGGTAGAACTTTTGATGATGAGGTTGTAAGTAAAGATGCTGATATGGTGCCATATAAAATTATTAAAGCAGATAATGGAGATGCTTGGGTGGAAGCATCTAATAAAAAATTAGCACCACCTCAAGTAGCTGCTGAGGTTTTAAAGAAAATGAAAAAAACTGCAGAAGACTATCTTGGACATGAAGTAAAGGAGGCGGTTATTACTGTACCTGCTTACTTTAATGATTCACAAAGACAGGCAACTAAAGACGCTGGAAAGATAGCAGGATTGGACGTAAAAAGAATAATAAATGAACCAACAGCTGCTGCACTTGCATACGGACTTGATAAGCATAAAGGCGACTCAACTGTTGCTGTGTATGATCTTGGTGGAGGAACATTTGATATCTCAATTATTGAAATATCTGATGTTGATGGAGAGCATCAGTTTGAAGTTTTATCTACAAATGGAGATACATTTTTGGGAGGTGAGGACTTTGATTTAAGGTTAATTGATTATTTTGTAGATCAATTTAAAAATGAATCAGGTTTTGACCTTAAAAGCGATCCTCTTGCTCTACAAAGGTTAAAAGAAGCTGCTGAAAAAGCTAAAATTGAATTGTCTTCTTCAGAACAAACAGAAGTTAATCTCCCATATATAACTGCAGATAGCTCTGGACCAAAACATTTTGTTCATAAAATAACTAGAGCAAAATTAGAATCATTGGTTGAAGATTTGGTAGATAAAAGTTTAGAGCCTTTAAAACTTGCATTAAAAGATGCAAAAATATCAAAGGATGAAATATCTGAAATCCTTCTTGTTGGTGGACAAACAAGAATGCCATTAGTTCAAAAAAAGGTCTCTGAATTCTTTGGAAAAGATCCAAGAAAAGATCTCAATCCAGATGAAGCAGTTGCGGTAGGAGCTGCTATACAAGGCTCAGTTCTATCAGGAGACACAACTGACGTTCTTCTTTTAGATGTTACACCTTTAACTCTTGGTATTGAGACACTTGGCGGTGTTGCAACTCCTCTTA
This sequence comes from uncultured SAR86 cluster bacterium, assembly GCA_902610905.1. Lineage (GTDB taxonomy): Bacteria > Pseudomonadota > Gammaproteobacteria > Magnimaribacterales > D2472 > SCGC-AAA076-P13. Next base: position 5,477 of record CACLXS010000020.1, read on the forward strand.
TAGAGAAGAATACTACTATTCCTACTCAGAAATCACAGGTTTTCTCAACTGCTGAAGATAATCAGACTGCAGTAACTGTTCATGTAATACAAGGAGAAAGAACGCAAGCTGCACAAAATAAATCTTTGGGTCAGTTCAATCTAACAGATATTCCACCTGCAACAAGAGGTGTTCCTCAAATTGAGGTATCTTTTGACTTAGATGCTAATGGTATTTTAAATGTATCAGCAAAAGATAAAAATACTGGCAAAGAACAATCAATTGTAATTAAAGCATCAAGTGGTCTTTCAGATGAAGATATTGAAAAGATGGTAAAAGACGCTGAAGCAAATGCAGAAGATGATAAAAAATTCGAAGAGCTTGTTAAAACAAAAAATAATGCTGATATGCTTGTGCATGCTACAAGAAAAACTATTGAAGAGTCAGGCGACAAACTCACTGATAATGAAAAATCACAAGTTGAGGATGCTATTGTTGAATTAGAAAAAGCTATATCTTCAGAAAATATAGAGTCTATTGAAACTGCAACTAAGGGTGTAAATGATGTATTGACACCACTTACGCAAAAACTATATACGCCAGAAGGAGATGCTCAACCTCAAGACGAGAGTTCTGCTGAAAACTCTGATAATACAGTAGATGCTGAATTCGAAGAAGTAAAAGAAGAAGACAAGTAAATAAAAAATGTCTAAGAGAGACTATTACGAAACTCTAGAAGTCTCTCGAGACGCTTCTGCTGCTGAGTTAAAAAAAGCCTTCAAAAAGAAGGCAATGAAATTTCATCCGGATAGAAACCCAGATAATCCAGAGGCTGCAGAAAAATTTAAAGAGGCAGCAGAGGCATATGATGTTCTATCAGATCCTCAAAAAAAATCAGCTTACGATCAGTTTGGCCATCAAGGTGTTCAGGGTATGGGTGGAGGAGGACCGAATTTTAACGACATAAACATCAATGACATCTTTGGTGACATATTTGGTGATGTTTTTGGAACTAGGTCATCGTCAAGAAGGCAAAGAAGGGGGTCTGATCTTCAATACAATTTAGATCTTTCTCTTAAAGAAGCAGTTCTTGGTACTCAAAAGAAAATTAAAATACCCTCTCATAAACAATGTCATGATTGTAATGGAACCGGAGCTGCAAAAGGAACAAGTCCTGTAACTTGTTCAAATTGTAATGGGGCAGGCCAAGTTAGAATGCAACAAGGATTTTTTTCAGTCCAACAAACATGCTCAGTTTGTACGGGCACAGGCCAAGTAATTAAAGATAAGTGCAGAACTTGTGGAGGTATTGGCGCCATAAAAGAAAATAAAACTTTATCAGTTAATATACCTGCTGGGGTTGATAATGGCGATAAAGTTAGATTAAGTGGAGAAGGCGAGTGGCAAAAAGGGGGTCAATCAGGAGATCTTTACGTTGCAATAAGAGTATTAGAAAATCCATTATTTGAAAGAGATGGTAAGGATTTATATATTGAGTCTCCAATCCCTTTTGAAGTATCAATTTTGGGCGGATCAATACAAATACCAACTTTAGAAGGCTCAATTTCATTAAAAATTCCGGCACAAACGCAAACAGGAAAGATATTTAGAATAAGAGGTAAAGGTGCCACGGTAGTAAGGAATAGCAGACGAGGTGATATTCTTTGTAGAGTTGTAGTTGAAACACCATCAAATTTAGACAGAAAACAGTTAAAACTTTTAAAGTCCTTTACAGACTCCTTATCTCAGCATAAAAACTTTCCTGGTACAGACGCCTTTAATCAAGCTTGTAACGAAATTAAGGATTGATTAATGAAAAATATTTTTGTTAATGGTTTATCTGGAAAGATGGGCATAGCTATAAAAGA
>CACLXS010000021.1 GCA_902610905.1 uncultured SAR86 cluster bacterium
CGAAAACGCTAAAGAAGAATTGAAGTGTGCTGAAGAATTTGATTACAGAGTTTTAAATGATAACTTCGAACAAGCCTATGAGGAAATTGTTAGTATTATTATTAATGGAAAATTAACTAAAAATAACGATAAAATAAATATTAAGATATTAAGAGATATGTTGTCTTAATTTCCTATTAGAAATAGAATACGCTCCCTAGGAGAATTTATATGGCAAGAATTACAGTAGAAGATTGTTTACAAGTTGTACCGAGTAGATTTGATCTCATAATCATGGCTTCAAAAAGAGCTAGACAGCTTTCAACAACTAGTAGAGATCCTTTAGTAGAATGGGATAATGACAAACCAACATTAGTTGCACTTAGAGAGATTGAAGCAGGCCTTCTTGATAAAGAAACACTTGATAGGACTCTAGAAGAAGATGTATTACTTGATGGATTTGCAGCACCAGGAACTGAAGATAGAGAAACAGTCGAGTAAATGAATTTTGGAGAGCTAATTTGAGTGAATCAGTTCTCCCAAATCATTCAATTAATTTTTCCGAAAAAAGTCTTTTAAAACTCCCATCATCTTTATATAAAGATTGTAAGAAATATTTAAGTACTGAAGATATTAAAAAAATTCAGAAAGCATATTCGTTCGCTTTTTATGCACATTCTGGCCAAAAAAGACAAGATGGGTCAGACTATATTACACACCCAGTTGCTGTTACAGAGATATTGGTTGGTTTAAAAATGGATACCGATTCAATATGCGCAGCACTGATGCATGATGTTCTTGAAGACTGTAATGTTCAAAAAAACAATTTAGCTAAAATGTTTGGTAATGATGTAGCTCATATTGTTGATGGTGTAAGTAAGCTTGGAAAAATAGATATTAAAAATGTAGCCGATACTAATGCTAATAATCTCCAGAAGATGGCAATGGCGATGGCAAATGATGTCAGAGTAATTTTAGTTAAATTATGTGATCGTTTGCATAACATGAGAACTATTGAATTTGTACCAAGAAAAAAACAAATACAAAAAGCAAAAGAAACACTCGATTTATATGGACCTCTGGCTTTAAGGGTTGGTATGCAAGATATTAGATCTGAGCTTGAAGATAGAGCTTTTGAATGCATCCACCCTTTGAGAGCAAATTTGTTAAAAAAAGCAATTAAAACCTCAAGCGGAGGAAGAAAAAAAATAGTACAAAAAATTAGAAAAGATCTTAAAAGACGTCTTTTATCCAATGGTGTTAATAATGCTATGGTTAAAGGCAGAGAAAAAAATATTTATAGCATTTACAATAAAATTAAATCAAAACATAAGCCATTTTCAGAAATTTTAGATGTTTATGGATTTAGAATTTTTGTTGATTCAGTTGACGACTGTTACAGATCTCTTGGAATAATTCATAACTATTTTTCACCAATTGAAAATAAATTTAAAGATTATATTGCAATACCAAAAACTAATGGCTATCAAGCTTTGCACACCAGTCTTCTCGCATTAGATGCTTTTCCTATTGAAGTTCAAATTCAAACAAGAACAATGTGGGAGACTGCAAATGTCGGCATAGCAGCTCATTGGGGGTATAAAACTAAAGATGACAGGGGGTTAGGAACAGAGTTGCGTGCAACTAAATGGCTTTCAGGTCTAATTGATCTTCAAAAAAAATCATCAAATGCAACTGAGTTTGCTGAATCACTTAAAAAAGATCTTGATTCAGAAGAGGTTTATTTATTTTCTCCTAAAGGCGATATCTATGCTTTAAAGTCAGGCGCTACACCAATTGATTTTGCTTATGAGGTCCATACTGGTTTAGGTGATAGTGTTATTGGCTGCAAAGTAAATAGAAGAGAGGCACCATTAAATGTTGAGTTAGAGAGCGGCCAAACTGTTGAAATTATTACATCTAGTAAAAAAGTTGAAGCAGATCCGGCATGGTTAAATTTTGTTGTCACGGCTAAAGCAAGAAGTGGTATTAGGGCTAGACTAAGAAGTCAGAAAATTTCTTCTGCAAGAAAGGCCGGCAAATTTATGTTGGAATCTGAACTGCAAAGATCTGGTAAATCTTTAAAAGATTATCGAGGCAATAATCTAAAAAGAATCCTTGATTCAATAGGTGCCAAGTCTCTAAATAAACTTCTTACAGAATTAGGATCAGGTAAAAGAACTGGAAACATTGTTGCTGAGAGATTTTATTCAGGATTACAAATAAGGAAGGAATCCGACTCTAAAAAGATTAAACCTGTATTTATTCATGATAATCACATTGAAGGAGTTTCAGTTGTTTTCGCTAAATGCTGTAATCCTGTTTACAAAGATCCTGTAATTGCTCATTCAGATACTGAAAGAGGAATAGTCATACATCATAAAAAGTGTAAACAAGTTGCTCCGTTTGTTTCTAAAGACCCTCGATATATTCCTGGCAAGTGGGCAGTAAATACTAAAACTCATGTTTATACTGCAAAGATAAATGTTGTCACAATTGATGAAATAGGTGTATTGGCAGATTTGGTATCTGTTTTTACTAAAGCTGGAATAAACATAGAACAGATCAACACTAAAAATATTGACAGCACATTTGCCTCATTTGAGTTAGAGGTTGATGTAGAGGATCTTGATGAACTTAATAATATTATGCTTAAAGTTAGATCAAAAAAAATAACTAGCAGCTGCATAAGATTAATTAATGAAAAATGATAAACCTTAGATTTTAATTTTTAGGTACAATGCATATCAGAATAGATTCAAAACTTTAATATGACAAAAAAAATTATCTACACAGAAAAAGCACCTAAGGCCATAGGACCATACTCACAAGCTGTTTCAGCTGGAGGCTTTACATATGTATCGGGTCAAATTGCAATCAATCCAGAGACTGGTGATTTAATGAATGCCTCAGTTAAAGATCAGGCAGAGCAGGTATTAAAAAATCTTATTGCAATATGCGAAGAAGCCAAAGGATCACTCGCTGATATTGTAAAACTTACAATCTATATAACCAACATGAATGATTTTGCAGTTGTTAATGAGACAATGCAAAAATATTTTTCTGAACCTTACCCTGCAAGAGCAACTGTTGAAGTTTCAGCTCTGCCGCTTGGAGTAAACGTAGAAATGGATGCAGTTTTAGTAAATCATGAGTAAGAATCTTCTTTCAATTAGCGACTTATCTAAAAAAGAAATTTTAGATCTCATAGAATTCGCAAAAAATTTCAAACAAGATGATGGTTCTTTTCGCAAAGAAAATCTATTTCCAGATAAAACTATTGCAAATGTTTTTTGTGAGCCAAGCACAAGAACTAAATCTTCTTTTGAAATAGCAGCTAAAAACCTTGGTTGTTCTGTAATAGGTTTTGATATTTCTAATTCATCCGTTGAAAAAGGTGAGTCAATTTACGAGACTGTAGATGCGCTTAGTTTAATGGGCGTAGATTTATGTGTCTTAAGACACCCAGAATCTGTTATTAGAGATCTCACAGAATACTTGCCTGAAATGGTATTTATCAATGGGGGAGAAGGCTCCATATCTCATCCTACTCAGGCCTTGATTGATCTAATGACTGTAATAGATCATAAAGGCTCCATAGATGATCTTAATATAGTAATTGTTGGAGATCTTGATCACTCGAGAGTAACATCATCTTTTGTTGAAGGTATTTCAAATTTTTCATTTAATTCTTTAACTTTTTGTGGTCATCCGAGCATGTCTACCAAATATTCTAATCCTGCATTAGGAAGATATGAAGCAGATCTAGATGCTGCGCTTCATGATGCAGATGTTGTTATGACGCTAAGAATTCAATACGAGAGATTTGAAGAAACTCTTGATCTTAATCTTGATGAATACAAACAAGCATATCAACTTACATCTGAGAAGCTTGAACAGGCAAAAGGTGATGCAATTGTTATGCATCCAGGACCTGTAAATTATGTAGAAATTACTGAAAGTGTGTATCAATCAGAACAATCAGTAATTAGAAACCAAATTGCAAATGGTGTCGCAATTCGAATGGCTGTTTTATCTAGATTTTTGAGTAGCTAGGGTTTTCTTAACGGTATCAACTATAGCTATAGTTGATTGATCTATTTCAATATTCACTAAATCTTTTTCTTCAAGTTTTTCTAAATTTGTAACTTTAAGAGTTTCGGGGATAAGATGAATATTAAATTGATTTTTAAAAATCTTTCCTATAGTTAAACTGCAACCATTAATGCCTATGTAACCTTTTTCTAAAATATAATCAGAGTATTCTTTTGAAATTGATATTTTCATATCTTTGGTATTTTCTTTCTCAAATATTTTTTTTACCTCTCCAGTAAAATGAATATGCCCTGACATAAGATGACCTCCTATTTCAGATGAAGCTTTTATTGACCTTTCTAAATTTACAATATCACCCTTTAAGATATGTTTTAAATTTGTCTTCAACAATGTTTCCTCTATAACATCAAATTTAAGATTTTTGCTGCCATTATCTTTTGAGGTGAGACATACTCCATTGACTGAGACACTTGCTCCTTTTTTTAAGCCCTTATTAAAGTTTTTAGGAGTTGATACATGAATGCGAACAAAATCACTGAAACTCTCAACTTTTAATACCTTAGATTTATGAGAAACTATGCCTGAAAACATTTAGGCACCCCATTGATTTCTGTATTCTTGAAGTCTATCTAAATGATTTTCAAAGCCTGGATTTGATTCCGAATACGCTATTAAAGTATCTAAATTAATTATAGATATAACTTTCATGTCATATTCTTCTTCAAGTTCTCTTCTAGCAGACAGATTACCGCTCCCTTTTTCTTGTCTATCCAATCCTACTAGCATTATCTTTGGATAGGCTCCAGCTGATTTAATCATCTCTATAGATTCTTTTGCAGCAGTACCTGCAGATATAACATCATCAACAATTAAGACATCTCCTGAAGGGTTTTTACCAATAACATTTCCACCCTCACCATGGTCTTTAACCTCTTTTCTATTAAATGATAAAGGATATTTAAAACCATTTTGATCGAGAATCACGGCAATTATTGAACCAAGAAAAATACCTTTGTATGCAGGCCCATATATACAATCAAACTTTAAATTAGCAGCATCAATTGTTTGTTTATAGCAATCTGCAAGCTCATAAAGATACCCACCATTTAGCATTCTGGCTGCATTAAAAAAATAAGGACTTTGTCTTCCAGATTTTAGTGTAAAGTCACCAAATTCGAGAACTTTGGTTTTTAAAGATAATTCAAGAAATTTTTTTTGATAATCTTCCACTTATTTTAAACAGGCTTTTTGTTTTTCAATAATATCAGCAATTGCAGAACTTCCAAGCTCTAACATCTGATTTAATTGATCTTTTGAGAAAGGTGCTTCCTCAGCAGTACCCTGTATTTCTATGAGTTCAAGTGTATCTGTCATAACAAGATTTAAATCTGTCTCAGCACTGCTATCCTCTTTGTAATCGAGATCAAGAATAACTTCATCATTTAATATACCTAGTGAAACTGCAGCTATATGTCTCTTAATTGCTCTATGATCATCATGATGATTTTGAAGAGCTAGGAATAATGCGACGCAACCACCAGTAATAGAAGCAGTTCTGGTTCCTCCGTCTGCTTGGATTACATCACAATCAATGTTTATAGTTTTTCCTTTAATGTATTTTAGATCTACTGCTTGTCTTAGCGACCTACCAATCAATCTTTGAATCTCTTGAGTTCTGCCGCTTTGCTTACCTCTTGCAGCCTCTCTGCTCATTCTTTCATTTGTAGATCTTGGAAGCATTCCATATTCTGCAGTAACCCAACCCTCATCACTACCTTTCATCCATCTAGGGACATTAGAATCTATAGTGGCAGTACAAATTACTTTTGTATTCCCAAAAGAAACTAATACAGAGCCTTCGGCATGAATATTAACATTGGGTTCAATCGTTATATCTCTTAGTTGATTGAGCTTTCGGTTGTTGCTTCTTTCCATAATTTGATCCTATGGATGATTATCCAAATATTAAGATAAATTCTCTTTCACAATTTTGCTGACTAAACCCATATCAGCAGTTCCAGCAGGAATTGAATTTTTTAGAACGCCCATGACTTTACTCATATCTTGCATAGAAGTAGCTCCTGATTCTGCGATAGCATTAGAAACTTTTTCAGATATT
>CACLXS010000022.1 GCA_902610905.1 uncultured SAR86 cluster bacterium
AGCTGGAGATAATAGAACTGCCCTCTTTAGAATAGACGTTATTGAAATACCAATTGATAGTCCTCATGAATCAAGAATAGTTAGTAGTCCTGCAGTTTTTGCTAATCCAGAAACTGGTGTGCTGGGTGGTCTTTGGATTGGAGGAGATCATGGAGAAGATACTCAAGAAACAAGTCCTACAGACCAATGCCATGATATAACAGTATTTCCATCAAAAAATATTGCTGCTGGAGCTTGTTCTGGGAATGGCATTCTTTTTGATATAAGTGATCCATATAATCCCAGAAGATTAGATGTTGTTACAGATATAGGTTTTGCATATTGGCATTCTGCTACATTTAATAATGATGGTTCTAAAGTAATTTTTACTGATGAATGGGGCGGCGGCGGCAGAGCGAGATGTAGAGCTTGGGATCCTCTTGACTGGGGAGCTGATGCTATTTATGACATAGTTGATAATAAACTTGAGTTTAGAAGTCATTATAAAATGCCTGCTCCACAGGTAGAAACTGAAAATTGTGTTGCTCACAATGGATCGATAATTCCAATTCCTGGTCGTGATATTTTTGTTCAAGCATGGTATCAAGGTGGGATTTCTATAATGGATTTTACTGATTCATCAAACCCTAAAGAAATAGCATACTTTGATAGAGGCCCAATTGATAAAGATATACTAATTACTGGAGGTTATTGGTCTGCATACTATTATGACGGTTACATTTATGGTACTGAGATTACAAGAGGTCTTGATGTCTTTAAACTCGTACCAAGTGATCACATAAGTAAAGAAGAAATTGATCAAGCTGCAAACGCATACCCTTTAGAGGGTCCCATGGTTTTTAATCCACAACAACAAATACCAATGGTATGGCAAGAGACAAATGCAAGTAGATAAAATCCAATTATGCTTATAAAAATTGCTTTTGACTTTGGAATTACTAATACTGATATAGTCATTGAAAAAAATAATCAAATGGAATTTCATTCATTTCCATCGGAAAAAGTTGAGACTTCATTTATCTTAAAAATTCTCAACGATTTAAAAGTTGATATAAATCAAGTAACTAAAATTGCTGTTACCGGTGGAAAGTCTAGTGATCTTGAAAATTCTATTGATTCAATACCATTAGTAAAAATTAATGAAGTTCAAGCAATAGGTTATGGCGCTAGAGAGCTATATGAAATAAAGGATTGTAAATTTATGGTAGTAAGCACTGGAACAGGTACTGCCTGTGTTGGTTATATAAATAAAGAATTTACTCATTTGGGTGGAATATCTATCGGAGGTGGAACATTGCAAGGCTTATCAAAACTAACTATAGATACAAACAAGCCAAATGAAATTGAAGAATTGGCTACAATTGGTGATAAAAATAATCTAGATTCATTAATTGGTGAAGTTGTAAATAATATTGGTGCTCTTGACCCAGAGATAACAGCCTCTAACTTTTCTAAAGCTAGAAATAGCTCTAATTTAAGTTACAATGATATAGCTTCCTCTTTATCTAACATGGTCGGAGAAGTTATTGGAACTGTAGCCTATCTAAATGCTTTACTGCTAGGTGTTGATAATATCTATTTCATTGGGAGAGTCTCTACATTAAATACAGTTAAAAATGGAATAGAAAAAAGACTTAATTTGGCTGGTGTCAAAGGCAATTACATGGAAAACCAGGATTTTGGAAACGCCATTGGTGCTATTGCATATTTAAATGCTAATACCTAAAATGTAAATAATTAACAATATTTCCAATGATAGTTACAGACAAATCTTCGATTATTACTTTTGCAATACCGGTTTTCATGCTGCTTATTCTTATCGAGTACTGTTATGGTGTATATAAGGGTAAAAGCAACTATAGGTTAAATGATACCTTTACTAGTTTATCAATTGGAATGATTAGTAGATATCCAACCATGCTCAATCTTGGCATGCAAAGTCTAATTTTTGTCTATATCAGTAAATATTTTAATGTTGGGCTCTTGTCAATTAAAAACCCAATTACTTGGATTATTGCATTTCTTCTATATGACCTTTCTTATTACTGGATGCATAGAATGCATCATGAAATAAAAATTTTATGGGCAACTCATAGTGTACATCATCATGGTGAGGAATTTAATCTATCTACAGCTTTGAGACAAACAAGTACTGGCTGGCTATGGAAATGGGTTTTTTATCTGCCAATGATATTCCTTGGAGTTCCGGGAGAGGTATTTATAACTGTGGCAGGTATTAATTTGGTATATCAATTTTGGGTTCATACTGAGCATATAGGTCATCTGGGTTTTTTAGAGAAAATATTTATTACTCCTATGAATCACGGTATTCATCATGCTAAAAATAAAGAGTATATTGATGCCAACTATGGTGGAGTATTTATTATATGGGATCGTATGTTTGGAACATATATTCCAAGAGATCCTGAAATAAAGCCAATTTATGGAACTGTAAGTGCGCTTAAGAGTTGGAATCCTATATGGGCAAATTTTCAAATTTTTACAACTATGTTTAAAGACTCCATAAAAACTAAAAAATTAAGCGATAAGATCAAGGTGTGGTTTTCAAAAACTTACTGGAAACCTGAAGATTGTATAGAAGAAAAAGATTCAAATGATTTTTATGTAAAATATAATCCTGAGATCACATCAGATATAAAGATTTTTAGCTTTTTGCAGCTTATATTTACTGGCACGGTCTCAACTTCAGTCTTATTTTTCTTATCTCAAATTACATATAACGAAATCTTTATATATGCCATTGCTATAACTGCTTTGAGCTCAATGACTGGTCTTTTGTTAGAAGGTAAAAAGTATATGTATTTTATAATATTAATGTTTTCAGTTTTAGGTATTTTAAGTATTGAATTATTTGGAGTACTTAATATAAATCTACTTTCAACAACACTTCTAAGCAGTCAGCTATATGTGAATATTCTTTTAGTGTGCCTTGTTTATATTTATCAAAGCTATCAAGGTTTTTCAGCAGCAAAAGTCAGGTAATCAGATTAAGAAATAATTTTAGCAGGAACTCCAGCGACGGTAGTGTTTTCAGGGACATCCTTAAGTACAAGGCTGCCAGCTGCTACAATTGCCCCCTCTCCTATAGTGATGTCACCAAGAATAGTACTAGCAGCAAAAATTGATGCACCTTTTTTAATATTTGGATGCCTTTTTCCTGATTCAAAACCTTTGCCACCTAAAGTTACTCCTTGAAAAATTGAAACCTCAGATTCAATCTTGCAAGTTTCACCAATGACAACACCGGTAGCATGATCAATCATAACTGCTCCTCCAATTTTTGCAGCTGGATGGATGTCTACTCCAAAGACTTCTGAAGCTCTGTTTTGAAAGAAAAGCGCCATAGTATGACGATCATTATTCCACAAACAATGTGCCGCCCTATAGGTTGCTAGACCTAAAAAGCCCTTATAAAAAAGTAATGGTGTGGAAAAATATTTACAGGCAGGATCATGATCCATAAAAAACTTTATATCTTCTTCTAGATTTTTTTCTATATCTTTACAATCTCTATAAACTTCTAAAATAAATTTTTTTATATCCATTGCAGATAGAGCGTCACTATGAAGTTTGGAAGCTAGAATTGATGCAACTGCGCCAATTAAATCTTTTTGAGATAAAACAAGTGAATATAAAAAAGAGCCAAGAGAAGGTTCTGCTTCAACTCTTAGCTTAATCTCATCTTGAATTTTGGTCCATAAATCTTTATCCATACGGTAAGGATTATAAGCTTATTGAAATAATATAAAAGCTCAGGTGCTATAAAAGCACCTGAGTATTATTTATTGAACGTCAAACCTATCAGCATTCATGACCTTGTTCCATGCTGAAATAAAGTCACCAACAAATTTATCTTCAGCATCGCTGGATGCATAAACTTCTGCTATTGCTCTTAATTGAGAATTTGATCCAAAAACTAAATCAGATCTAGTAGCAGATCTAACTTTATCACCGGTTGATCTATCAAATGCCTCATAAGAGTTTCCAGTTCCGTTAGGCTTCCATTGAACAGACATATCTAACAAAGTGTCAAAGTAATCATTCGTCATTGTATTTGTATCACTTGTAAAAATACCATGTCCACTTGAACTAATACCTAAGGATCTCATTCCACCAAGCAATACTGTCATTTCTGGTGCAGTTAAATTTAACAATTGTGCTTTATCTAACATCATTTCCTCTGGGGTAACATTGATACCTGATTTGTGGAAGTTTCTAAAACCATCCGAATGTGGTTCTAGTACATCAAATGATGCTGCATCAGTTTGATCTTCAGTTGCATCCCCTCTACCAGGAGTGAATGGAACCTTTTTTCCAGTTGCCATTTCAATAGCAACATTACCAGCCAGAACTATAACATCAGCAATTGAGGCTCCAGTCTCACTAGAAATAGTCTCA
>CACLXS010000023.1 GCA_902610905.1 uncultured SAR86 cluster bacterium
CTTTAAATCTGCAAACTCTTTATTAAGCAAAGTGTAGTTATCCATATCTTTAATAGTCTCAGAGTCTATTAATAGCTTCTGGATTTCAGCAAGCCTTTCCTGAAGTTTTGAGAGCTTTGCCTTCATTGAATCATGCATTATCAATATACCTTTTAAACATTGACTCAATTACATGATTATCAATATTTTTAATATCTAAGACTTCATCTAAAGATTTATCTTCATATTTTATTATTGATAAATTCATTATCATTTGTTTTAAATCCTCTGCGGATTTAAACCTTTTTATCTCTTCGTCTGAAAGCTTATCTAAAAACGATTCTAATTTTATTTGAACTTTATCTTTAGTTATTTTTTCATGAATTGATTTAAGGGCATCCTGAGACTCAAGTACAATTATGTTAAGAGCTTTCTCAGCCTCTATTACTCTTTGACCATAATTGTCCTGCGTAATTTTTTCTATATCGTCAATTGAAAATAAATATGCTTGCTCTATATTCTTAATTTCTTCCTCAATATTTCTTGGGACTGCTAAATCAATTAAAAGCATTGGTTTGTTTCTTCGAACTTTAAGAGCTTTTTCTATAGAGCCTTTACCAATTAAAGGAAGATCAGTAGTAGCCGAGGCTATTACGATATCAGCAAACTCTAATTCTCTATGCAAAGTATTTAAAGATGATGGCACTATCTCATGATCATTATTTATTTTTATTATTTTTTTACTTCTATTTACTGCTCGAATATTAGTTATGCCTTTATTAATAAGCTCATCAATAATAGCGTGCGCCAATGATCCAGCTCCAAGTATAAGAACGTTTTGATTTTGAGGTTCCTCAAAGATATTTTTTACTAAATTTAACGACAATCCACTAACAGATAATGGATTTAATCCTATATTTGTCTGTGTTCTAACTTTTTTTACTATCTCGATAACTTTTTTTGTGTAACTTAAGAGACTGGGTTTGGCTATATCTGCATGTATTGCAGCCTCTATAGCTTTTTTAAATTGTCCAAATATTTCTTGTTCTCCAAGTACTTGAGAGTCTATTCCTGATGCAACTTTACACATATGTATCAATGCATCCTGGTTTTCAAGGATATAAAAGCTTTCTTTTTGAATATGATTTATTTCAAAAAATATTAATGTTTCATTAAGAATTTCATTAACAAGTCCAGAATCAGCTAGAAAATAAGCTTCGGTTCTGTTGCAAGTAGAAACACCAAAAAAAGAGTCTATCTTTTCTTTAAATTTTTCTTTTAAGAAAGTATTTAATAAAATTTGATTGGACTCATTTATAATGAATTGCTCTCTTTCAGAAACATTTGAAGTTTTATGATTTATGCCAAATAACTGTAATTTCATTATAAAAAAATTTATTTATGTGCTTGTTTGTATAACTGTCTCTTGCTCAACTATTAACAAAGATAATAAATACAACGTTTATTCAGGCAAGTTGCTGGTTGAATCAAGCAATGTTGAACCAGTATCACTAAATATAGTTATAAGCTTATCTAAACTAGATTCTATTATACAACTTAAGAAGCCTCTTTATGGAAATGTCTTGATTATTGAAGCTAATGAGAACAAAAATTTAAACATAATGCCAACTAAAAACAGTAATCCTTTTTATATACCTGGTACTGTAAACAGAAATTTCAAGTATTGGTTGAGACAATGCCTTTCATCAAGAGGCTTTAATATTAATGAACTGATTGAAGGTTCATATTTTGATTTTACATGCAGCAGAAAAGACAATAAGGTAAATTTTTCTATCTCTTACCAAGAAAATTTAATTAACGGGTATTTAAACAAAAAATGAAGGTCTCAATAAGCTCGCCAGCAAAGATTAATCTTCATTTGAAAATATTAGATAAAAATTCTGATGGTTATCATAATCTGGATACTTCATTTCAATATATTGATTTGTATGATTTTATGACTTTTGAACAAGCAAAAGATGGTATCTTGATTGATACCAATAACTCTTCATTAAATGCAAAAGAAAATACAATTTATAAGGCTGCAGTGTCTTTGCAAGAGCTATCTAAGAAAAATTTTGGAGTTAAAATTACAATTAAAAAAAATATTCCGATAGGTGCAGGTCTTGGCGGTGGTAGCTCAAATGCAGCTTCAACTATAATGGTTTTAAATAAGATGTGGGGCCTGAATTTAAACCAAGATCAAATGATGAATATTGGAAGAACAATAGGTGCGGATGTTCCATTTTTTATAAATTGTAAAAATGCATTTGCATCTGGTATTGGTGATATTTTTCAAGAGAAAGAATCTGATATTTCAAAATATATCATCATTGACCCTAAGATATTTAATTCAACACAAAAAATGTTCTCAGATTATGAGAAATCAAAAAAAAATAAAAATGCATTATTAAAAGATGGCCAAAATTCTTTTTGGGGAATTTTTTTAAAGAGTAATCAAGAGGTAGAAGATTTTTATAAAAAAAATTCAAAAAAACATAAGATTTATCTATCGGGTAGCGGTTCAACCATGTTTATAAAATATAATAGTGATGCTCAAAAAGATAAAATTTTAAAAATAATTCCAAGTAATTGGAGATTCTTTTTAGCTAAACCATTACAATATTCGCCTTTAAAGGAGTTTGTGTAGTATTGGGGTGTAGCCAAGCGGTAAGGCAACGGGTTTTGATCCCGTCATGCGTAGGTTCGAATCCTACCACCCCAGCCAATTAAGAGGGGTAAAGAATGAGCAAACAAATCCTAGATCTTTTCACTGGAACAGCAAATCCAGAGTTAGCTAATGAGGTTGCAAAAATATTAGATATTAAAATATCTAAAGCAGATGTTGGGTATTTCTCGGATGGAGAAATAAAGGTTCAAATTGAAGATAATGTAAGAGGTCATGATACTTTTATAATTCAATCTACATGCGCTCCTTCAAATAAAAATTTAATGGAATTAATGTTGCTTGCAGATGCTCTTAAACGATCATCCGCATCAAGAATTACAGCCATTGTTCCCTATTACGGTTATGCGAGGCAAGACAGAAGAGTTAGGTCTGCAAGGGTACCAATTAGTGCGAAAGTTGTAGCTGATATGTTTTATTCTGTTGGGATAGATAGAGTTTTAACTGTAGATCTTCATTCTGAGACAATCCAAGGTTTTTTTGATATGCCTGCTGATAATGTATATGCGACTAAATTAATGGTTGATGATATTAAAGAAAATAATCCAGATAATAATATTGTTGTAGTTTCACCAGATGTTGGTGGTGTAGTAAGATCTAGAGCTCTTGCTAAACAATTAAATGATGCTGATTTAGCAATCATAGACAAAAGAAGAGCTGCAGCAAACCAATCAGAAGTAATGAATATTATTGGTGATATTGAGGGTAAAGTATGTATAGTGCCCGACGATATAATTGATACAGCTGGAACACTGTGTAATGCTGCTAAAGCATTAAAAGATCGTGGTGCAGCAGGTGTAAAAGCATATATCACTCACCCTGTGCTCTCTGGTCCAGCTATAGAAAGATTAAATAAGTCAGAAATTGATGAACTTGTTGTAACAAATTCAATTCCATTGTCACATGAAGGTAAAAAATGCAGTAAAATACGCGTCATTTCTTTAGGTGCGACAATTGCAGAATGCATCATAAGATTAAGCAATGAAGAATCTCTAAGTGAGATGTTTATATAAGAGGATATTATGAGTAATCAAATAGTTTTAAATGCTGAAACAAGAGAAAGAACTGGATCTAATAAAGCTAGAGTTATTAGAAAAGTTGACGGAATGGTTCCAGCAATAGTTTATGGAGATGAAAAAGAATCTTTAAATTTAAAGTTACATCTTAATGAGCTTACTAAAGCCTCTCAAAATGAGCTGTTTTATACTCAGGTTCTTCTAATTAAAAATGGTGATCTTGAAGAGAAAGTTGTATTAAAAGAGCTTCAAAGAGATCCTGCTAAAGGCAAATTTCTTCACGCTGATTTTCAAAGAGTGTCTAGAAAAACTAAACTGAAAGTTGTTATTCCTATGAACTTCGTCAATGAAGAAGATTGTGTTGGGGTTAAGAATGATGGTGGCTTAATAACAAAA
>CACLXS010000024.1 GCA_902610905.1 uncultured SAR86 cluster bacterium
GATCTGCTTTTGAAGTTTCTACCTATGCATGGAATTATATTTTACAAGAGGATTCTGTTCTTTACCCATGGCTAAAAGAGGGTCAGATGCTTCCTGCAGCTGAATGTCCAGGTGATGCAAGATTTGTAGAAAACGGAACTATTTATACAAATGGTTCTTCTGGAGCTGAAGATGGTTTAGTAAACGACTATGCATGTGCTTTTGATTATACACAAATCATGGCTCAAAATGCTGGTAAAAATTTTGATGCTTTTACATTAAATTATGATAAAGATATATCAGATAATGTAAATTTATATACTTCTTTCATTATTTCAAGAAGTGAGTCTTTTGGAAGGTATGCGCCTCCAGCAGCATTTATTGCAGATTTTCCTGCTGGTTTAGCCAATGTTGTTGTCCCGGCTGAAGGAGATCGTCCTGAACAGGTCATAATGGGTTTAGATGCAACAACTGATCTTAGAAAAAGATTTATTGAAATAGGTCCAAGAGCATCATGGAGAACTGATTGGGGTGGAAATGCTGTAATTGGATTGAAGGGAGATGTAGGTGATTATTCATGGGATTTTTCATATCAATTTAATAAAACTGACTATGATACTTACGAGTGTTGTTATCTACAAAAACCAGAATATACAGAAGCTGCAGCAGCTTTTGCACCTGGCGGTGCTGGTACTTTTAAAGACCAAACAAGTTTATTCCATCCTGATGTTGTAGCTTACTATACTGCAAGTCCTGCACAAACAGCTAGAACTAATTTCAAAAGTACAGAGTTTACAATTAGTGGACCACTAAATCTTGAAATGCTTCCTGATACTGATTTTGCAGCTGGTATTCAAGATGCTGAATATAGATATGAAAATATATTTGACAAGCAAAGTGAGGTTGGAAACGTTGGTGGATCAGCTGGTAATTCAGATGGAACATCAAGATCTTATACGGCTTTGTTTGTAGAAACTAAAACTCCCATCATGGACGGAAGAGGTGAAGTTCAGCTAGCAGTTCGTAATGATGATTATAGTGATTTTGGAAGGAATACTTCCTACACAATTAAAGGTCTATATGAGGTAATGGAAGGACTAACATTAAGAGCATCATTTGGGACTGGTTTCCGTGCTCCTGATCTTGGCTCATTAGTTGCAAATACCACTTTTAGTGCTGAAGAACATACTGATTATGTATATTGTGAGCAGGAAGGAACTGCTAGAGATGAATGTAGAGAACTACAAGTGAACACATATATTTCTGCTAATCCAAATCTAGGTCCTGAGGAATCAGAATCTAAAAACTTTGGTATTATTTATGAGCGTGGCAATCATTCTGTAGCGATTGATTTCTTTGAGACTGAAATTGATAGTCTTATAACCTCAATTACAGTTCAAGATATTATTGATTCAGAACTATTAGGTGCTAGCTATACTGCTACATTAGCAGCTCAAGGAGCTACATGTGATAGAAACGCATCAGGCAAGCTTACCGAGTGTAGATACAATGATATAAACGGAAACTCTAAAATAGCATCGGGTGTAGATGTTAAATATTCTGGTTTATATGAGACTGCAGTTGGTGACTTTGATGTTAATTTCAGCATGATTGATATGGATAAAAGTGAGGAAGAAGCTTTTTATAATGGTCCTGTTGTAAATTTTGTTGGTCTTACATCAATACCTAATTACAGATATACAATGGATGTTGGTCATGCTTTAAAAGTTATGCCAGAGCTCTATTTGTCTCTTCAATATGAATATATTGATGCTATGGCAGATGATTATGACGCAAATTATGTCGCTGTAGGATCAATTGATGAATGGACGCAGATAAACTTAAGAGGAGTATATTCAGTTCCACAAGTTGATGGGTTAGATATTTCATTAACAATCAGAAATGCTGAAGCTAATGATCCACCTCTTGATTCAGCAGGAGAATATAGAAGAAACCTTCATCCAATATATGGAATGGTTACTACTGTAGGCTTTAGTTGGGATCTATAATTCATTTATTGAATATAAAAAGGGTTGCAAATGCAACCCTTTTTTTTATCTAAATTTTGATAATCATATTGTTAATTGGCTAAGTTATTTATTGTTTTTTATTATTCAAAAAATAAATTAATTTTTCTATACAAAAGTGTTGACATTAAATTTCAAAAGAGTATATTTAATAGACCAGCTTGATTCCGACTAACAAACAACTGCAGACGGGAGTTAGAGAGAAACAAGAGGGTAGAGCCCATAGGGTGAAAGCGTTTGTAAGAGTGCATGATAAAAAATAGCTTACAAACCCACCAAGAATTCAAGAGAAAGAATTCAAGGAGCCGGAGAAAATCTCACTCAGGACCCCTAAGGAACTCGAACTTAAAGAAACAGAGCTAGTCTCTGTTTTTTTTCGTCTGAAATTTGCTAACCTAAAAACTTAATCATTACACCTGCTGCAACAGCAGATCCAATAACACCTGCAATGTTTGGTCCCATTGCATGCATTAATAAATGATTTTGAGAGTTATACTCCAAACCAACTTTATTAACAACTCTAGCGGCCATTGGTACTGCAGAAACACCAGCAGCTCCAATTAATGGATTTATTTTTGTTTTACTAAATACGTTAACGAGTTTAGCCACAAGAACACCTGCAGCTGTTCCTATTGCAAATGCAATCATGCCAAGAATCAAAATACCAAGTGTCTCAGGGCTTAAAAACTTATCTGCAGCTAGTTTAGATCCAACAGATAAACCTAGAAATATAGTTACTATATTAATTAACGAATTTTGTGCAACATCACTTAGTCGATCAACAACAAGTGACTCTTTCATTAAATTACCAAGACATAGCATTCCTAACAATGGTGCAGCACTTGGAAGTAGTAAGCCAACTAATAGAAATAACATTATTGGAAAAATAATCTTTTCATTTTGAGATACTTCTCGTAATTGAACCATTTGAATTGTTCTCTC
>CACLXS010000025.1 GCA_902610905.1 uncultured SAR86 cluster bacterium
CATTTATCAATACTTGGAGACAAAATTTATACCCTTTTATTGTCGCTCAATAAAATACTTAACTATTTTCGAGCAAGACTGGGATACGGGCATTGGTCCTTATCCAAGTACCTAAAAGATAAAGCAAAACAATTAGTCAATAAAGCTTCTGACTATGAGGAAAGCTTAGTAAAAGAGTGTAACTCTAGAGGTTTTGATGGAATAGTTTGTGGCCACATCCATAAAGCAGAAATTAAATCAATTGACGGTGTGGATTATTATAATACTGGCGATTGGGTCGAGTCTGTAACCGCTTTAATCGAAGATCATAACGGTCAATTTAAATTAATTGATTGGCGTGCAATTGAAAATCAAGAATTTAAGTTATTAAAGGCTTCTTAATTATGAAAATTTTAATAGTTACAGATGCATGGCATCCTCAAGTTAATGGGGTTGTTACAACGCTTTCCAACGTAAAAAAGGAATTGATAAATGCAGGACATCAAGTTGATATTGTTGAACCAAGCTTATTTAAATCAATACCCTTAGTTGGTTATTCCGAAATTAAAATTGCCATCGAGACCAATCAGCTAAAAAAATATGTTCTTAATGAAAATTATGACTGCATTCATATTTCAACAGAAGGCCCGTTAGGTCTTAGGGCTAGAATACTGTGTAGAAAACATAAAATACAATTTACCACAGCTATCCACACTAAATTTCCAGAATATCTCAAGGCAAGAATAAATTTTCCTATTGAAATAACCTATAGCTATTTAAAATGGTTTCATAGTGGAGCCATCAATACACTTGTAAATACAACTTCACAGAAAGATGAGTTAATTCAAAGAGGTTTTAAAAATCTTAAAACTTGGACTAGAGCTATTGATTTAGATATTTTTAAGCCAAGAACTTCTCCTGTCGATTATGACTATTTGCTCTATGTGGGAAGGGTTTCTTATGAAAAAAGCATTGAAGATTTTTTAAAAATAAAATCTCATTTAAAAAAAGTAGTTATTGGTAAAGGACCTCAGTTATCACAACTTAAAAGCAAATATCCAGACGTACTTTTTCTTGGTTACAAGTATAAAGAAGATCTAGCACAATGGTATTCTGGAGCTTCATGCTTCGTTTTTCCTTCAAAGACAGATACATATGGAATTGTGATGATTGAATCTCTAGCATGCGGGACTCCAGTAGCTGCATACCCTGTGACAGGTCCGATAGATGTGATTCTAAATAATTTGAATGGATATTTATCTGACGATCTCGAATATGCAATACAAAAAGCAATCAAGGTTAATTCTAATTCTTGTATTAGTTTTGCTAAAAAGCACTCATGGAAAAAGGTAACTAATCAGTTTCTTGAAGCCTTAAGCCCTATAAAAAATAAAAAAGAGATTGCCGCTTAAGCCATTTAAGATAAATATATGACTCATAATCCATTTGTTGAAGGTTTGAGTCCTCCCGGGCCCACCATCAAATATACTTTTAAAAAATCTTTTTTTATTGAAATCTCTAATAGAATCATCTAATTTGTAATCTAATATTTAGGGGAAGCTTAATGCAAAATTTAATAAATGAATCTTTTACTTTGCCTTGTGGTCAGGTTATTAAAAATCGAGTTTGTAAAGCAGCAATGACTGAACGCATTGCTAAAGGTAATAATCTTGCACATCAAGGCCATGCAAATCTTTACGAAAGATGGGCAGAGGGTGATATAGGCATTTCTCTTACTGGAAATGTTCAAGTTGACCGAAGAAATCTTGAGGGCCCAGCAAATGTTGCTATAGATCAAAATAATTATAAAGACCAACTTGATGCTTTGAATACATGGGCAAGAGCAGGAACAAAAAACAATACACAATTATGGATGCAAATATCTCATGCTGGCAGACAAACCCCTGGTGAAATAAATTCTTCACCCATGGCGCCCTCAGATATTGGACTAAAGATTCCTGGAAAGAATTTTGGTACCCCAACACCTATGACTGAGGAGGATATTCTTGATGTAATTGATAGATTTGTTTTTACCGCAAAAATTGCTAGGGATACAGGTTTTACCGGTGTGCAATTTCATTCTGCTCATGGATATCTTTTATCTGAATTTTTATCACCAGATATTAATAATAGAACCGATGCATGGGGCGGCAGCATAGAAAATAGAGCAAGAATTCATTTAGAAATTATTAAGAGATGTAGACAAGAAGTTGGTGAAGATTTCCCTATTTCAGTCAAATTAAATTCTGCAGACTTTCAGAAAGGTGGATTTAGTCCAGATGAGAGTATAAAGGTAGCCCAAATGCTAGAAAATGCAGGAGTAGATATTATTGAAATTTCAGGAGGAACATACGAACAGCCTAAGCTTATTGGTGTAGAAGCATCTATTAACGCTAAAAGAAGTGAAAAAAGAAAAGAAAGCACTATTGCTCGCGAGGCTTATTTTCTTGAATACGCTCAAGATATTAGAAAAGCAGTTTCTATACCTTTGATGGTTACAGGTGGTTTTAGAACTAGGGAAGGCATCAATGATGCTTTACAAAGTAATGTTTGCCAAATAGTTGGTATTGGCAGGCCTCTATGCGCAGACCCATATTGTATAAAAAAAATGCTATCTGGAGAGCTAGAAACATTACCAAGTTTTGAAAAAACTCTATCCTTAGGGCCATACATTTTATCTCCTTCAAGCCCATTTACTTTAATAAAAGTAATCAATGCGTTTGCTTCAATGGCATGGTTTTATCAGCAAATTAAAAATATGGCCAAAGGGCTCATGCCCAATCAAGAACAAAAACTTTTTAATGCTTTTACAGCTGATATGAAAGCTGACAAGCTCGCTTTAAAAGATTATTTGAATAATAAATAATTCTTTAATTTGCACAGAAATTGCTCATAAATCAATAGTTCAAAAGTTTTGTT
>CACLXS010000026.1 GCA_902610905.1 uncultured SAR86 cluster bacterium
AAACCAATATCATCACTTCCAATAAGCAAATTTACCTTACTAGCTGTATACCAGCGCATATGGTCATTAGAAATTTTTATTGGTGAATTCTTAATTCCATATGGAAATTCAGTATTAGATATAAATGTATACCAGCCAGCATTAGCAATTACTGCGTTTGAAATTCTTTTATCATCACTTAAAAGCATATATCTATGTGTGAACTGAGCTCCTGCAGAATGACCAAACATATTATAAGTTTGTGTATTTAATGAAAATTTACTTTTAATAAAATTAAAAATTAAAGAAATTGAATTATTAATATATTCACTTTCATTTTTATTTACTTTTCCTGATATTTGGGCCATTTCAAGAAGAGCAAAATATTTAAAACTTTCTTTAGTAAATTTAGGCGCAACAACTATCACATTTTTATTTGCTATATATGGCCTCCATTCTGAAAGATACTCTTCAGCATTTCTGCTATTTCCATGAATTACAAATATAACTTTAGTATTTTCATCTATAACGTCAGGACTTATATAGTAAATCTCAACATCAGGCTTATTCCAGTATGCAAAAGTTGTTTGATTTATTTCAGATGCACTTATCCAAACTGGACAAGTCAAAAGCAAAAATAGTTTTAAGAAATATTTCATAAATACATTTTAGCAATGAAATTATTTAATAGGTTAAAATGCAACTAAATTTAATGAATATCAATGCAAGATAGAACAAATCTCATAAGAAAAATACATGAGTCTAAATATAAAATTACTTATGTATCTAGTGGCGGAGGCACTAATGCCATATCATGGCTGCTTAAGGTGCCTGGGGCAAGTAATACCATTCTTGAAACGTATGTGCCCTATTCAAAAAAATCAATGGATCTATTTTTAAATAAAAAACCAGATCATTATTGCTCTCTTAATACCTGTTTAAGTATGTCAGCAAACGCATATAAAAAATCATTACAAATTGAGCCTAATACAAGAACTAAGTATTTAGTTGGAATTGCTGTGACTGCAAGTCTTGCAACTACATACAAAAAAATTGGTGATCACAAATTTTTTATAGTTTTGCAAACTCATTCTTATACCAAGACAATTTCTTGCATACTTGAAAAAAATAAAAGATCTAGAGAGGAAGAAGAAGAACTTATAACAGAATATGTTTTATGTTTAATTGCAGAAGCTTGTTCAATTAAAAATAATTACCCAGAACACCAAGAAAATGTAGATATTGAGACAATAAGTGCTGAAAAATCTTGGAGAAAACTTTTAAATAATGAAATAAATTATGTTTCAAGCGATAAAGCTACCCCTGAATTAATTTTTCCTGGATCTTTCAACCCATTACATGATGGCCACTTAAAAATGAGAGAGATGGCTGAAAAAAGAACTGGCATGAGAGCTACTTTTGAGATTTGTGCTAAGAATGCAGATAAGCCCCCGTTAACTTTTTATGAGATCAAAAGAACACTTGATCAATTTGATAATAATGATAGTTGGGTTATGACATCAGCAGGAAGATTTAGTGAAAAAGCAGAAATGTTCCCCAATAGTGTATTTATTATTGGAGCAGATACTTTTATGAGAGTATTCGATGAAAAATTCTATCTAAATAAAAAAGATATGCTAAATCATATTGAAAGGTTTAATGATCATAATATTCATTTTCTAGTGTTTGGCCGAATGGTAGGAGACAAATTTATATCTTTAAGAGATATTATTATGCCAGAGGGAATAAAACACAGATGTACTGGTTTTGATGAAGCAAGCTTTAGAGATGATATATCTTCTACTAAACTAAGATTAGAAGACTGATATTAATTATGAGGTGGTAATTTAGCTTCTACAAACCACTCGTGAACTCTTTTAGCTGGATTAAACTTTTTCATTCTCATCTTCTTATTCTCAAGAGCAAACTTTCTAGTTTTAATAGCTGTGTAATGATAGGTATGACTATCACGAGTCTCGCCTTCAGGAATTAAATATACTTTAGTTTGTTTTTTATCTGCCATAATGGAGTGCAATTATACACAAAAATTATTAAATAAGTACTTAGACAAATAAGTTTTTATATTTTAAAACTTAATTACCTCATCCTTATCCCAAAGCCCCCAATAGGCTCCCACATCACCCTCTGCTTCTATTTTCCAAGACTCATCAAAAGATGAAAAATAGAACATATCAATACCTTGGTCTTTTGACCAAAGTTGCGCATTGATAAAGTACTTTAAGTAATTTGTATAAGATGGATGAGCTCCCCATAAATCACTACCTTTAGAAGGCCATCCTGTTTCAGTAATAATTACTTTTTTACCATTCGATGCTTTGATAGCTTCGTAATACATATCTTTCATATATAACAATGAATATTCTGCTGCACAACCCTCCCAAAAAGGGTAACAATTAGCTAGAATCACATCACAAGCATTAGTTATATTAGGTCTATCTCTGAACTCATAGTATGCATCTACATAGCCAACAGGAATGTTATTAATACTCTCCTTAACATGATTAATATATGAAATTAGTTGGTCTTCTTCTAATTCGTTTCTGTATATCACTTCATTACCAACAGCAGCAATATCAACAAGACCATTGTTTGCTAGCTTAATTAAGTCTTCTACTTCTTTATCATTGGAGTCTATATCATCACTAAGCCATGCTCCAACAAGAGTTTTGA
>CACLXS010000027.1 GCA_902610905.1 uncultured SAR86 cluster bacterium
ACAATGTTTATGCAAATTGCTACTCTGATGTTTTCGCTAGCTCATCTGGTGTTGATGCTATAACATCTGCTCAAATAGAAGCATCTGCTAAACTTTACTCAACAGGATTAGTTGAAGCAGACGTATCATCTGTAGTAAGTGATGCTTTCAATGGTTCACTTGAAAATGGATTAAATGCAACCACAGTTATGACTGGTTCAGGTGATATTCTTGATGATGATGATGCCGATGTTGGAGATAAGCCACTTAAAGCTATGTGTGTTGCTGTAAGTGCTAATGTCGACCTTGCTGGTCAACAAGCCCACGGCCCTTGTAGATTTAATGCAATTAACGAAGACAACGAAGCTGCCGACTGGGGTCTTGATCCTTGGTTTGATGGCACAAATTATGTAGGTGCATTTGTTCCAGGTTCAACTAAAACATCAAACTGGGCTTTAGAAGAAGCTGATGGTGGTTGGACTTTAACAGGTTCTATATTTGATTCAGCTTCATGTCCTGAGGGAACACTTGAAGAAACTCCTATTAACGGGGTCAAGGTTTGTTCAGTTTCAGGTGTTATCGCATCTCCAGGAATTACGCTAACAGCTGGTGTTCACTACGTACTTGATGGAAGAGTTGATGTCGGGGTTGACAGATCTCTTGTTGCTAATAGTTCTGCATCTGAATCAGTATTAACAATCGAACCAGGAGTTACTGTTTTTGGTAAATCAGGTGATGACTACTTAGTTGTTAACAGAGGCAACAAAATTAATGCAATCGGTACAGCTTCTGCACCAATTGTAATGACTTCTGAATCTGATCTTTTAGGTATGACCCAAATCGCATCTTCTGATGCACAATGGGGCGGTGTTGTCATTCTCGGAAATGCAATCAGTAATAACTGTACCTACATTGGTGGAGCTAGACCAACTGATGATTCCTGTGCTGATAACGAAGTTGAAGGTGTAACACCTACAGCATACTTTGGTGGAGAAGATCCAACAGATAACTCTGGTACATTAAAATATGTCAGAGTTCAATACGCTGGTTATACGATCGGTTTAGATAATGAACTTAATGGTATTACCTTTGGTGGTGTTGGAAGTGGTACCACAGTTGAATATGTTCAAGTCCACAACAATTCTGACGATGGTGTTGAGATGTTTGGTGGATCTGTAGATGTTAAATACCTCGTAATTACAGGTGCATCAGATGATAGTATCGACCTTGATGAGGGTTATAACGGTAGAATGCAGCACGTTATTGTCTCTCAAGTAACAAGAAACGATGGTGCTGGTGATAAGCTTGTTGAAAGTGATAACAAAGATAAAGATAGTACTGAAACGTATACTTGGGGAACAGAACCAAGAACCAACCCAAAAATAGCTAACTTTACTTTTGTTTCAAATAACAAAAATAATGGTATACATTTAAAAGAAGGTGTTTCTGGTCAATACTATAACGGTCTAGTTGTTGCTCAGAACTACTGTATTCAAGGTGATGGTAAAGGTGATGAGCAGATTGTAAATGACTCCTCAGTTACACCTGCTGTTTCGTTTAATTCCGTTGGTTTTGACTGTGGAACAACAAATACAGACATTGTTGATAACGCATTAGCTGAAATGGAATCAGATGCAGCAAATGTAACAACAGCTCAGTTGATAGCACATATAACTGGTGCATCACCTACTTACGGTTTTTATACTGCAAAAACATTAGATAATGGTACTTATTCACCAACTCTTAATCATGTAATACCAGGTACTGCTGAACTTGGATTAACAGCAGTTGATGTAGCGACAGTATTAAGTGACGATTGGTTTGATGAGGCAAATTATGTTGGTGCTTTAAAGTCTGCTAATGCTGAGGACCAATGGTATCGCGGTTGGACTTTAGAAGGCTCATTAGATGCAGTAACGAGTGCACAATAATAGAACTCAATATTAGGAGCTAATAATGAATAAATTTAACAATTCACATAAAGGAGCCTTAAACAGGCTCCTGAGTTTGAGCCTAGTAACATTCTTTTCTGTATCACTTTTCACGCAAGAAATTGAAGAAGTGGTTGTAAGTGGTTCCTTTATTCCGGATGAAAAAAGAGATTCGTCTGAAATAAGTGCTATTTTAGATGAAAGCGATATAGAGAGAACTGGTGACAGTAATATAGCAATAGCTCTTACAAGACTTGCTGGTTTAAGTGTTGTCAGAGGAAAA